>NZ_JBEFRW010000003.1:0-513712 GCF_053483195.1 Mycolicibacterium sp. XJ2546 | reverse complement strand
CGTATACCCTCGGCCCGTGTACCCGCCCCTCGTGTGGTCCCCGCACCCGGGGTACTCGCCAGCAGTCGCTTGATAGCCGCGAACGTTTGGTGTGAAACTCATACGCCCGCTTCGCCCAAACCAAAGAGTTCCCCGCCGATCTGGCGGGGAACTCTTCGTCAGTTAACGCTTACGCGCGCGGGTTGTTGACCGTGCCGCCGCCACGGGTGGCGGGGTAGTCAGCATCCTTGCGCCGCTTGAGGCCGATCAGACCGGCCAGGCCCAGCAGACCCAACAGGCCCCACAGGCCGTTGTCGCCGCTGTCATCGTCCTCGACTTGCTGCGCCACCGTGGTGGTCGTCGTCGCGGGCGCTTCGAACGTCGATGCAGTCGCGACGCCGGCTCCGCCGAACAGCAGGGTCAACGTGGTGGCTCCGACAACTAGTGGCTTCTTCATTTCTTATCTCCTCGGTGTGATATCCCGGCTCGTCGCCAGGCGCTGCAGACCAGGGTTCTCTAGTCACGGCTGACGTCCGGGCTCTCCGGGCTGACTCATCTTGCGTGCCTGCTTGTTGCCCTTCGAGCGTGTAGTGAAACCACTTCGCCGTACTAAGCGGCCTCGCAAGCCGCAGTTCGCGCTGCTCAGCCCGCAAAGTGATCTACATCACACCCACTTCTGACCGGCGCTGACACTCTTTTGCTCATCGCCCATCTGCCGCCGCTCACTCAAACCCTGGTTAGCTTTGACCTCATGGGCACCGTGATCTACCGTCTCGTCGCCGCCGTCGTCGCCGCGGCCGCAGCCCTCGCCATTCCCGCCCCGACCACCCACGCCGAACCCGTCGACGCCACCGCCGTCGTGCTCCGGGTCGTCGACGGCGACACCATCGACATCCGCGACGAAGTTCGCGGCCGGCTGCGCGTGCGCATCCTCGGCATCGACACCCCCGAAACCAAAAAGCCCAACTCCCCCGTCGAATGCTGGGGACCCGAAGCCACCGAGTTCGCGACCTCGACCATGCTCGGCCAGCGCGTCGCGCTGGTGACCGACCCGACCCAGGACCGCACCGACCGCTACGGCCGCACCCTGGCCTACCTCGTGCGCGCCGACGGCTTCGACTATGCCGTCGAGGCCGCCCGCGCCGGCACCGCCCGCGGCTACGTCTACGGCGGCCGACCCGTCAGCCGCCACGACGCGATCGTCGCCGCCGAACGCGAAGCCCGCGACGCCCGCCGCGGACTGTGGGGCCCGCCCTGCAACGGCGCCACCTCATCGGCCGACACCGCCCCCGCCGCGGCGACGCCACCGCGGTCGTTCTACGAACCGGCCACCCCGCCGCCGCCGTCGTCGGCCTCGGCCTACTACCCCAACTGCGCGGCCGCGCGCGCCGCTGGAGCGGCACCCATCCTCGCCGGCCAGCCCGGCTACCGCTCCGGCCTCGACGGCGACAACGACGGTGTCGCATGCGAACGCTGACACGCCGCCAACCGGGCTGCATCACCGAATCCACTAGGTTGAGTCCATGCGCCTGACCGCGGCATTTTTCGCCAACCGCGTCGAGGTCGTCGACGGCATGCTCAACCTCGAAGGGGGCTTCTGGGCCAGCACCACCGTCGCGCCCAACGCCACCGCGTTCCAGTGCGACGTCGTGGTGCTCTGCGACGTCGACGCCGCCAATATCGGCGAAAGCTTTTCGCTGATCATCGACGCCGACGGGCCCAACGAACAACGCCTGCAGTCGCACAGGTCGGACTTCACCGTCGAGGCGCCGATGAAGTTCATGTGCATGCCCTCGCTGGTGTTGCCCGTCGTTCCCGGCGGCGGCTACCACACCTACCGGTTCCGGATCGACGGGCGACACGAACGCATCGACGTCCCACTGACGGTCCGTCAAGCGCGGCCGTGACAACCGACAAAGCACCCGTCGACCGCGCTCTGACCTACTAGTCTCTGTCTAGATCAACCGGGCGGAACAACGTAAGGGTGGAGATGATTCGCGAATTTTTCGCCGCCGTGGCGGTCGCCGGCCTGGCCGTCAGCACGGCTCCCGCCGCATCCGCCGACGACGACCTGATGTATCACGACAGCCCAGGCCGCTACGCCACCGACGTCCCGGGCATGAGCTACGACGCCCACCTCGCCGGACCCTGCACCAACATGGAGCGCTTCACGTTCGGCCGCGGCCCCGGCGGCGAGGTCCTGCAATGCCGCTGGATCGAAAACCAATGGCCCCCCGTGTACACCGGGTTCTGGGTGGCGGCCTACCAGCTCTACGGCGTCCAGGAAATCGGCTCACCGTGCCCGAAGCCGCAGTCGGCCGCCCAGGCACCCGACGGGCGTCCCCTGCTGTGTCGGGGACCCGAGGGCTGGCAGCCCGGCATCTTCACCCGCGCGGGCTTCTTCCCGAGATAGCGCTCAGGCTTCCCGCAGCGTGCGACTCGGCGGCTGCCCGAACGTCTGCTTGTAGAGGCTGCTGAACCGACCCGCGTGAGCGAATCCCCACCGACCGGCGATTGCCATCACCGTGTCGACGGACGGGTCGGCGTTGCGTAACTCGCGGTGCGCACGGCAAAGCCTCACCCGGCGCAGGTACTCCAACGGCGTGGTGTCCATGTGGCGCCGGAAGGTGTATTGCACCGAGCGCGGGGTGACGTTGACGGCGGCGGCAATATCGTTGAGTGTGATGTCATGGTCGGCGTTCTCGTGAATGAAGCTGATCGCGCGTCGCAGCAGCGCCGACTGCGTGCTCGAACCGTTGACCCTGTTTCCCATAACGGCGCGTCGAATACCCACGACGGCGCGAGCAAAAACGACTCCGCGTTTTCGCGGCCCGTAACCGTCAACCGCTAGTTGACGAAACTAGCGGTGTCAACCTAGGGTTGACGCCATGACACCGCAAACCAAGATCCGCAACCCCGTCCGCCTCGACGACCTCATCGACGTCATCAAGGACGTGCACAGCGAACCCCTCGATCAACTCACCGACGCGGTGCTGGCCGCCGACGCCCTCGGCGACATCGCCGACCACCTGATCGGCCACTTCGTCGACCAAGCACGCAGGTCAGGGGCATCGTGGACCGACATCGGCAAGTGCATGGGCGTCACCAAGCAGGCCGCCCAAAAGCGCTTCGTACCCAAGGCCGACGCGCTCGATCCCAACGACGGCTTCAACCGGTTCACCCCGCGGGCACGCAACGTCATAGTGGTCGCGCAGAACAAGGCGCATGAAGCGGGCAACACCGAGATCACTCCCGACCACCTGCTGCTCGGACTGTTCGAGGATCCCGAGGGGCTGGCGGTCAAGCTGCTCGCCGGCCAAGCGGTGAACGCCGCCACCGTCAACCAGGCTGTCGAACTTCCACCGCGCACCGAGGGCGACCTGCCGGCGCTGACACCATTCAACAGCGCAGCCAAGAAGGCGCTCGAACTGACCTTCCGGCAGGCGCTTCGGTTGGGGCACAACTATATTGGCACCGAGCACATCCTGCTGGCGCTATTTGAAGCCGAGGAAGGCGACGGCGTCCTGCACGTTCTGGGCGTCGACCGCGACCGCTTCGAGGCCGACCTTGCCGCCGCGCTGGAACCGTTCACCCAAGGCTGACGCACCACCCGCACCGGAGAAGCCGCTGTAACACGTTTCAGTTTGTGGAATCATTTGCGCCATGCGTCGCTGGTTCGTGGTCCTCATCGCAGCACTGTCGGCTGCCACCGCCGTCGTGGCGGCCCCCGCCTCCGCCGCGACGACACCCATCGGGCGTCTCGGCGAGACGCTGCGGGTGGACTTCAAGGGCCTGGTCGCCGACATCACCGTGCACAGCATCGCGCCCTCACCGGTTCCCCCCGGCTTCGGCTATCCCCCGCGGCCGCCGCGCCACGAGGTCTGGCGCGGCCAGATCAGCGTGCACCCGATCGCAGTGCCCACGCCCTACGCGCAGGCCATCACCTACCAGTTCCGCGGCGTCACACCGACGGGCGACGCCTACGAACCGCGCAACACCGACGCGCCGGATTCATTGCAGCGCGCGCTGAACAACGCACCCGCGGGATCGACGGTCAGCGGCGGCGTGTGGTGGGACTGCTACCGCGATCTGATCTCCAACGTGGTGCTCATCGATAGGGTCACCGGTCAGCACCTTGCGCAGTGGAACGTGTCCTGACGATTGGTTATTGACGTCGCGGCGGCTACCGAAGCCGATCTTGTCGACCTCGCCGACGTGGCGGCCCGGACGTTTCCGCTGGCCTGTCCCCCGTCGGCGTCACCGCAGGACATCGCCGCGTTCATCGCCGAGAACCTCTCGCAGAGTCGGTTCCGCGAATACCTCGCTGACCCCGACCGCGACCTGCTCGTGGCACGGGTGGACGGCCGAATGCTGGGCTATGCCATGCTGATTCGGGGCGTGCCCGATGACGACGATGTGCAGCGCGCGGTCACGCTGCGTCCCGCCGTCGAGGTGTCGAAGATGTATGTGCTGGCCGACAGCCACGGCGCAGGCGTGTCGGCGGCGTTGATGTCGGCGGCGTTGGGCACCGCCGCCGAACACGGCGCCGCCTGCGTGTGGCTCGGCGTCAACCAACAAAACCGACGCGCCCAACGGTTTTACACCAAACACGGGTTCAACATCAGGGGCACCAAGACGTTTCAACTCGGCAGCGACATCGAGGACGACTACGTGATGGTGCGCGCGATCTGACGCCGCCGAGTGTGGGGTTGTTGCACACTTCGCGCGCAAAGAGCGTGCGGGTAACCCACGTTCGGCGGCGAAGCGTCAAAGGGCGCGGGACAGTGCCAGCAGCCGCGACGTCGCGCGCAGGTACTTCTTGCGGAAACCGCCGGCGAGCATATCGTCGCTGAAGATGGTGTCGAGCTTGGCGCCCGAGGCGACCACCGGAACGCCGGCGTCGTAGAGCCGGTCGGTCAGCGACACCAGCCGCAGCGCGACGTTCTGGTCGTCGATTGGATGCACGCCGGTGATGAACACCGCGGGCACATCCTCGATCAGCGCGAGGTAGCGCGACGGATGCATGGTGGCCAGGTGCGCGCACAGCGCATCGAACTCATCGAGCGTCGCACCGGCAACCTGCTGCGCCTGCCGTGCCACCTCGTCGTCGGTGAGCGGCTCGGGCGCGGGCGGCAGACCGCGGTGCCGGTAGTCAGGACCGTCGATGCGCACGGTGTCGAAAATCGTTGCAAGCGTGTTGATCTCCCGCAGAAAGTCCTGGGCAGCGAAACGGCCCGCACCGAGTTGCTCGGGCAGGGTGTTGGAGGTGGCCGCTACCGAGACGCCGCGTTCGACGAGCGCCGACAGCAACCGGGAGATCAGCGTGGTGTTGCCCGGGTCGTCCAGCTCGAATTCGTCGATACACACCACCACGTAGTCGGCCAGCAGGTCGATACATTCGCTGAAGCCGAAAACCCCTGCCAATTGCGTCAATTCGCCGAAGGTGGCGAACGCTTTCGGCCCGGGCAGGCGATAGTAGGACGACGCCAGCAGGTGCGTCTTGCCGACGCCGAACCCGCCATCGAGATAGAGCCCGACCCCCGGCAGCACCTCACGCCGGCCGAACATCTTCTTCTTGCCGGTCCGCCGCTGCACGGCCTGCGCGCAGAACCGCAGACACGACTGCACGGCCTGGGCCTGCGACGGCTCGGCCGGGTCGGGCAGGTAGGTGTCGAAGCTGACGTCGGCGAAGGTGGGCGGCGGGGTGAGTTGGGCGATCAGCCGCTCCGGGGTGACGTCGGGGTGCCGGTCGACCAGATGTCGCAGACCGCTGGACCCGTGCATGCAGGCACCCTATCGGCGTGCTTCGATCGTGTTCATGTCCGATACCGCCGCCGGGATGCAATTCAGCGTCCTCGGACCCACCGACAGTGTCGACGACGGCCGCGTATCCGAGTTCTACGCCTACCCCGACGGCCTGCAGCGCCCCTGGGTGCGCGCCAACATGATCGCCAGCATCGACGGCGGCGCCACCGCAGACGGCAAGGCCGGCGGGATGGCCGAGGCCGGCGACCGGGCGCTGTTCCGGCTGATGCGCTACGCGGCCGACGTCATCGTCGTCGGCGCGGCCACCGTGCGCGTCGAGAACTACTCCGGCGCACAGGTGCCCGTCGCGCACCGCAGCGCCCGGCAGCGCCGCGGCCAGGCCGAGGTGCCCCCGCTAGCCGTCGTCACCAAATCCGGAAATCTCGACCCCGACGCCCGATTCTTCACCCACACCGAGACCCGGCCGATGATCCTCACCTGCACCGACGCGTTCGGCACCACGCACAACAGGCTCAGCGGGGTCGCCGACGTGATCGACGCCTCGGGCAGCCGAGCCGACCGCGTCGACGCCACGATGCTGCTGAGGATCCTGGCCGAGCGCGGGCTGTACCGGGTGCTCAGCGAAGGCGGGCCGCAGGTGCTGGGCATGTTCATCGAGAACGACCAGCTCGACGAACTGTGCCTGACCGTGGCGCCGATCTTGCTCGGCGGGCTGGCCCCACGGATCGCCACCGGGTCCGGTGAGGTGCACACCCGCATGCGCCCGGCGCACCTGCTCTGCGACGACGGCGGCTACCTCTACACGCGCTACGTGCGCGCAGATTGAGGCGACGCGTCAGTACTGTGGTCGGCATGCATCGGCGTAACCAGCTGGTCGGGACCCTGAGCCTGGCAACCGTCGCCGCGGTCATCGCCGGTTGTGCCCCCGGGCTGGCCGCCAACCCGCGTTTTGCCACCGATTCCGGCGCCGGCCCGCAGGGCCAGCCCGAGACCACCCAGGCGCCGCAGGGTCCGCCGCCGATCGAGGCTCCGAAGAACGAGTTGGCCTGGCGCGAATGCACGTCGCGGGTGTTCAGCGAAGCCGGCGTCCCGGCCGCCCCGGGAGTCACGCTGGACTGCGCGAGCTATGACGCCGACCTGGATCCGATCAACGGGGCAGCGGGCACGCTGAGCGTCGGGGTCGTGCGCGCCACCGGCACGGACACCCCCGAGGACGCCGGCCCGCTGGTGATGACGACCGGCTCGAACCTGCCGACGTCGCAGCAACTGCCGGTGTGGTTGTCGCGGGCGGGCGCCGATCTGCTCAAGAGCCACCCGATCGTGGCCGTAGACCGGCGCGGTATGGGCATGTCGGGCGCGCTGGAGTGCCGCGACCTCTACGACCGCCAACAGATGGCCGATCAAGCCCAGTTCGAGCCCGGCGACGATCCGGTCGCCAACCTGCGCGAGATCACCCAGACGGCCACCACCAACTGCACCGACACCATCGCGCCCGGCGACTCGGCCTACTCCAATGCGCATGCCGCCGAGGACCTCGAGCGATTGCGCAGCACCTGGGACGTGCCGACGCTGGCGCTGCTGGGAATCGGCAACGGCGCCCAGGTGGCGCTGGCGTATGCGGGAAGCCATCCCAACAAGGTGGGCCGGCTGGTGCTCGACTCACCCCTGCCGCTCGGTATCGCCGCCGAAGCGGCGATGGAGCAGCGCGTCAAAGGTGAGCAGGCCGCGCTCGACGCGTGGGCGGCGCAGTGCGCGGCCGCCAACTGCCCGCTGGGCCCCAACCCCAAGGCCGCCGTCGACGCGCTGCTCAACGACGCCCGGCAGGGACGCGGACCGGCCGGAGCGTCGGTGGCAGCCGTGACCAATGCGATCTCGACCGCGCTGGGCTATCCGCGCGGCGACCGGGTGGCCGCCGGCAACACGTTGGCCGCGGCGGTGGCCGCCGCCCGCGCCGGGGACTCCGGGCCGATGTCGAGCCTGATCACCCGGGCCGAATCGATGCGCGACACCGACGGGCAGTTCGTCAACGACTGCAGCGATTCGCTGAGCCGGCCCACCCCCGATCGCGTGCGTGAACTGGTCGTCGAGTGGGACAAGCTGTATCCGCAGTTCGGCCGGGTGGGCGCGCTTGCCTTGGTGCAGTGCCTTTCTTGGCCGAGCGGCTCGACACCGAACGAGCCCCAGAACCTCAAACTGCCCGTGTTGCTGCTCGGTACCCAGAACGACCCGATCGTCGGCAACGAGGGCGTCGCAGCCGTCGCGGCCACGGTGATCAACGCCGGCTCCCCCAACCGGCGGGTGATGTGGCAGGGCATCGGACACGGCGCGTCGATCTACTCACCGTGTGCGCTTCCGCCGGTGATCGGCTACCTCGACACCGGCGAACTACCCGACACCGACACGTTCTGCCCGGCCTGACCGCTGGCGTCGAGGCTGTCGGTGTACCGTGCGCACGTGCGCGATCTTGTCCTGACCGCTTTCCGACCCCGCACCTCCGCGCCGAGCACGGCCTCGGTGCTGCGGTCGATTCTGTGGCCGATCGCCATCATGGCGATCATCCACCGCAGCTACGTGTTGGCCACCAACGGTTACATCACCGACGACTTCGGTCCGGTGTACCGCGCCATGGTGGCCTTCAAGATGGGCCAGGACATCTACAACGCCCAGTTCGACCACGTCGACCCGCACTACCTGTACCCGCCGGGCGGCACGCTGATCATGGCGCCGTTCGGCTATCTGCCGGTTGACGCGTCGCGGTACTGGTTCATCTTCTTCAACACGCTGGCGATCGTGCTGGCCGCCTACTTCCTGCTGCGGCTGTTCAAGTTCACGTTAGCCTCGGTGGCCGCGCCCGCGCTGCTACTGGCGATGTTCTGCACCGAAAGCGTCACCAACACCTTGGTTTTCGGCAACATCAACGGTGTTCTGCTGCTGCTGGAGGTGCTGTTCTTTCGGTGGCTGCTCAGCGGCGTGCGAAGCCACGAGTGGTGGGCCGGTGTCGCGATCGGGTTGACGCTGGTGGTCAAACCCCTGCTGGCGCCGCTGCTGTTGCTGCCGCTTTTGAATAGGCAGTGGCGATCGTTGGTGACGGCGTTCGCGCTGCCGGTGGTGTTCAACATCGCGGCGTGGCCGTTGATCAGCGACCCGATGAGCTTCGTCACCCGCACGCTGCCCTACATCCTGTCGACCCGCGACTACTTCAACAGCTCGATCCTGGGCAACGGTGTGTACTACGGCTTGCCGATGTGGCTGATCATGGTGTTGCGCATCGCGTTTGTGGTGTTGGGCGCGGCGAGCCTGTGGCTGCTGTACCGCTACTACCGCACCCGCGACCCGCTGTTCTGGATGCTGACATCCTCTGGTGTGCTGCTCATTACGTCGTGGCTGGTGCTGTCGCTCGGCCAGGGCTACTACTCGATGATGCTGTTCCCGTTCCTGATGACGGTGGTGCTGCCGAACTCGGTGCTGCGCAACTGGCCTGCGTGGCTGGGCATTTACGGCTTCATGACGATGGACCGCTGGCTGCTGGGCCACTGGCCGACGACCGGACGCGCGCTGGAGTACCTGAAGATCACCTACGGCTGGTCGCTGGTGGTGATCGTGGTGTTCTCGGTGCTCCACTTCCGCTATCTGGACGCCAAGTCCGAAGACAGGCTCGACGACGGTATCGATCCGCCGTGGATGAAAGAGGTCCGGACGGAACCTGCGCGCGCCTAATTCTGCGCATAGGCCGCCTACCACAGCCCTCACTGCAGATTCGCCCAGAGTCGCTAGCCTGGACCTATGACCACACCGGCTCCCAAACTGCAGCTCACCGACGACGAGTGGCGCCAGAAGCTCAGCCCCGAGGAGTTCCACGTCCTCCGCCAGGCCGGCACCGAGCGCCCGTTCACCGGCGAGTACACCGACACCAAGACCGAAGGCGTCTACCAGTGCCGGGCCTGCGGCGTTGAACTGTTCCGCAGCACCGAGAAGTTCGAATCGCACTGCGGCTGGCCGTCGTTCTTCGATCCGGCGGACTCCGATGCGGTGATCCTGCGCCCGGACGACTCGTTGGGTATGCGCCGCGTCGAGGTGATCTGCGCCAACTGCCACAGCCACCTCGGCCACGTCTTCGAGGGTGAGGGCTATCCGACGCCCACCGATCAGCGCTACTGCATCAACTCGATCTCGTTGCGGCTGGTACCCAAAGCTTGACGCGGTGACTATCCCGGGTAGCCGGCGAAACTGCGGTGAGGTCGCGTTTTCGACGCAGATCGCGGCGACATGAGTTACGGCAGCGCGGTGACCAACTGCTCCGGGCTCACCCGCGGGCCGGTGAAGAACGGCGTCTCCTCGCGGACATGCAGTCGCGCGTCGGTGGCGCGCAGATCGCGCATCAGATCGACGATGCGGTGCAGCTCCGGCGCCTCGAACGCCAGGATCCACTCGTAGTCGCCAAGCGCGAACGCCGGCACCGTGTTGGCCCGCACATCCTTGTATCCGCGGGCGGCCATCCCGTGCTCGGACAGCATCCGGCGGCGCTCCTCGTCGGGCAGCAGGTACCAGTCGTAGGACCGGACGAACGGATACACGCAGATGTAGTTGCCCGGTTCCTCCCCGGCCAGAAACGCCGGGATGTGGCTTTTGTTGAACTCCGCCGGGCGGTGTAGCGCGACGTTGCTCCACACCGGCGTGCTGGCCCGCCCCAACGCGGTGGTGCGGCGGAAGTCCGCGTAGGTGGCCTGCAGCGCCTCGAGGTTTTCGGCGTGCGTCCAGAACATGAAGTCGGCGTCGGCGCGCATGCCCGCGATGTCGTAGATGCCGCGCACCACCACCCCGCGCTCCTCCTGCTGTTTGAGGAACGTCGAGAACTCGTCGATCACGCCCGCGCGCTCTTCTCCAAGCGCCCCCGGTTGCACCGAGAACACCGAAAACATCAGGTAGCGAAGGGTGGAGTTGAGCGCGTCGTAATCGAGCTTGGCCATGCCCCTATCGTGCCACGCGGGCGGTCACCAGGGACGCCGCCGCCCTAGTGGCCGACGCCACACAGGCCGGCACGCCGATACCGTCCAGATAGCCGCCCGCCACCGCCAACCCCGGCGGCAGGCCCGCGCGCAGGTCGGCGATCAGCTCGGGGTGGCCCGGCCCGTACTGCGGCATCGCGTCGATCCACCGCTGCACATGATGATCCACCGGCTCGGCGTGGATGCCGAACACCGCGTGCAGGTCCAACGCCGCCCACGACAGCAGCTCCTCGTCGCCGACGTTGCGGGCCAGGTCGTCGCCGAACCGGCCATAGGAGAACCGCACCAGCTCGACGTTTCCCCGTGGGCCCCATTTGCGGGTGGTCAACGTGATCGCCTTGGCGCGCAACCGTTCCCCGCTGGCCACCAGCACACCGGAGTGCTGCGGCAGCGGTGTGCCGCCCGGCAGCGCCAGGGCCACCAGGGCCGTCGACGCCACCGCGATGCGCCGGGCGGCGGCCGCGGTGCGCGGCGCGACCTCGGCGACCAGCCGCGCCAGCTGCGGCGCCGGGACCGCCAGCACGACGGCGTCGGCGTGGTGGCGGGTGCCCTCGTCGTCGGCCACTTCCCAGCCGTGCGGTGACCGGTGCACCGCCTCGACGCCGACCTGCAGCCAGTGCGCGGCTGCGCGGCGGACGAGCTCGTCGACCAGCACCGCATAGCCGCCATCCACCGCACCGAAGATCGGCGCGTCACGCGGAACCGTCGACGCCGCCAGCGCGTCCCGGGCGGCGTCGGTCAGGCTGCGCGCACCCCGGTCCAACTGCGCAGCCAGCGCCGGAAGCGCCGAACGCACCCCGATGGTGGCCGCCGACCCCGCATACACCCCAGCCAGCAGCGGGTCCACGGAGCGGGCCACCACCTGCTCGCCGAACCGGTCGCCGACCAGTTCGGCGACCGAAGGATCGGCCCCGGGCCGCCACCGCAGCGGCCGGGCGCGTTCGTCGGCGATGCGCGCGACGGTGGCGTCGTCCACCAGACCCCGCATGGTCGACGGGTCGGTGGGCACGCCCTGCAGGGTGTTGGTCGGCAAGGGGTGCAGGCGGGCCTGGCTGTAGATCAGCGGCCGCACGCCGGTGGTGCCGACCTGGCGGCCGGCCAGTCCCAGCTCGGTCAGCAGCGCGGGCATCTCGGGTCGCCGGGTGACGAAAGCTTCGGCGCCGACGTCCATCGGCTGCCCGCCGACCCGTTCGGTGCGCAGGGCACCGCCGAGCCGGTCGGCGGGGTCGAACAGCGTTATCGACGCGTCCGGCCCGGCCGTCACCCGCAGCCGGTACGCGGCGACGAGACCCGAAATACCGCCGCCGACAACGCAATACGAACGGCTCACAGGGTGTGCACCAGCTCCACCACGTCGGTGATCACCCCCGGGTCGGTGGCGGGCAGCACGCCGTGGCCCAGGTTGAACACGTGCCCGGCAACGCCGGCGTCGACGGCGCGGCGGCCGTCCTCGACGACAGCGCGTACGGCCCGTTCGACCACCGGCCAGCCCGTCAGCATCACCACCGGGTCGAGGTTTCCCTGAAGCGCCGTGCCCGGCTTCACCCGGGCGGCGGCGTCGGTCAGCGAGGTGCGCCAGTCGACGCCGACGACGGCGGGACCGCCGTGGGATACGGCCTCCGACATGGCGCCCAGCAGTTCGGCGGTGCCGACCCCGAAGTGGGTCATCGGCACACCGGCGTCGGCCAGCGTGGCGAACACCCGGGTGCTGTGCGGCAGCACATAGTTGCGGTAGTCGGCCAGCGACAGGGTGCCGGCCCAGGAGTCGAACACCTGGATGGCGTCCACACCGGCGCCGACCTGGGCTTGCAGGAACGCGATGGTCAGGTCGGTCAACGTTTCCATCAGGGCGTGCCAGGTGTCGGTTTCGCCGAACATCATCGCCTTGGTGTGTTCGTGTTGGCGGCTCGGACCGCCTTCGATGAGGTAGGAGGCCAGCGTGAACGGCGCGCCGGCGAACCCGATCAGCGCCACCTCACCCAACTCCTTGACCAGCAGCTGCACAGCGTCGGTGACGGCGGTGACCTGTTGCGATTCAAGCGGTTTCATCGCGTTGACGTCGGCGATGGTGCGGATCGGATGGTCGATCACCGGGCCGACATCGGGCACGATGTCCAGCGCGATACCCGACGCGCGCAGCGGCACCACGATATCGGAGAACAGGATCGCGGCGTCCACGCCGTGCCTGCGCACCGGCTGCAGCGTGATCTCGGTGATCAGCTCGGTGTCAAAGCATGCCTGCATCATCGTGTTCTTCGCGCGCAACGCCCGATACTCGGGCAGCGAACGCCCGGCCTGCCTCATGAACCACACGGGCACGCGGTTCGGTTTGCGGCCGGACACGGCGGCCAGATACGGCGACTCGGGCAGCTCACGACGGGTAGTCATCGCCCCCAATGCTGCCAGAGCCGTCACTCGGACCCCAATCGCTCGACGGCGCAGACCCTAGGTCAGCGGTAACTCGGCGAACGCCGGTGTGGTCGGTTGCTCCGAACCGCCGGGCGGTTCCACGGTGAAGGCCAGCGCCTCGGAGGCGCCCAGGTCAGGCAGCAGCGCCGTGGTCGACGGCGCGACGCTGGCCATGGTGCCCGCCGGATGCGGACCCTCGTCGTCGATCAGCCACATCTGGTAGACGGTGTCGGGCTCCGGTGGTGCGACGTTGTTCATCACCAGCACCCCCGCGTTGCGCTCCCGGGAGAACACCACGGTCGCCGTGCCGCCGGTCGGAATCGGCCCCGACACGGTGCGCACGTCGGGGGCGGCGAACACCTGCTCGACGGTCGACGGGGCGGCGGCCGGGCGCAGCGCCAGACCCACGCCGAGCGCGCCGAACCCGATCACCACCGCCGCCGCGGCACCCAACACCGCGGTCTGCCAACGCCGCCTGCGGGACTGCAGCCGCACCGGATCGGCGGCGATATCGGCGAGGACACGCTCGCGCAGGTGATCCGGCGGGTCGACGGCGGTGCCCGCCGACATCACCGCCATAGTCTCGCGGACCGTGCGGACCTCGTCGGCGAATGCGTTGGCGACCGCTGCGGGGGCGGCGGCGAGGCGCCCCTCCACGTCGGCGGTTTCGGCCTCTGACAGCGCGTGCAGCGCGTAGGGCGTCGCCAGCGCGATGAGTTCGGAGTCGGTTGGTTCGGTCATGCGATCCCCAGGCACTTGCGAAGGCCGCGGATGGCGTCACGCATCCGCGATTTGATCGTCGCGAGGTTCGCCGACAATTGTTCGGACACTTGAGCGTATGTCAGCCCGTCGTAGTAGGCGAGCTGGATGCACTCGCGCTGCGCGTCGGTCAGCGAGCCCAGGCAGTCGGCGACCTGACGGCGTTCGTCGCTCGAAATGACGGAATCGGCGACGGAATCCGACGGCACCTCGAAAGTGGCGACGCCGTAACGTGATTCGCGCTGGCTCCCGGACTGCTCAGAGCGTACCCGGTCGACGGCACGACGGTGCGCCAGCGTCATCAGCCAGGCCAGCGGAGAGCCTGCGGCGGGGTCATAGCTGTCGGCGCTGCGCCAGACCTGCAGATAGATCTCCTGCATGGTCTCCTCGCTGTAACCGGTGTCGCGCAATACCCGGGTGACGAGGCCGAACACCCTGGCCCGCGTCAGGTCGTAAAAGGCGGCGAACGCCTCGGCGTCCTGCCGCGCCACCTGGCGCAACAGTTCGCCGAGGCCAGCCACCACGGCCGTCAGCCTAACCACCGGCGGCACGAGCACACGAGTTTCCACACCTGTTATTCGGAGCCGCGCCGCGATCGGAGTGGGTTCGACACCATCCAGACCGCGGTAGGCGACGAACCGCTCATGTCAAAACACTCGGTTGCGGCCACCGCCAGCGGGATCTTGGCGGTCGCCACTGCGCTGTCGGTCGGGCATCTGGTGGCCGGTCTACTGTCGATCCCGGACGCCTCCCCGTTCCTCGCGGTGGGCAACGAAATCGGGCTCATCGCGCGGCCGGGGCGCCGTGGCGGATGTTTCGGCTCAGCAGGGCGCTGCCGCCCGGTCAGCACACGCTGACGTGCCGCGCCGTCGACGCACAGGGAAACCTGCAGGCCCAGGACCGGCTCGGGGTCAATCACGCCCGGGCCGACACCCGACGGCGCCACCGGCTGGCACTCGATCGTCTTCACCGCTATTTGAAATCTTTTGGCGACCATCCCATCCAAGGACAACCCAGCTCCGAATTCCTGGTGATCGAGTTCAGCGACGACCGTCAGGCCGTCCTACACAAGGAGATATGCCATGCGCACTGTTCACTACGGCACCGGCGCCATCGCGGGTTTGTCGGTGGCCGCGGTTCTGGCCCTGTCAGGGTGTTCGGACAACAGCAGCACCGCCTCGGAGACGATGTCGCCGGCCGCCACCCCACAGGCGACGTCGGTCGCCACGACCAATCAAGCCACACCGGCTGCCAACCTCGTCGGACCCGAATGCACCGCCTATGCGGAACAGGTGCCCAGCGGACCCGGTTCGGTCGACGGCATGGCGATGGACCCGGTGACGGTCGCGGCGTCGAACAACCCGATGCTCAAGACGCTCACCCAGGCGGTGTCGGGCCAACTCAACCCCGACGTGAACCTGGTGGACACCCTCAACAACGCCGAGTTCACGGTCTTCGCCCCCACCGACGCGGCGTTCGCCAAGCTGCCGCCCGAGACGGTGGAAACGCTCAAGACCGACGCCAACCTGCTGACGAGCATCCTCACCTACCACGTGGTGCCCGGTCAGGCGGCCCCTGACCAGGTGGTCGGCACCCACGCCACCGTCCAGGGTGCCGAGTTGACCGTGACCGGCTCCGGCAACGATCTGCGGGTCAACGACGCCGGCGTGGTCTGCGGCGGCGTCGACACGGCAAATGCGCAGGTGTACATGATCGACACCGTGCTGATGCCGCCGTCGAACTGACCTCCGACGTAACCCGGTGCGGCGGCCTGACCAGTGCGTTCGGGCCGTCGCACCGTCGCGTGTGCACTCACCCTGCCGTCCCTGCTGGTCAAGATCGGCGCGCCTGCGCACAGAGCTGGCCGAATGGGCTAGCGTCGAGAAAGTGACCACCGCCGAACCGGCCCAGTTCCGCGAAGCGGTGGCGGCGATGAACGCCACCACCGTCCGCTCGGAAATCGAGCTGGGCCCGATCCGCCCGCCGCAACGGCTGGCGCCGTTCAGCTATGCGCTGGGCGCGGAGGTCCGCCATCCCGAGACCGCAATCGTTCCAGAGCGCTCCGAGGGCGATGCGTTCGGCCGGCTGATCCTGCTGCACGATCCCGAGGGCGCCGACGCCTGGGACGGCACGATGCGGATGGTCGCCTACATCCAGGCCGATCTGGACCCCAGCGAGGCCGTCGACCCGCTGCTGCCCGAGGTGGCGTGGAGCTGGCTTCTCGACGCGTTGGCGGCGCGTGAGGAGCACGTCACCGCGCTGGGCGGCACGGTCACCGCGACCACGTCGGTGCGCTACGGCGACATCTCCGGGCCGCCGCGCGCGCATCAACTCGAACTGCGGGCGTCGTGGACCGCGACCACCCTGGATCTGAGGCCACACGTCGAGGCGTTCTGTGAAGTGCTCGAGCACGCCGCCGGCCTACCTCCGGCGGGGGTGACCGACCTGAACTCACGCACCCGCGCGTGACGATGACCGAGCCGCAAGAAGCAGACCCGGAGCAGGAACCAGAGGCCACGCCGCTGCTGGAACCGCGCGACGGTGTCCCGCAGCTAGCCGTCAGCCGCAGCGAAATCACTAGGGCAGCTGAGCTTCTGGACTCCGGCACCGGGCCGTTTGCGGTCGATGCCGAGCGTGCGTCCGGCTTTCGGTATTCCAACCGCGCCTATCTGGTGCAGATCCGTCGCGCCGGGGCCGGCACCGTGCTTATCGACCCGGTCAACCACGGCGGTGACCCGGTGAGCACGCTGGCGCCGGTGGCCGAGGTGCTCGGCACCGACGAGTGGGTGTTGCACGCCGCCGATCAGGACCTGCCATGTCTGGCCGAGATCGGCATGAAACCCCCAGCGCTGTACGACACCGAGTTGGCGGGCCGGTTGGCCGGTTTCGACAAGGTAAACCTCGCGGCGATGGTGCAGCGCCTGCTGAAAGTCCAGCTGATGAAGGGGCACGGTGCGGCGGACTGGTCGAAGCGGCCGCTGCCGCCCGAGTGGCTCAACTACGCCGCACTGGATGTCGAGGTGTTGCTCGACTTGCGTTACGCCATCGCAGAGTTGCTCGACGAGCAGCACAAAAGCGACTGGGCCGCTGAGGAATTCGAACATCTACGCAAGTACGAGGCGTCCCCGACACGGCGCGACCGTTGGCGTCGGACGTCGGGCATCCACAAGGTGCGCGATCCCCGTGCGCTGGCCGCCGTGCGCGAGATGTGGATCACCCGCGACCGCATCGCCCAGCGTCGCGACATCGCACCAGGCCGCATCCTGCCCGACTCCGCGATCATCAACGCCGCCACCGCTGACCCCGACACCGTCGAAAAGCTCACCGCGTTACCAATTTTCGGTGGCTCACGGCAACGCCGAAGCGCACAGGTCTGGCTGGACGCGCTGGCGCGCGCCCGCACCACCGAGGAGCCGCCGGACGCGCACGAGCCGTCGAACGGTCCGCCGCCGGCGTCGCGGTGGTCACGGCGCAAGCCCGAGGCCGCGGCCCGGCTCGAAACGGTGCGCGCTGGACTGACCGACCTGTCGCAACGGTTGTCGGTGCCGGCCGAGAACCTGCTCACCCCCGACGTGGTGCGCCGACTGTGCTGGGACTGGCGACCTCCCGAGAACCCCGACGACACCGCTGCCGTCGTCGACGCGTTCCTGCGCGACGCGCAGGCCCGGCCCTGGCAGCGGCACCTCGTCGTGCCGGTGTTGACCGCGGCGCTTACCGCCGCCCCGTAGCGCGCTGGATGTTACGAGCTGGCCGACATCCCGGCTTGGAGGCCGTCGGAGATAGCGCGGGAACAAGACTCGCCACTGTGTGGTTGAATTCTCTAGGTCGAAGTTTTAAGTGTTCGTGTTTCATGCACGCTCGCGCAGAACGTTGGCGCGGGCGTCTCTTTTCTCTTGCAGGTCAAGCCGAGAAGTAGCCGTCTGGTCAATCGGCCACCGGACCGCACAGCGCGGTCTGGAATCCTGACAAGGAGAAGAAATGACACAGGGAACTGTGAAGTGGTTCAACGCCGAGAAGGGTTTCGGCTTCATCGCACGCACTGACGGCCCCGACGTCTTCGTCCACTACTCCGAGATCGACGGTGGTGGCTTCCGGAGCCTCGAGGAGAACCAGCAGGTGGAGTTCGAGGTCACCCAGGGCGCCAAGGGCCCTCAGGCCAGCCGCGTTCGAGCAATCTGACGTAGTCACGGCATGAACTGAAGCCGTATCCGCGCAGCGCGCGGGTACGGCTTTATCAGTCGAGACACTCACCAGCTGCGCTTTTTCGGGTGAGCCTCGTCGCGCTGTCCGTCTTCGTGCCGCGCCTGCAACGACGTGCGCCCGACGACGTCGGAAGCGGGTACTAGCTCGCCGAGCGTGCGCAAAATCGGCCAAATGCTCGGGTGTCGGGTGCAGACGCGCACGCTCGCGCGATACGGCCCGCTAACGGCCTAGCTCTGCTCGCTGACCTCGTGCTCGGCTACGGCGCTGCCCTGGGCGGCCACCCATCCGGTGATCTGCCTGGCGATGTTGCGGTCGGTCAGCCCGACGTCGGCGAGCACCTCGCCGCGCGACGCCTGTTCGAAGAACTCCTGCGGCAAGCCGACGTCACGGCAGGGCACGTCGACCTCGGCGCGACGTAGCGCCGCCGAGACCGCCGAACCGATTCCGCCCCGCACGCCGTTGTCCTCGACGGTGACCACCAGCTTGTGCGCGGTGGCCAGCTCGGCGATGATCTCGGGCACCGGCAGCACCCAGCGCGGATCCACCACCGTCACCCCGATGCCCTGGCTACGCAGCAGCTCGGCGACCTTCAGCGCCATCGCCGCGAACGGCCCGACGGCCACCAGCAGCACATCCTCGGCCAGGCCGTCGGCGGGCACCGCGAGAATATCCACGCCGTCACGCCGCTTGAGCGCCGGAATATCCTCGCCCACATCACCTTTGGGAAAGCGAATGGCGGTGGGGCCGTCCTTGACGTCCAGCGCCTCGCCCAGCTCTTCGCGCAGCCGGGTGCCGTCGCGCGGCGCGGCCACCCGGATGCCCGGCACGATGCCCAGCATGGACAGATCCCACATGCCGTTGTGGCTGGCGCCGTCGGCCCCGGTGACCCCGGAGCGGTCCAGCACCATGGTCACCGGCAGCTTGTGCAACGCCACGTCCATCATGACCTGGTCGAACGCGCGGTTCAGGAACGTCGAATAGATCGCGACCACCGGGTGCATACCGCCCATCGCCAGACCGGCGGCCGAGGTCATCGCATGCTGTTCGGCGATGCCGACGTCGAAGAACCGGTCCGGGAAGCGTTGCCGGAACGGGGTCAGCCCCGTGGGCCCCGGCATCGCGGCGGTGATGGCCACGATGTCGCGGTGCCGGCTGGCATAACCGATCAGGGCTTCGGAAAACACCGAGGTCCATCCGGGTCCGGACACCGACGTGGCCAGCCCGGTCTCGGGGTCGATGACACCGCAGGCGTGCATCTGGTCGGCCTCGTCGTTCTCCGCGGGCGCATATCCCATGCCCTTGCGGGTGACGACGTGCACGACCACCGGCGCGTTGAAGCCCCGCGCGCTGCGCAGCGCCCGTTCCACCGCGTTCTCGTCATGGCCGTCGATCGGACCGACGTACTTGAGCCCCAGGTCGGTGAACATCTCCTGCGGCGACAGCGCGTCCTTGATCCCCGCCTTGATGCTGTGCATGCCCTGATAGCACAACTCGCCGATGACCGGCACCCGGCGCACCGCGTTGCGGCCCTCCTCGAGCATCCGCTCGTAGCCGGGCTGCAGGCGCAGCCGGGCTAGATGCTCAGCGAAGCCGCCGATGGTCGGGGCGTAGCTGCGGCCGTTGTCGTTGACGACGATCACGATCGGGCGCTGGGCCGCGGCGATGTTGTTCAGCGCCTCCCAGCACATCCCGCCGGTCAGCGCGCCGTCCCCGACGACGGCGACGACGCGCCGATTGCGGTAGCCGGAGATCTCGAACGCCTTGGCCAACCCGTCGGCGTAAGACAGCGCCGCACTGGCGTGGCTGGACTCGACCCAGTCGTGTTCGCTTTCCGCGCGGGACGGATAGCCCGACAACCCGCCCTTCTTGCGCAGCGTCTCGAAGTCACGGCTGCGACCGGTCAGCATCTTGTGCACATAGGACTGATGTCCGGTGTCAAAGACGATGGGGTCATGAGGCGAATCGAACACCCGATGCAGGGCCAGGGTGAGCTCCACCACGCCGAGATTGGGGCCGAGATGCCCGCCGGTTGCAGCCACCTTGTGGATCAGGAAATCGCGGATCTCCTGCGCTAGATCGCTTAGTTGCGCTTGCGAAAGGTGCTGCAGATCAGCGGGACCGCGGATCTGTTCAAGCATTCCGTCAGTGTACGCAGAGGGGCCGGGATCAGTCCTGTCGAGCCTGGTAGATGTCGGGCACACCGTCGTGGTCGGCGTCGGCGGTCTCCTGTTCGTGCACAGCCCGGTAATGGCGGTTGCGCAGCCGCAGTAGAACCGCTGCCAGCACCGCCGCGCACACCGATCCGGTCAGGACGCCGATTTTGACGAATTCGTCACGTTCGGACCCGAGGCCGTAGGCGAGGTCCCCGATCAGCAGCGACACGGTGAACCCGATGCCGGCCAGCAAGGCGATGCCGACCACGTCGATCCACCTGATGGCCTCGTCGAGGTTGGCTCGGGTGACCGAGGCCAGCACCCGCGTCGTCAAGAAGATGCCGACGGGCTTGCCGACCACCAGACCCAGCACGATGCCGAGCGTGATGGGATCCGTCAGCGCCCGGGTGAATCCCTCGACACCCCCGATGTACACCCCGGCGGCGAAGAATGCGAATACCGGAATTGCGAACCCTGCCGACAGCGGGCGCAGGCGGTGCTCGAAGTGCTCGGCGAGACCGGGCCCGGCCTGGGGTCCTCCACCCGCCGCCGAACGCATCACCGGCACGGTGAAGCCCAGCAGTACGCCGGCCACCGTGGCGTGCACGCCCGATTCGTGCATCAACACCCAGGTCGCCAGCGCGAGCGGCACCAGCAGCCACCACGACCGGATCCGGCGCTGCACGCACACCGCGAACAACACCAGCGGTACCGCAGCCGCCGCTAGCGCCAACCAGTTGATGCTCTCGGTGTAGAACACGGCGATCACCGACACCGCGAGCAGGTCGTCGACGACCGCGAGGGTCAACAGGAACGTGCGGAGCGCCGCCGGCAGATGCGTGGAGATGACCGCCAGCACTGCGACGGCAAAGGCGATGTCGGTTGCGGTCGGGATCGCCCAGCCCCGGGTGGCGCCGTCGCCCACGTGGGCGGTCACCGCGACGAAGATCAACGCCGGCGCCACCATCCCGCCGACGGCGGCCGCGATCGGCATCGCCGCCCGGGCGGGGTCACGCAGGTCGCCGGCCACGAACTCGCGTTTGAGCTCCAATCCGACTACGAAGAAGAACAGCGCGAGCAATCCATCGGCGGCCCAGGTGCCGACGGTGAGGTCCAGGTGCAGGCCGAACGGTTCGCCACCGATCTTGAGATCCCGCAGCGCGAAGTAGCTCTCCGACCACGGCGAGTTGGCCCAGACGAGAGCGACCGCAGCCGCGACCAACAGGATCGCCCCGCCGACCGTCTCCTTGCGCAGGATCGACGCAATGCGCTTGGTTTCCGCCCACGACCCGCGTGAGAGCAGCGTCGGCCGCGGAGGCCGGTGTGGCGCGTTGGCGGTCACGATGAATCCGATCTCTGGCGAGGGTCAACGAATGATCGCCGACCAGACTTCCCGGCACACCTGCCTCAACCTTATTGCATTGGCCGGGGCACTCATTGTGCAAGTGGGCTTGAACTCAATCGTCTAGCATCTGTGGCGGCGCGCCGGGAAGTCTGGTCGGCATCGATCTGCCCCAGCTACGAAATGGGTCACTCGATTCATGATGTTTTCGACTGAAGAGGTCGCCGGTGCGCGCAGCCACATCTCAGCCAGGTGTGACGCCAGCGCGCCCGCGCAATCGCCAAGAACTGATCTATCTCGTTGCGCCGGGCGGCAATCCGAACTATGGCGATGAGTTCATCCTACGCGCGTGGCTGCGCCACCTTGCCGTCGTTCGCCCGCACGCCGATGTCGTAGTCGACTGCCACACCCCCGGCCAAGCCGGCGTCCTTTTACAGGGCAGTCATCCGCGGATGACGTTCGTCGACACGATATGGCGGATCTGCTTCGAGACCGCCCACCTTGCTCCTTCCGAAGCCGCTGCCGTAGCGCAGGACGTCATCAAGAATCCGGGCCGGATGCCGCGGATCGTCTCGGGTATCGAGCTACTCGCCCGCGCCCACACCGTGCACCTTGTCGGCGGCGGCTATATCAACACGGTGTGGCCGCATCACGTAGCGCTGTTGGCCGCGGCCGCCGCGGCGGCCGATCGGTCCGGAGGGCGGGCGCTGGCCACCGGTCAAGGGCTGGTGCCGGTCGGGGAAAGCGAGCGGCTGGACCTGCTTCGCGAGTTGCAGTCCCGGTTCGCGATGTTCGACGTCCGTGACGCGCTGTCAGCCGATTCGCTTGCGGGTTCGAGTGGTTCGCACACATTCACCGGCGACGACGCATGGTTGGGAATCGGCGAGGACGATGTGTACGACGCCGTGTCAGAGGCCGCGCGGCGGCCCATCGTATTCTGCCTGCAATCCGATCTCATGGACGATTTTGCAGACGGCCAGGGCGTGGCCGGGCTCGCTCGTGCGATCACCGGGCTCATCGAGAACTGGGGCGTGGCGGGCCACGACGTCGCGGTCATCGAGGGCATTCCCGGCGCGGACCGCATCGTGTTCGACCGGGTGGCACACCTGTTGCCGGGCGCCATCTTCGTCCCGTTCACGACGGTCTGGAACGACGGCCTGCCTGCCAATGCGAACCAGATGTGGGTCAGTACCCGGTTTCACCCGCATCTGTTGGCCGCGGCGGCCGGAGCCAGCGGGTTGGCCCTGTCCGGACGCGCCGACTACTACCCGAACAAGCATCAGTCGCTCATCGAGGCGGGATCACGTTGGCAGACCGCGGACTCGGCGGCCTTGCCGCCCGCCCCAATTCGTGACGGTGGCTTCTCCCCCGAAGCGGTTATGCTGCACCGCGGCAGTAAAGCCGCCTTAGCCGCCGAGATCTATCCGCCCCAGCGCTCGGCGATGCGTTGGGCGCGCAGCAGCCTCCGCCTGACCATGCGCCGCCCGACGGGCACCCCGCCGTACCGGCAGGGCGGTTAGCACCAGCAGTAGGTGCCAACCACCCACCGACCGACCAACACAGGCCGGACATTACGGTGACGCGGGGCGGTGCCCTTGAAATCATCGGTCGGATACGGCCACGATGGTTCAAGCCGTCCGTTGGAATACGGACAACGCACTCGGTTTGGAGTACCGATGGGGCCGATGTCGACCGGCGATTCCCCGTCCGGCAAGCGCCCACCCCGCAAACCGCCACAGCTGAGCAGACGCTCACGGTTCGTGGTGATCGGTATCGCTGCTCTGGTCGTCGTCTTGCTGGTAGGGCCACGGTTTGTGGATCTCTACGTCGACTGGCTGTGGTACGGCGAGGTGGGATATCGCGGGGTCTGGATCACCGTGTTGATGACCCGCCTACTGACGTTCGCTGTGGTCGCCGCCGTGGTGGGCGGCAGCGTACTTCTGGCTATGGCAGTCGCCTACCGGTCGCGGCCGGTCTTTGCGCCGGTCAAAGGCGAGAACGACCCGATCGCGGCGTATCGCACCCTGGTGATGAGTCGGAGGCTGCGGGTGGCGTTCGGAGTCGCCGGCGCCGTCGGGCTGATATCAGGCTTGATCGCACAGACGAATTGGGCCACCGTTCAGCGGTTTCTCCACGGTGGTTCGTTCGGCGTCACCGATCTCGAATTCGGCCATGACATCGGGTTTTTTGTGTTCGACCTCCCGTTTTACCGTTCGGTGCTGAACTGGCTTTTCGTCGCCGTCTGCCTAGCGCTGGCGGCGAACCTGATGACGCACTACCTGTTCGGCGGTGTGCGGCTTGGCTCCGGCGAAGGTTTGCTCACCGCGGCAGCCCGCGTCCAGTTGGCAGTGCCCGCGGGAATCCTCATCCTGCTCAAAGCCGTCGCTTACTGGTTCGACCGATATGACTTACTGACCTCCTCGCGCAAGGAGCCGACGTTTCGAGGCGCCGGTTATACCGACATTCATGCGGTGTTACCCGCCAGGCTGGTGCTGTTGGCCATCGCGGTGCTGTGCGCCGCGTCCTTCTTCGCCGCGATCTTCCTGCGCGACATGCGGATACCAGCGATGGCCGCCGCGCTGCTGGTGCTGTCGTCGATGCTGGTCGGTGGAGGCTGGCCACTGTTGATGGAACAGTTCTCCGTGCGCCCCAACGCGGCCGACGTCGAGCGCCCGTACATCCAACGCAACATCGAAGCGACTCGGCAGGCTTTTCAGCTCGAAGACGACCAGCTCGAATACCGCCCGTACCCCGGCGTGGGAACCAAGAATCCACGTGACATTCCCGCCGACGTCACCACCATCGCCAACGTGCGGCTACTAGACCCGAACGTACTGTCACGGACTTTCACCCAGCAGCAGCAGCTCAAGAACTTCTACAGTTTCGCCGACGAACTCGATATTGACCGCTACCGCATCGACGGTGAACTCCAGGACTACATCGTCGGAGTTCGGGAGCTCTCGCCGGACAGCCTGACCGGGAACCAGACCGACTGGATCAACCGCCATACCGTCTATACGCATGGCAACGGGTTCGTCGCCGCCCCGGCGAATCGAGTGAACGCCGCGGTCGGGGACGCCGCTGAAGCGGCCGAAAGTAACAGCGGTTACCCGATTTACGCGGTCAGCGACATCGCGACGCAAGCCGCCGGCGATCAGGTCATACCCGTCGAACAACCGCGGATCTACTTCGGTGAGGTCATCGCTAGGTCAGCGCCGGACTACGCGATCGTCGGCGGTGCCATCGATTCCGCGCCGCGCGAATACGACACCGACACTTCGACCTACACCTACACCGGTGCCGGCGGGGTGCCGATCGGTAACTGGCTGAATCGCACGATATTCGCGGCGAAGTTCGCCGAGCGCAACATCTTGTTCTCCCGTGCCATCGGTTCGGAGTCGAAGGTCATCTTCCATCGCGATCCGCAACAACGGGTACAACGGGTGGCGCCGTGGCTGACGACCGACTCGAATTCCTATCCGGCCGTGGTTGACGGACGTATCGTGTGGATCGTCGATGCCTACACCACGCTCGACGACTATCCCTACGCTCAGCGTAGTTCGCTGGAAGGAGCCGTCACCACGGCCACCGGGGTCGTCCGTCCCGGCAAACAAGTTGCGTACGCGCGCAATTCGGTCAAAGCCGTCGTCGACGCCTACGACGGCACCGTGACGCTATATGAGTTCGACACCGAGGACCCCGTCCTCAAGACCTGGATGCGTGCTTTCCCGGACACTGTCACGCCCGAGCGCGACATCCCAGATGCACTGCGTACCCATTTCCGGTACCCCGAGGACATGTTCAAGGTGCAACGCGATCTGCTCGCGAAGTACCACGTAGACGAACCGCGAGAATTCTTCACCACCAATGCATTCTGGTCAGTTCCCAGCGATCCCACCAACGACGCCAACCCGACCCAACCGCCGTTCTACATTCTCGTGGGCGACGAGGAGACGACCCAACCGTCATTCCGACTCGCCACTGCGATGGTCGGCTACAACCGCGAGTTCTTGTCCGCATACATTTCGGCGGATTCCGACCCGGAAAACTACGGCAAGATCACGGTGCTGCAGTTGCCAACCGACACCCTCACCCAGGGACCGCAGCAGATACAGAACTCCATGATTTCGGACACCCGGGTGGCGTCGGAACGTACTCTGCTCGAACGCTCCAACCGCATCCACTACGGCAACCTGCTCACCTTACCGATCGCCGACGGCGGTGTGTTATATGTGGAACCGCTGTATACCGAACGGATTTCGACCAACCCCAACAGCTCGACGTTTCCGCAACTGTCTCGGGTACTGGTGAGCTTCCGGGAACCGGGCGCCGGCGGTGTGCGCGTCGGATATGCACCGACGCTCGCCGAGGCACTCGATCAGGTATTCGGGCCAGGAACCGGACGTGCGGCCACCGCACCGGGAGGTGACGCGGCGAGTGCGCCGGCGGCACCGCCTCCGGACCGGCCGGCCACGTCGCCCCCTGCCGAAGGTCCCACGCCGCAGCGACCACCCGATACAGCCACCCCACCGGGTGCCGGCACCCAGTCCCCGGAGACGGCCGCCGAACTGCGCGAGGCGTTGGCCGAGATCCGCGCTGCACTCGAACGGATGGAGAGCGCCGTCGACGCCATCGATTCCCCTAGCCCGTAAGCGCCTGCGACCCCGGCCGCAATACCGTCGGCCCGAACCATTGTCTGGCGGCGGGACACATTCACGAGTAGATTGCTCGACAGGTGCGCCGGGAAGCCTGGTCGGCTGTTGATGGTCGACGTCAGGAAAGGGACCCGGATGCACGGACTGCCCACCACGCCTGCGCGTGCGCAATCGCGACCTGCTGTTCAGATCGATGGCCTGACCAAACGTTTCGGGCGAATCGTCGCGGTCAGTGCCCTCGACCTGACCGTGCAGCGAGGTGAAGTGTTCGGATTTCTCGGTCCGAACGGGGCCGGGAAGTCGACGACGATTCGCATGATGCTCGGCCTCATCCGCCCTGACGCGGGACGGGTCGCCGTCCTCGGCACCGACGCCGCTGATGTCCGTCGGGCTCACGAATGTCTGGCGTATGTGCCTGCCGACGTCAGCCTCTGGCCGTTCCTCACCGGCGCGGAGATCCTGGAGTTGATGGCCAATCTGGGCCCACCGGTCGACCTCGAGTACCGGGCAGAACTCGTCGAACGCTTCGCGCTGGATCTCGACCGGCCGGCCAAAGCCTATTCCACCGGCAACCGGCAGAAGGTGGCGATCGTGGCGGCGTTCGCCACCAGGGCCCCGTTGCTAATTCTCGATGAACCCACCAGCGGCCTGGATCCGTTGATGGAAAGGGAGTTTCGGCGTTGCATCGACGAGGCCAAACAGCGGAACCAGACGGTGTTTCTGAGCTCTCACCAGCTCGCCGAGGTGGAGGCGGTGTGTGATCGGGTCGCCATCCTGCGCCTCGGCCGGCTCGTCGAGATCGACACCATCGCCGACCTTCGACGACTGCGCCGAACCGTCGTAGAGGTGTCGTATCAGCGTGCCGAACCACAGCTGGCGGATGTTCCGGGAGTCACCGACGTCGAGCGGCTCGGGGACAAGCGGCTGAGGTTCAATATGTTCGGCTCGCCGAGTTCTGCTCTGCGCGCCCTGGCTGCGGTCGAGATCACCAGCGTCGCGATGCGCGAGCCGAACCTCGAGGAGATCTTCCTCGACTACTACGGCGAGCTGTCGCGGTGACCACGGGAACGGTCGCCGCCAGGCATGCCGCGCCCGCACGGCCATCGCCGAGAAGTGCGACCACCAGGCTCGCCATCCGGCAGGTTCGTCGCGGCACTGTGATCGTGTTCGCAGTATGCGCCGGGATGTCGTTCCTTGTTGCCGCACAATACAAGTCGACATTCCAGGACGCGCTGGGCCCGGAAGCTCTCCGTGCACTGGCTGAAAACCCGGCCATCCGAGTGCTTTTCGGCACACCAATGGCACTCGACGACGCGGGCGGCTTCACTGTCTGGCGAACGGGCACTCCGCTGCTGGTGGTGGCCGGCGTGTGGATCATGCTCGCCGCTGTCCGCATCACTCGTGGCGAAGAGGATGCCGGACACTGGGACCTTTTGCTGGCCGGCACTCTTCGTGTCTCCGACGCGCTGCGAAGCTCCTTTCTCACACTTGCCGGCGGCGCGCTGGTGATCAGCGTCGGCGTTTGGGCCGCAATGCTGGCCGCCGGGACCGCCCCATCGGGCGCAACTCTCTACGCCGCTGGATTTCTCGGGGTGACACTGACCTTCGCTGCGGCCGGATTCGTGGCCGGCCAGCTGATGCCCAACAAGCCGATGGCCGTCGGCGCCGCAGTGGGGTTTCTCGGCGCCGCTCTCCTGGTGCGAATGACCACCGACGCGTCCGCGGCATTGTCCGGACTGGCTTGGATCAGTCCCTTCGGGCTCATCGCCCGAATAGCGCCGTTCGCGGACAACAGAATCGCTCCGCTTGCGGTGCTGGCCTGCTACCCCATCGTGTTGGGGGCCACAGCGATGGCCATCGCACGATCGCGGGACGTGGGACGCGGGCTGTGGTCAGTGTCGCTGAGCCGTGCGCCGCGCACGAGACTGCTCGGCTCGGTGGCGGGATTTGCAGTGCGGCGTACCCTGCGGTCAACGCTGGGCTGGGTCGCCGCGATCATGACGTACTTCGTGGTGATCGGCGCCACGATCGCGTCCATTCTCGAATTCTTCGAACAGAACCCGCGATTCGCCGAACTGGCCGCCGCCGCCGGCTTTGCCGGCCTTAGCTCTGCAGAGGGGTTCGCCGCCGCGCTGTTCGCGCTGTGCGCCATCGCGACCGGGATGTACGCCGCCACCAGAATCTCGGCGTTCGTGGCCGACGAGCAGGCACGGCGCTGCACGCTGTTGTTCGCCTCGCCCGTTTCTCGCGTGGGCCTATTGAGCGCAGAAGTCGCGGTAGTGGTATTCGGCGTTCTTGTTCTCCACGTCGCCGCGGCGGCCGGCATCATGGTCGGGGCCGCGGCGACGGGTGCGCCCCTTGCCTTTTCCGACGCGCTTGCCGGGGCGCTGAACGCCGCGCCGATCGCTGCTCTGGCGCTGGGCGCGGCAGTGCTCGCGACCGGATGGTCACCATCTGCGGTCACCGCCATCGGCGCTGTTCCGGTGGTCGGTGGGTTCCTGCTCGACGTCGTCTCCGAAAGCATGCACGCGCCGGGATGGCTACAAGAGGCGTCCCCCTTCGCACACGTGCGCCCGGTGCCTTTGGTGGCGCCCGGTTGGCCGGCGCTGGGGGTGCTGGTGACCATCGCCGTTGCCCTCGCTGCGGTTGGGATGGCGGGATATCGGCGCCGGGACCTGACATCCTGACCGCTTTGCTTCAGCGTTTCGACGCCAGAGTCGTCACGTGTTCTTGGCGACAAAGCGCTTGAAGAGCAGCCAGGCGATTGCAGCGTTGTAGGCGAGGCCGCAGACAAGGTACGGCCACCAGAGGGACCCTTCGCTGGCTGACCAGAAGGCCTTGGCCGCCCAGAACGGCGGCAAGACGCCGAACGCCAGTGCCCACGCCGAGTCGATGAACCAGGGCAGGCATGGAAGGCCGGCGATTAGCATGCCGAGTGCGCGGATCATTGCGATGCCCTGGATCTTGTTGCCCGCCAACGCAAGGATCAACAGCGTCGTGACGATCGCGGACAGCCCCGCCAGCAGTCCGATCGGCACCAGGGCGGGCACGAGTCCGGGTTCGAGCAATCCGCTGAACGACAGCGTCAACACGACGTAGAGCGTTGCCACCAACAGCACGGTGCCCGCACGGTAGCCGAAGAATATCGACAACGGCACCGGAGTCACCCGAAGCGCGGCCAAGGTGCCGGCGTCGACCTCGTCGAGCACCAGTAGCGCGGCCAGACCTCCGGCCACGATCACACTGGTCAGCAACAGAAATGCGGTCAGCACCAAGGGGTAGTACGGGACGAGGTCGAAGTCGTAGCGGTCAGTGAGCAACCCGGTGAACATCGGGGTGAGGACGGCGACGCTGACGGTCCAGATCACCGGCGCGACAACCACCATCACCAGCAGTGGATCGCGGTAGGTGCCGCGGATGTCGTTGCGTGCGAACGCTGCTACCGCCCGTCTCGACACGGACCGGCTGGTCATGTTCCCGACCTGGCCACGACGTACTTGCCGAAGAAGAACTTCGCTGCCGCACACATCGCCGCCACGGACACCAGTGGGTACCCCACCGCGTACACCGCCTGCCACGGCGTAAGGGTCAGCTGTCCGAATGCGTCGCCGAGCAGTAGCAGCGGACCGAGGGTGGGGATCGCGTACAGCACCGGATTCGCCCACACGCCAGAGAGGCTCAGCACCGGTAGACCGATCATCACGGCCAGCGGGACCGTGCCGAATATCACCCAGTCGCCGACTGAGGAGAACGGTAGGCAGGTGATGAAGCCGACCAGCAGCATCAGAACGGTGCCCAGGATCACGCCCACGATCATGGGAATCGGCCGATAGTCAAGACCGTGTGCCACCGAAACCACCACCACCGCCACCGACAGCGAAAGACCGGTTAGCAACGCTACTTTCGAAGTCAGATATTCCCAGAATCGCAGCGGCGTGGAGATGATGGCGCCCACCGTCCGCTCCTGTTTCTCGAAGAACACCGAACCGCCGATGAAGAAGAATCCGACGATGGCGATGTCGCCCAGCAGAATGTAGGGCTCGAATACCGGTCGCAGCCGGTGCGGCAACGGCAGCAAGACCGCCAGCCAGATGAGGCCGCTGAACACCCCCGCGTGCAAGAACTTCTGCCGGACTTGCAGCGTGAGCTCCAGACGGAACACGCTCGCCAGCCGGGTCACGTCAGCCGCCTTCCGGTGGCTTCGACGAACACGTCGTCGAGGGTCGCCTCCCGGCTGTGGATGGTCTCCACATGATGGTTTCGTAAGACGGCGTGAAACGCGGAATCCTCGGCCAGGCCGTCCATCCCGAACTCTGCGGTCTCGAGCGTTCCGTCTTGTCCCCGGTACTCGACGCGCACGCAACGCTGGCTGCGGGCGATCTTGAGCTCGGTCGGGGTGTCCATGGCAACGATGCGACCGTCCACCACGAACGCGACCCGGTCACAGAGCTCGTCGGCCACGCGCATGTCATGCGTGGTGAGAAAGATGGTGCGACCACGTGCCTTCAGGTCGAGCACGATGTCTTTGACTTTTCGCCCGTTGACGGGGTCGAGGCCGGATGTGGGCTCGTCGAGGAACAGCAACTCGGGATCGTTGAGCAGCGCGCGGGCGAACGTCAGCCGCATCTGCATGCCCTTTGAGTAGTTGCCGACTCGAACGTCAGCGTCGTCGGCCAACCCGACCGCATCGAGAAGTTGCATCGGGTCGAGCGTGTCGACGCCGTACAGGGACGCGAAGAACCGCAGGTTCTCCAGCCCGCTGAGCTTCTGATAGTGATTCGGCAACTCGAACGACACTCCGATGCGCTCGTAATAGTCGCGCCCCCAGGCTGCGGGCTCCCTCCCCCACACGGACACCTCGCCACCGTGACCGCTGAGCAGTCCGATGAGCAGCTTCTGCGTCGTGGACTTGCCCGCACCGCTCGGACCGAGGAACCCGAAGATCTCCCCCCGGTCGACGGTGAACTCCATTCCGCGGACCGCCGAAATGTCGGACTTCGGATACGTGAAGGTCAGCCCGCGCACGCTGATCACCTCAGTCGCCGTAGGACTGCCCTGTTTCGATGACAGAACGGATCGCATGCGATGCCTTCCGGGGTAGCAGGAACCAGGTTCCGACCAGACTTCCCGGAGCGCCGATTGCACTATACTGAATCTTCAGAAAATACTGAAGCTGTTTTGGGAGGCATGGTGGCTGAGCCGCCCGACCCTCGCGCCATTGCCGAGGAGCTGGCCCTTGTCCTGTCCACTCATGGGATGCAGCGCATGACCGCGCGGGTTCTTGCGGCGCTGGTGTTCACCGAGCAACCCACGATGACGATGGGCGAGCTCGCCGAGCAACTGCAGGCGAGTTCGGGCGGTATCTCCGGGGCATTGAAAATGCTTACCGGCGTGGGCGTCGTGGAACGCGTGCCCGCGCCCGGCAGTCGGCGCGATCACTATCGTCTGCGCGACGACGCCTGGGCTGTGCAATACACCAAACAGAACGAGGTGCTGTCGGGGGTTCTCGCGGCCGCGGAGGCCGGAATTGCCGCTACCGAGGACGGCAGCCCGGCCCGCCGACGCCTCACACAGATGCGAGATTTCTACACGTTCCTGCTGGAGGAGATTCCCGCCATGCTCGATCAGTGGCAGCAACGATTTACGGCGCGGTGAGCGGCTTGGCTTCGAACGCGAACCGGTTCACCACGGTGTAATTGCGGACCGGTGTCGCGGACAGCACCCTGTACGACAGCCGCGCTCCAGTTGTCGGAATCTTCTCGTATCCGGCGATCGTGGACGCCCGCTCGACAAAGCGCAGCCGCCGATTCCACCGCTGAATTTCGCGCGGGTTCCGGATGCCCCATTTGACGATGCCTGCCTGCAGAAGCTTCGACACCCGCGGGCCCAGCGGTGACAACGTGTCGAAGACCATCTCGCCGCCGCGGTCGAACCGCCCCGCGATACGGCACAGCAGCGCACGCACGTCGACTTCGGCCAGAAACATGAGCAGGCCTTCGGCAACCATCAGCACCGGTCGGTCCGCCGGTATCTGGTCCAGCCAACCCTCATCGGTCACCGATGAGCCGATCATTCGATACCCGTCGCCGTCGTCGTAGAGCTTGCGTCGCAATGCGATGACCTGCGGCTGGTCCACGTCGAACCACTGCACGGTTGCCGGCGGTTGAAGCCGAAATGCCCGAGTGTCCATCCCGCACCCGAGGTGCAGCACGACCGTATCCGGATGGCGAACGAGAAAGTCAGCGCTCCAGTCATCGAGCCGTTTGGCGCGCAGGGCAACCAGGTACTGGTTGAGCCCCGGCCGCACGTAACGATGTATTCGGGTCCAATCGTAATCGATTCGGTCGACCGCCTGTGCAGCCGCGGTATCCCCCAGAATCGGTCGCGGGGAGCGGCTTTCGAATGCCCGCAGGTACAACGTGCATAGGTTCGTCCACTCCACCGACTTCCAGGGCACATCGCTGAAATCGACCTTCGCCGTCATAGCTGCTCCTCTACTCGCGCTAGCGGACCGTGCGCGGAAGTCGCGAAAACCCAACACTCCGCTTGCCCCACTGTCCCCGCTCACGGCCGCGGGCGGCAACAGGTCAGCGGATCCGGCGCTCCCGGTCTGACTTGGGCCACACGTACGGCAAATCGTCGGGCACGTCGCCGAAGTGCACCCGGTAGTGGTCCGGGTCCTTACGCACCAGCGAGGACTGGTGGCTGCGATGAAACTCCGTATCGCCCAACCAGGGTGGCAATTCGGCGGCGCTGGCCAACTCCTGTTGGGTCCGCACCTCGGTCAGGCCGGTGCCCTGCTTCAGATCGGCGGCAAGGGTCGACGCACATGTGTCGGAGGCACCGGTCTCGCACCACACCGCGCAGATGTCGAGCCCGTAACGCACCAGGGCCTCCTCGTATCCCGCCCACATGGCAACGGCCGGATGGTGGCGCCAGCCGTAGCCCGGCACCGTCAGGCCCCGCAGGATCTGGATGGTCTCGACCCGCTGCTTACCGAGACGGCGTCGGTCGAGCACGCGCGCCGACGCGTCGAATCCCGAGTAGGGCAGGAACGTCTGCACGCCCCCAGGTACCCGACATGGCGCGGACCGAAACTCACTTCGGGCTCAACGCCGACCGGCGGGGTTCAGAACCAACCGCCGGCGGGACGAATCCCCTTGTACCAGTCCACGACTGCGCGTGACGTGCGATCGGCCTCGGCGTCGGAACGCACGAGCGCCATCGATGTGGTGAAGTCCTGAACCCCGTTCATCGAGCACTCGTAGCTGATCCGGAGCGCCAGGTCCCGCACCCAGTCGACCACCCGGACCCGCTTCCCGTCGCGGGTGTACCGCACATCGCAGACCACCAGCAGCCGCTGGGCTCCGATGGAGATGGCGGTGTCGGTGACAAAGTCGCAGATCTGGTTCTCGCTGGCCCTCTCCTGGCGTCTCGCGCGGCTGAAATGACCATCTGCGACAATCGAATCGATCAGCTCGTCATCGACGATGACGATGATCGACTCAGCGCTTTCGCCGTCGCTGACACCATGGCGGCGGAACTCCGCGGCCATGGACTCGTATAGCTCTGTCGCCTGACCGAAAACAATCGGCGACGAGCCGATCTCCCGGACTGCCAACTGAGACTCCATTCGACTCATGAGTGCCGACTCGAGCACCCCTGCGCCGTAACTAGACGGCTATCCCTTGAGCGTTGCGCAACTGAGCTTCTCGTTGCACAGCGCGCTCCTGTTCTCTGGTGAGTTCCAGCGCTACGCGGATTCCATCCCGGTAGCCCGCTGCCACATCGTCGTGAGACTCCGCGCGTAGCGCCTCAGAGAGACGCTGTGAGATCGTGCGGAGCGCGGCCAACGTCCTGGTGCGCAGACGTTGCGACCAGCGCTCCCCGTTGCGCGAAGCGTTCGTGAAATCCAATGCAATGACTGCCATTTGATCGAGGACACAGATTCGCGCGAATCGAAGTGCCGCGGTGTAGCCCTTGCGGTGCGCGGCGCTGGGGTCACCGGCCGATGCGCCACCTGCCTTGACCAACGCCTGCTCCAGTGCATCCAACGCGGTGCGATCGACCGATGTCGCCGCTTCCCCCGGCAGCTCCGTGCGCCTCATCACGGCGTCCACTTGTTCTACGTCCCTTCTTGGTTAGCTATCGACTGCTCAAAGCAAAGAGTTTGTACATTGCGGTGTCGCAATTAGTTAAAACGCAACCGGCGTGGAAAAAAATTTCTTTGAGTTCGCGCTGGGATTTTGTCATGTATCGAGAAGACGATGTCCGCACAGTAAATATCGGCCCTGGAACCGCGCCTCAGAGCCGATAGTTTGTGCAGGTCAGATCAGTCACGACTGACCAGAGCGCATACGCTTCGGAAGGAATTCCTCAGTCGCTTCGACCTTGGCTCGTTTTTCTGCCCGACGCTCTTTAATCGACTTCCCGGGCTTTTTCGCAGATTGTTTAGCCATCGTTGCTCCTTTTCACAGTGGCAACCATCACTTGGTCCGACCATACCCGAGAAAAAAATAAAAGCCAGCCTGGTGCTAGGTGGTTTCGCCGCTGCTCAGCGGGTCAACACCGCGACACTCTCGACGTGGTGTGTCAGCGGAAACGAGTCGAAGACCCGCACCTGTTCGACGGTGTACCCGTGACCCAGATACAGCCCCACGTCACGCGCGAACGCGGCCGCCTCACATCCGATGTGGATCACCCGAGGCACCCCGGCGTCGGCCAACAACTTGATCACCTCGCGGCCGGCGCCCGACCGCGGCGGGTCGAGCACCGCGACGTCTGCGCGCCGCCGTTGGGCCTTCAATGCGCGGCGCACGGAATCGGTGACCACCGACACCCAGCCCATGTCGGCCAGCGCGGCACGTGCCGCGCGCGAGGACGCGCGTGACGTGTCGACGGTGACGACCCGGCCGGTCTCGCCGACGGCCTCGGCGAGCACCGCGGCGAAAATTCCTGCGCCCCCGTACAAATCCCACGCGGTCATCCCGCGTTGCAGCTGCGCATAGCCGGCCACCAGCTGGCTGTAGGTCTGCGCCGCGTCCCGGTGGGCCTGCCAGAACCCCGTGACCGGCACCTTCCAGGTTCGTCGCCCGAGCAGCTGCAGTGCTTCGTAGTTGCCCTCGATCACCTGCGTGGCGGGGGCCCTGCGCTCGGTGCGCGTCCCCGATTGCACGACGTGGCGGGCGCCGTCGTCGTCGAGTGCGACGTGCACCTGGGCACCCACCGGCCAGGAGCGCTTGTCGAGCCCGTCGAGCATGCCTGCGGGCAGTTGCGCACAACCGAGTTCGGTGACCACCTCCGAGCTGTGATAGCGGTGAAAGCCGAGCTGACCATCGGCGGAGCTGTGCAACCGCACCCTGGTCCGCCAACCGGTGGCACTCCCTTCACCCAGGGGTTCGGCGGTGGCCTGTTCCTCGTCGAGCCAGCGGTAGCCGCCGAGCCGGGCCAGTTGGTTGGCGACCACGAATCCCTTCAGCCGTCGCAGTGCCGCCGGCGCGGCGAACGCCATATCGCAACATCCTGCGCCGTCGACGCCAGCGATCGGACAGATGGACGCGACCCGGTCGGTCGACGGTTCGATCACCTCGACGGTGTCGGCGTGCCAGTACTTTCCGTGGTCGGCGGCACCCTCCCTCAACCGCACCCGCACCGTCTCCCCGGGCAGCGCGTGCCGGACGAACACCACGCGCCCGTCATGGCGGGCCACACAGCTGCCCCCGTTGGCCGCGGGCCCGGTGGTGAGCGTGAGATCGGCCGGGGTCGCGTCGAGCGGTTCGGTCACTCCAGGAAACCCCTGCGCACGTCGCCCGGGGCGGACTGCGGCTGCATGGTCTTGAGCCGCTCCGAGGAATTCAACTGCCACGGAACCGATGTCACCATCACGTTCGGCTCGAACAACAGCCTTCCCTTCAGCCGCAGTGCGCTCTGGTTGTGCAGGATCTGCTCCCACCAGTGACCGACGACGTACTCCGGGATGAACACCGTCACCACCGTGCGCGGCGACTCCTTGGACACCCGCTTGACGTAGTCGATTACCGGGCGGGTGACCTCCCGGTAGGGGGACGCGATCACCTTGAGGGGCACGCTGATGTCGCTGTTTTCCCACTTGTGTCGCAGGGCACGCGTCTCGGCGTCGTCGACGCCGACGGTGATCGCCTCCAGCACGTCCGGACGGGTGGCCCTGGCATAGGCCAGCGCGCGCATGGTCGGCAGATGCAGTTTGGACACCAGCACGACCGCATGGTTGCGGCTGGGCAGCACCAGGTCACCGATTTCGCCCGCCTGTTCCTCGAGTTCACGCGCGACGGTGTCGTAGTGGCGCCGGATGAGCCGCATGATCCCGAACAGGGCCGCCATCGCCAGGATCGCGATCCAGGCGCCCGCGACGAACTTACTCACCACCACGATGACCAAGACCGTTCCCGTGCACACCAATCCGACCGCGTTGATCGCTCGGGACCGCATCATCTTGCGGCGTGCGACGGTGTCGGTCTCGGTGCGCAGCAGCCGCGTCCAGTGCCGCACCATGCCCGTCTGGCTGAACGTGAACGCGACGAAAACCCCGACGATGTAGAGCTGGATCAGCGAGCTCACCTGCGCGCCGAACGCGACGACGAACGCGATGGCCGCCAAGGCCAGAAACAGAATGCCGTTGGAGAACGCCAACCGGTCACCGCGGGTGTGCAGTTGGCGCGGAAGGTAACGGTCTTGGGCCAAGATGTCGCCGAGTAGCGGGAACCCGTTGAAGGCGGTGTTGGCCGCCAGCGCCAGGATCAGGGCCGTGACCGTCGTGATCAACAGCAACCCGAGAGAAAAATCGTGGAACACCGCGTCGGCCAGCTGGGCGAGCAACGTCTTCTGTTGGTAGTCCGGCGGCGCCCCGACCAGTTGCTCATGCGGGCGCTCGGCGATCTGCACACCTGTCTCGTTGGCCAACATGATGGTGCCCATGAACAGCGTGACCGCCAGCGCACCCAACAACGTCAGCGTCGTGGCCGCGTTGCGCGACTTCGGTTTCTGAAACGCCGGCACCCCGTTGCTGATCGCCTCGACGCCGGTCAGCGCCGCGCTGCCGGACGAAAACGCCCGCGCGACCAAGAAAACCAGCGCGAACCCGAGGACATCGCCGTGCTCGGGCTCCATCTCGAAATCGGCCGACTCCGCCTGCAACGGCTGACCGAGCAGGTAGAGCTGGATGAAGCCCCAGCCGAGCATGACGAACATACCGATGAGGAACAGGTACGTCGGGATCGCGAACGCGGTGCCCGACTCGCGCACACCCCGCAGGTTCATCGCCGCCAGGAACAAGATCGCCACCACCACGAACGACACCTTGTGCTGGTTGACGAACGGCACCGCGGAGCCGATGTTCGACATCGCCGACGACATCGACACCGCCACCGTCAGCACGTAGTCGACCAGCAGCGCACTGGCCACGGTGAGCCCCGCGGTCGGTCCCAGGTTGGTGGAGACCACCTCGTAGTCGCCGCCGCCCGAGGGGTAGGCGTGCACGTTCTGCCGGTAGCTGGCAATGACGATCAACATGACCGCGGCCACGACCAGCCCGATCCAGGGCGTCATCGAGTACGCGGCGAGGCCCGCGACCGACAGAACCAGAAAGATCTCCTCCGGCGCGTAGGCCACCGACGACAACGCATCGGAGGCGAACACCGGGAGCGCGATCCGCTTCGGTAGCAGCGTGCGCGAGATCTTGTCGCTGCGGAACGGTCTGCCGAGAACCAACCGTCGTGCGACGGTCGAAAGCTTGGACACGAGTGCCAAGGGTAAGCCTGACGGCCGATAACCGCGGGAAAGCGGTAGCGTTCCGACTGCGCGATTCGAACAGGAAGGACCGTCAGGTGCGGGTAGTGGTGATGGGCTGCGGCCGGGTGGGGGCGTCGCTGTCAGACAGCCTGGCCAGAATCGGTCACGATGTGGCCGTTATCGACCGCGACAGCACCGCGTTTCACCGGCTGTCCCCGGAGTTCCCCGGGGAGCGGGTGCTCGGTATGGGATTCGACCGCGACGTGCTGCTGCGGGCGGGCATCGAGGAGGCCGGCGCGTTCGCCGCGGTGTCCTCCGGCGACAACTCCAACATCATCTCGGCGCGGGTGGCGCGCGAGACGTTTCGCGTCGAGCGGGTGGTCGCCCGTATCTACGACGCCAAACGCGCCGCCGTGTATGAGCGGCTGGGCATTCCGACCGTCGCGACCGTGCCGTGGACCACCGACCGGCTGCTCAACGTGCTCACCCGCGAAACCGAGACCGCGAAATGGCGCGACCCCACCGGCAACGTCGGCGTGACCGAGCTGGCCTTGCACGAGGACTGGGTCGGACGGCCGATGACGGATCTGGAGACCGCCACGGGCGGGCGGGTCGCGTTTCTGATCCGGTTCGGTGCGGGCGTGCTACCCGACACGAAGACCGTGGTCCAGGCCGGCGATCAGGTGTTCATGGCCGCCATCGCCGGCCATATCGCCGAAGCGCTGGCGATCGCGGCGTTGCCGCCCAGCGAGGACATCGAGGGCTAGAGAGACGCTATGAAAGTCGCCATTGCCGGTGCCGGCGCCGTCGGCCGCTCCATTGCCCGCGAACTCGTCGACACCCACGACGTGACCCTGCTCGAACGCAACCCCGACCACATCGACGTCGACGCGGTCCCCGCCGCCCAGTGGCGGCTCGGCGACGCCTGCGAGCTCACCCTGCTGGAGGCCATCAAGCTCGAGGGGTTCGACGTGGTGATCGCGGCCACCGGCGACGACAAGGTCAACGTCGTGGTGAGCCTGCTGGCCAAGACCGAGTTCGCGGTGCCCCGGGTGGTGGCCCGGGTCAACGACCCCCGCAACGAATGGCTGTTCGACGAGAGCTGGGGCGTCGACGTCGCGGTATCGACGCCGCGGATGCTGGCCTCCCTGGTCGAGGAGGCCGTCGCGGTCGGTGATCTGGTGCGGCTCATGGAGTTCCGCAAAGGCCAGGCCAACCTGGTCGAGATCACGCTGCCCGACGACACCCCGTGGGGCGGACGGCCGGTCAAGCGCCTCGAACTGCCCCGCGACTGCGCGCTGGTGACGATTCTGCGCGGTCCGCGGGTGATCGTGCCCGAGTCCGACGAACCGCTGGAGGGCGGCGACGAGTTGTTGTTCGTGGCCGTCGCCGAAGCCGAGGACGACCTCAAGGCGTTGCTGCTGAACCGCCAGCCGCGCTGATCTCGGGCACCGGTACGCGCGAGCAGACGCCAACCCCAAATTGGGGGGCTCAGGGGTTTACGCGACTGCTCGCCAGAGAAGGTGGCGGGCTGGCGACCAGTGGCTTCAGTGGGCATCCGATTGGGCCACGCCGTCACGCTCGGTGTGCGCGGCGTCGACGTTGGTGCCCGCAGTGCCTGCCTGCTCAGCCTCGTGGGCACGGATGGCGCGCTGGGCCGAACGGATCGCCAGATAGGTGACCAGCGCGGCGACCGCGGTCAGCGGCCAGCCCATCGCGATGCGCGCCGCGCCCAGCCAACCGGTCTGGTCCGCGTCGTACAGGTGGTGCTGCACGACGAACCGCGAGGCGAAGACCAGCACCCAAACCAGCGTGGCCGCGTCGAACACCCGCACCGCCTTGCGCACGTCGCGCCAGCCGCGGTCGTGCCCGCTGACCCATGCCCATACAAAGCCGACGACGGGCCGGCGCACCAGCACCGACAGCGCGAACACCGACGCCCACAGCAGCGACGTCCAGATGCCCAGCAGGAAGTAGCCCTTCGACTCCCCCATCGCATAGGCGATCAACGCGCAGATGCCGACACCGAAGAAGCCGGAGACCGCAGGCTGCGCGGTCTCGCGGCGCGCCAGCCGCCACACCAGGATGAGCGCGGCCACCGCCAGCGCCGATATGACCGCGGGCACCAGCCCGAACAGCGATGACGCCGGAACGAACACCAGCACCGGCAGCGATGAGTAGATCAGTCCGCTGATGCCGCCTACCTGGGCGAGGACGGCGTTGATCTTGTTGCTCGGTTCACCCGGTACGGTTCCGGGCTCGCTCACTTCTGAATCTCGTAATGCGGGTTGTAGATGGCCTTGGAGCCGTTGTCGAGCTTGCCGACTCGGCCGTGCACCTTGAGGGTGCGGCCCGACTCGATACCGGGGATGCGGCGCTGGCCCAGCCAGACCAGCATCACGGAGTCGGTGCCGTCGAACAGTTCGGCCTTGACACCGGTGCTGCTCTTACCGTTGCACTCCACGCTGCGCAGTGTGCCGATCATCGTCACTTCCTGACCGCGTTCGCAGTCGATCGCCTTCTGTGCGCCGGTACTCGCGGCTTCGTCGCTGAACTCTTCGACATCGAGTTGCTCCGGGTCCTCCGTCAACCGCCGCGTGAGCCGGCGCAGATACCCTTCGGCCGTAGCCATGGCCTCTCCTGACCTTTCGCAGATCTTCCATAGATCTACCCAATCAACGCCACCGTAGACCTGTTGGTTCCGATATGCCACGCGGGGTGGAGTCGCCACGCCGGGCGATTTCGCGGCTTGGCACGATCGTCGAATGGCCGTCAATCTGCGTGGGGTGACCGTGGTGCTGCTGCCCGGCACCGGGTCCGACGACAACTACGTTCATCGGGCATTCTCGGCCGCGCTGTGGGACGCGGGCGCGGTGATGGTCACCCCGGCGCCGGAACCCGACCGGCTCGTCGCGGGCTATCGCGAGGCGCTGCGCGACGCCGGCCGCGACGGCGCGATCGCGGTCGGCGGGGTGTCGATCGGCGCGGCGGTGGCCACCGCGTGGGCGTTGGAGCATCCGGGGCAGACCGTGGCGGTGCTCGCGGCGCTGCCGGCGTGGTCGGGATCCCCGGAAACGGCGCCGGCCGCGATGGCTGCGCGCCACTCCGCGCAGTTGCTGCGCGATGACGGGCTCGACGCGGCCACCGCGACGATGCGGGCGTCGAGCCCGCGCTGGCTGGCCGACGAGTTGGCCCGCTCATGGGCCGCGCAGTGGCCCTCGCTGCCCGACGCGATGGAGGAGGCCGCGGGCTACGTCGCACCGACCTGCGACGAGTTGACCCGACTCGCGGCCCCGATGGGTGTGGCCGCCGCAGTCGACGACCCCGTACATCCCGTCGACGTCGCACGGCAGTGGGCGCAAGCCGCGCCGCGGGCCGGGCTGCGCACTTTCACGCTCGACGAGATGGGGGCCGACCCAGCGGTGGTCGGCGCCGCGTGTGTGGCAGCGCTTGGGGCCTGCGATTTCGGCGCGCTAAAGCCCGCTGAGGGGTGATCAGCGCGCCGAAATCCCTAACCGCCGGTGATCGTGCGCAGCTGCTGCATGGCCGAGCCCTGCACGCTGCGCCGCGCGGCCGGTTCGGTCAGCGGCGGCTGCTGACCGCCCTGCTGTGCCTGCTGGGCGGCGGCCTGCTCGGCGGCGACGCGCAGTTGTTCGGCCATCGGCTCGGGCAGCTCCACGGTTAGCGGGGTGCGCACCGGCATCGGAGTGTCGCCGCGGCGAACCACGGTGTCGGCCAACGCATTTCGTGCTTCTTCGGCCAGCGCGTCGATGGTCTGCTGGGTGCCGTTGACGACGCAGCGGATCATCCAGCGGTAGCCGTCGACGCCGATGAACCGCACCACACCGGCCTGATTGGCGTCGCCGGCGGCCACCCCGACGATCTCGCGACCCCACGGGCCGTCCTGGATGCTCACCGACGGCACGTCCTTGCGCAGCGACTCGGCCAGTTCGGTGGCGATCTCGCGCCACAGCCCAGTCGACTTCGGCGCGGCGTAGGCGGCGATGGTGAACCGGCCGTTGGGCGTGACGACCCACACCGCGCTGGGCACGCCCTGCTGGGACACTTCCACCTGCACCTGGCCGCCCTCGGGCAGCGGGATCAGCACCGAGCCCAGGTCCAGTCGGCCCACCGCGGCCACCGACGGGTCGTCGAAATCGTCGATGTCGAAGGGACCTTCGAGCTCATCGTCTACTGCGCCGACCTCGTCGGGGGTGTTGTCGTTGTCTTGTTTACCGAATGCCATCACAAACTCGCATGTCCGCCGGAGGAACCGTGGCCGCCGTCGCCACGGGATGTGTCAGCCAGGCCCGCCTCGTCGAATGACGTCACCTCCACCAGCTCGGGCAGTTCGACGCGCTGCACGAGCAACTGTGCGATCCGGTCGCCGCGGTGCACGAGAATCGGCGCCTGGGGGTCGAGGTTGATCAGCGCCACCTTGATCTCACCACGGTAGCCGGCGTCAATGGTACCCGGGCTGTTCACAATCGAAAGCCCAACGCGGGCAGCCAAACCCGAACGGGGGTGGATCAGCCCGACCATCCCGTGTGGGATGGCGACCGCGATGCCGGTCGGAACGAGTGCCCGCTGGCCGGGGGCCAGTTCGACATCGACCGCGCTGTAGAGGTCGACGCCCGCGTCGCCCTCATGCGCACGGTGGGGCATGGGCAGATCTGGGTCCAGACGCACGACCGCCAAAGTGGTGGACACGACGTCAGAGATTACCCTTGGCCGCGTGTCAGACACGCGTGCCACGTCCCAAACCGTGCGCTACCGGGAACGGTTGTGGGTGCCCTGGTGGTGGTGGCCGCCGGGCCTCGGCTTCGGCGCGCTGCTCGCATTCCAGGTGAACCAGGGGGCGCCCGGCCTGCCGGGCTGGGCGCCGTTTGCGGTGTTGCTGCCGGTCGCCGCCATCACACTGCTGTGGCTCGGCAGGACCGAGGTGCGGGTGGTCAGGGACGCCGACGACACCGAGCTGTGGGTGGGCGCGGCGCACCTGCCGATGAGCGTGGTGTCGCGCTCCGCGGAGGTGCCGCGCAGCGCCAAGTCCGCGGCGTTGGGCCGCCAACTCGACCCGGCGGCTTACGTCATGCACCGGGCATGGGTGGGCCCCATGATTTTGTTGGTTCTCGACGATCCCGACGATCCCACCCCGTACTGGCTGGTCAGTTGCCGTCACCCGGATCGTGTGCTGACCGCGTTGCGCGGCCCGCAGCAATAGCAGACCCCCAAACCGCACCCGTCAGGCCGCGCAGTCGCTGCAGAGCATCACACCGTTCTTTTCGCTGGCCAGTCGGCTGCGGTGGTGTACCAGGAAGCAGCTGGAGCAGGTGAACTCGTCAGCCTGCTTCGGAATGACGCGCACCGACAGCTCCTCGCCGGAGAGGTCGGCGCCTGGCAGCTCAAAAGACTCCGCGGACTCCGATTCGTCGACGTCAACGACGGCAGCCTGGGCCTCGTTGCGCCGCGCCTTCAGTTCTTCCAGCGAGTCTTCTGAGACGTCATCAGTCTCAGTTCGCCGTGGGGCGTCGTAATCGGTAGCCATCCTCGTCCCCTCAGATAAACGTTGCAGCAGAGCTTTGTACCAGCGTCGAACGCATCCACCAAATGATTCGTGCCCGTATTGGCACAGGTTCTACTGTGATTTACGTCACACCTCGGTAGGCGCCGCCCGAGGGACTCTAGACCACTGCCTCTAGAGTGCAACCGTGGTCGCGCAAATCACCGAGGGAACCGCGTTCGACAGGCACGGTCGCCCGTTCCGTCGGCGCCATTACGTACCGGCAACCGTGATGTTCGTCGCACTGGCGATCGTGACGCTGTTGGTCTGGGTCATCGCCCTGAACCGGCCGGCCGATGTGCACGAGGCTACGGTGTGCAACCCGCCGCCGGCGCCGACGGATCCCGCCGCGCCGCCACCGCCGCCGCTCGGCGAACAGGTGTCGCGCGCGGAGATGACCGAGGTGATGCCGGCCAAGCTCGCCGAGACCAAGATCCGCGTCCTCAACGCCAGCGGCCAGGGTGGTCAGGCCGCCGAGGTGGCCAGCGCCCTGCGTGACCGGGGATTCAACGACCCGACCGCCGAGAACGACGCGATCTACGTCACCGCCAGGCTCGAGTGCCACGGCCAGATCCGGTTCGGTCCGTCCGGGCGGGCCGCGGCGGCCGCCGTCTGGCTGGTCGCGCCCTGCACGGAGCTGTTCGAGGACGAACGCCCCGACGACACCGTCGATCTTGCGCTCGGCACCGAGTTCACCGAGCTCAGCAGCGGCGACGATATCGAGGCGATGTTGGCCAGCCTGCGCCCAGACGCCACCCAGCCGCCCGACCCGGGGCTGCTGTCTGAGATCCACACCGCGGCCTGCTAGACCAGGCCCACCGCGGCGGTGAGCGCGTCGGCGATACCGGGCGCGGCGGCCAGAACCATTCCCGACGTGCCGGTCGGAAGGTCATCGGGCGGCAGCCGCACTGTCGCGCCGGCCTCGGCCGCAATCAGCGCACCCGCGGCCCAGTCCCACAGCGCAACGCCCTCTTCGTAGTAGCCGTCGAGTTGTCCGGCGGCCACCATGCACAGATCGAGCGCGCACGAGCCGATGCGCCGGATATCGCGCACGGCGGGCACGATCTTGGTCAGCAGCTCGGCCTGCCGTCGGCGGTGCTCGACGTCATAGCCAAATCCGGTGCCTACCAATGACATTGACAGCTCAGTGGCGGTGCTGCACCGCAGCGGGGTCGTCTGTCCGGCCCGGTGCAGCAGCGCGCCGTGCCCGACGGCGGCCGAGTACAGCGCACCGGTGGGCACGTCGGCGACCGCACCGGCCACCGATGCGCCGTCGCGCTGCACCGCGACCGACACCGCATACGCGCCGATCCCGTAGACGAAGTTCACCGTGCCATCGATGGGATCGAGCACCCAGGTGAGCTGTCCGTCGGCCACGGCGGGCGATCCGCCCTCCTCCTCGCCGAGTACCGGTTCGCCGGGACGTAGCACCGCCAGCCGGGCCCGTAGTAGCCGTTCGGTCTCGGTGTCCACGACGGTGACGGGATCGGTCGGGGTGCTCTTGGCCCGCACGGCCGACCCGGAGTTCGGGTCGGCGGCGGTATCGCCGAACACCTCGCCGCGACGTCGTGTCACGAACGCCGCGGCCTCATCGGCGAGCTGTTCGGCGACCTTGCGCAACTGCACGGGATCGGAGTTGATTTCGCTCACATCCCTATCGCAGCACAATGGGCGTCGATGCCCCGTCCGAACCCCGCTGAACTACTAAGGTGTGGGGCGCATGACCTGCCTGCCCTCGTAGAGGAGCGCGAATGACCGCGACCGATTCCCCACCCGCCGACCCGTCGACCAACGGAGGTAAGCAACGTCGCGGCTTCGGCGTCGACGTCGGCGGAAGCGGCGTCAAGGGCGGCATCGTGGACCTCGACACCGGCGCGCTGATCGGCGAACGGTTCAAGCTCGCCACCCCGCAGCCCGCGACTCCCGACGCGGTGGCCGAGACCATCGCCGCGGTGGTTCGCGAGTTCGGCTGGACCGAGTCGCTCGGGGTCACCTACCCCGGTGTGGTGGTCGACGGCGTCGCCCACACGGCCGCCAACGTCGACAAGGGTTGGATCGGCACCAACGTGCGCGACGCCATCAGCGCCCATCTCGACGGGCAGCGCGTGACCGTCCTCAACGACGCCGACGCCGCGGGACTCGCCGAGGAAAAATTCGGCGCCGGTCGCGACAACACCGGGGTGATCGTGCTGCTGACGTTCGGCACCGGGATCGGTTCGGCGGTGATCCACAACGGCGCGCTGCTGCCCAACACCGAGTTCGGCCACCTCGAAGTCGGCGGCAAGGAAGCCGAGCATCGCGCCGCGTCCTCGGTGAAGGAAAAGAAGGGCTGGAGCTACGAGCGCTGGACCCGCGAGGTGACGAAAGTGCTGGTAGCGATCGAAAACGCGATCTGGCCCGACTTGTTCATCGCCGGCGGCGGAATCAGCCGCAAGGCCGACAAGTGGCTCCCGTTGCTCGAGAACCGCACCCCTGTGGTAGCGGCTTCGCTGCGCAACACCGCGGGAATCGTCGGTGCCGCGATGGCCGCTGAGGTCGACGTCACAGCTACCGCCAAGTAGGCGCGCCCGGCGGGTTTGAATTTGCCGCTCAGGACAGCCGTCTCCCACACTGTCGTTACAATGGTCGACGGCGGCCGCATCCCGGATAGCGGCGAGATCAACCGCCAATATTCGACAGCCAACGCTCTTCGATGGTGCATGCATTCCCCGCACTTCGCGTGGATACCGGCCAACGAAGAGATGAAAGACGAAAGGGCGTACGTGGCAGCGACAAAGGCAAGCCCGGCAACCGACGAGCCGGTTAAGCGCACCGCTACCAAGACCCCCGCCAAGAAGGCTCCAGCGGCGAAGTCTGCGAGTGCCGGGGCCGCAAAGTCTGCCACCGGGGCGCCGCCGGCCAAGAAGGCCGCCAAGTCCAAGAGCCGCGCGACCAGCAAACCGGCCAAAGCCGCTCCGGCCAAGGCCGCTGCCGCCAAGGCCAAGCCGGCGTCGCGGGCCACCAAGGCCAAGACCGACGGGGCGGCCCCTCGTGGCCGCGCGAAGAAGGCCACCGCGACGGAGGCCAAAGTCGACGACGCCACCGACGTCGAGACCACCGAAGACCTTGACGTCGAGCCCGGCGAGGACCTCGCCGACGACGTCGACACCGCCGACCTCGAACTCGAAGACATCGAGGACGACGCCGAAGAACCCGAAGAGGCCGGACCGGCTAGCGCCGCCGTCGAAGTAGTGGCCACTGGCGACGACGAAGACGAGGAGATCGCCGAGCCCTCCGAGAAGGACAAGGCCTCCGGTGACTTCGTCTGGGACGAAGAGGAATCCGAGGCGCTGCGGCAGGCCCGCAAGGACGCCGAGCTGACCGCCTCGGCGGACTCGGTGCGTGCGTACCTCAAGCAGATCGGTAAGGTCGCGCTGCTCAACGCGGAAGAAGAGGTTGAGCTCGCCAAGCGCATCGAGGCCGGTTTGTACGCCACACAGCTGATGGCCGAGTACGCCGAGAAGGGCGAAAAGCTCACCACCGCGCAGCGCCGCGACATGATGTGGATCTGCCGCGACGGTGATCGCGCGAAAAACCATCTGCTGGAAGCCAACTTACGTCTGGTGGTGTCGCTGGCCAAGCGCTACACGGGCCGCGGTATGGCGTTCCTCGACCTGATCCAGGAAGGAAACTTGGGCCTGATCCGTGCCGTCGAAAAGTTCGACTACACCAAGGGCTACAAGTTCTCCACCTACGCCACGTGGTGGATCCGTCAGGCGATCACCCGCGCCATGGCCGATCAGGCCCGCACCATCCGTATCCCGGTGCACATGGTCGAGGTGATCAACAAGCTCGGCCGCATCCAGCGTGAGCTGCTGCAGGACCTGGGCCGCGAGCCCACGCCCGAAGAGCTGGCCAAAGAGATGGACATCACGCCGGAGAAGGTGCTGGAGATCCAGCAGTACGCGCGGGAGCCGATCTCGCTGGACCAGACCATCGGCGACGAAGGCGATTCGCAGCTGGGCGATTTCATCGAGGACTCCGAGGCCGTAGTGGCCGTCGACGCGGTCAGCTTCACGCTGCTGCAGGATCAGCTGCAGTCGGTTCTGGAAACGTTGTCCGAACGCGAGGCGGGCGTCGTGCGGTTGCGGTTCGGCCTCACCGACGGCCAGCCCCGCACGCTCGACGAGATCGGTCAGGTCTACGGCGTGACCCGTGAGCGGATCCGTCAGATCGAGTCCAAGACGATGAGCAAATTGCGCCACCCGAGCCGTTCGCAGGTGCTGCGCGACTACCTGGACTAGATCCGTCGCCTCGAATGGTCGCGTCGGTCCGCTATTTCGTGCTGCCGGTACCGGTTTCGGCGTCGGTGTTAGCGTGTGACCGATGAGTCTGGTCACCGCCCTTCGCGCCCGTCAGCGCGTCAAACGTGAACTCGCCCACGGTGAACCCGAACTCAAACTGGTGCCGATGCTCGCCGATTTGCAGCGCGATTTCCTCGACGTCGGCGCCAACGACGGCGTCTACTCGTATTTCGCGCTCGGCCACTACCGCAGGGTGCTCGCCGTGGAAGCCCACCCCGGTCTGGTCAACGCGCTACGCCGCATCGTCAAGGACCCCAACGAGGTGCTCGCCACCGCGCTGTCCGACGAGGTGGGCGAGACCACCCTGCATGTGCCGGTGCGGCGCGGCCGGGAGGTGACGACCCGCTCGTCGCTGCAGGCCGACGCCAACCCTGGATTCAGCCTTCGGGCGGTGCCGGTGCCCACCACCACCGTCGACCGCCTCGGGCTCGACCGGCTCGGCGTCATCAAGATCGACGTCGAAGGACACGAACTGAAGGTGCTGCGCGGCGCCGCGCAGACCTTGGCCACGGCGAAGCCGGTCTGCATCGTCGAGTGCGAAGAGCGCCACAACACCGGCGGCATCGCGCGGGCGTTCGCATTCTTCGCCGATCTGGGCTACCGCGGCTACTTTCTGCACCGCGGGGCGCTGCACGACGGCGACGAGTTCGACGCGGCGACCCTGCAGCGGGCCGAGAACGCCAAAACCGTCGACGGCGGCCGCTCTTCCGACTACGTGAACAACTTCATCTTCGTGCACCCCGACAACGCCGAGGCCCTGGCCCGGATCAGGCGGGGTCTGGCCGAGGCGGCCTGACGCTGACCGACCTGTTCAGCGCTTCTTGTCACGCACCTTGTACGTCGAAGGCCACGACTCCCGCGTCTCGTCGCCGGTCAGCGGCGTTCCCTTGCTGCCGATCTTGATGTCGTAGGCCTCTTTGCCCGGCCCGGCCTCGCGGTTGGCGTGCTCGGTGGCCAGGTAGATCAACTGGTCGATTTCGGCTTCGGCGAACGCGACGAACGTGGTCTTGCGGACGATGTCGTCGGCGCCCGAGGTGATCCGGTCCGGCAGCACCCGGGTCGCGAACGCCGCGCCGGCCAGCAGGACAGCCGGAACGACCCAGTAGCAGATGTAGGCCAGCGGTGTCTCCGTGTCGCGGATGGTGGCCTCACCGTCGAGGATCGGCGGGATGGCCGACGACACCGCCATACCGGCGAACACCCCGACCCAGATCCACGTCAGCGTCGTGGTGGTCCGCGCGAACAGATCGCTCCTGGCGATGGCGTCGGGCTGTCCTACTTCGGCGAACTCCCGCACGAACGGTCTGCCGATGAGCACGCCGACAAGGGCGGTGATCAGGACCCCGAGAATGCTCAACGGCAACATCCACTGCGCCGCGGACGTCTGGCTGACCACCAACGCCAACACGAGCAGCACGAGAAACGTTGCCAAACCGCCGATTTCAAGCACACGGCCCGGGCCACCGCGCACCTGGCCGAGCGCGAAACCGGCGACCGCCGCCGCCAGCGCGACCACCGCCGCGAGGACGAACGGCGCGTTACCGACGAGGACCCAGTAGACGATCCACGGTGCGAGACCTAACAAAATGCCCACGATTTGTAAGTGTACGTAGGGCCCGCGCCCTGTCGTGGACAGGTTAGGACGGCGGCGGCGCAAACCGTCCGTGGGCGTCCGGCAGGTACGGCGTGACGCTGATCACAGCCGAAATCGGCAATGGTCCATACAGATGTGGGAACTCCATCCCCATTGGATCAGCGGGCACACCGGGTTCCCAGCGAACCGGAGAGGACAGTCGTGCGGGGTCGATGCGCAGCAGCACCAGATCGGCGCGGCCGCCGTAGAGCCGGTTGGCGGGCAGATGCACCTGCTCGGGTGTCGACAGGTGGACGAACCCCGACGTCGTCAGCGAGGCCGGCCGGTGCTCGCCGACTTCCTGGGCCGCGCGCCACTCGTCGGCGCCGCACAGGTGGACCAACGCAACGGGCTGCGATGACATATGGTCAGCCTGCCGTCTCGGCCAAGCTGTGTAACGGTGAGACGCGACACACCGGTAAGGATCAGGGAACAAGCCTTCAAGCCAAAACGTCTGAGACAGTGGAAGCACGCGAAGCAATACGGAGGTCGCCATGAACGCAACGCTCACCAGTCCCGAGTTGACCCGGGCTGACCGCTGCGATCGGTGTGGGGCCGCCGCGCGGGTACGTGCCAAGCTTCCATCGGGTGGTGAACTGCTGTTCTGCCAGCACCACGCCAACAAGCACGAGACGAAGCTGGTCGAGTTGGCCGCCAAGCTCGAAGTGAGCCCGGTGGAGGTCTGACCCCACGACACGGCTCGCGCCGTGCTGGGCGGCTGCAGCTGTCGTCAGGAATGCTGGACTGGTCATGAACGAGGACCAGCCCGCCGCTACGAGACCGTCGCGCCACCACGTCTGGCATATGGTGCGGCGCACCTTGTCCAAAAGCTGGGACGACTCGATCTTCTCGGAGTCCGCGCAGGCGGCATTCTGGTCCGCGCTGTCCCTGCCGCCGCTGCTGCTGGGAATGCTCGGCAGCCTGGCCTACGTGGCGCCGCTGTTCGGCCCGGAGACGCTGCCGACGATCGAGAGCCAGATCATCGACACGGCGGGCAGGTTCTTCTCGTCGAACGTGGTCGTCGAGATCATCGAGCCGACGGTGCGCGACATCGTTCAGGGCGCGCGCGGCGAGGTGGTGTCACTCGGTTTCGTGATCTCGCTGTGGGCCGGGTCGTCGGCCATCTCGGCCTTCGTCGACTCGATCACCGAGGCCCACGATCAGACGCCGCTGCGCCATCCGGTGCGCCAGCGGTTCTTCGCGCTGGGCCTGTACGTGGTGATGTTGGTCCTGGCCATCATCACCGCCCCGTTCATCGCGTTGGGCCCGCGCAAGATCGCCGAGTTCATCCCCGACAGCTGGGACCATGTGCTGCGGTTCGGCTACTACCCCGTGCTGGTGCTCGGCCTGATCATCGGGGTGAACCTTCTCTACCGAGTGTCGCTGCCCAAACCGCTGCCGTCGCACCGGCTGCTGCTGGGATCGGTGCTCGCGACCGTGGTGTTCCTGCTGGCCACGTTCGGCCTGCGGTTCTACCTGACCTGGATCACCGCGACCGGCTACACGTACGGTGCGCTGGCGACGCCGATCGCGTTCCTGTTGTTCGCGTTCTTCCTCGGTTTCGCGATCATGATCGGGGCGGAACTCAACGCCGCCGTCGAGGAGGAGTGGCCGGCACCGGCCACCCATGCCAAACGCTTCCGGTGGTGGCTGGCGGGTAAGGCCGAGTCGCTGAACGGATCGGGTCAGGCGGCGGGCAGCCCTGCCAGCGTCGACGCCACCGTCGGCGCGGCACCGGAACCGGCAGCGGCGAACGCCGACCCGCCTACGTCTTGAGCTTCTCGTAGATGCGCTTGCACTCCGGGCACACCGGGGAGCCGGGCTTGGCCGATTTCGTCACCGGGAACACCTCACCGCACAGCGCGACGACGTGTGTACCCATGACCGCGCTCTCGGCGATCTTGTCCTTCTTGACGTAGTGGAAGAACTTCGGGGCGTCGTCGTCGGTACCGTCGTCGACGCGTTCGTCGGTGTCGGTGCGCTCGATGGTCTGGGTTCGCATATGTCCATTCTGCATTCCCCGGATCCGACCCGTACAGCAGACGACGAGTGTGGAACAGTGGAGGTATGAAACACGGCCACGAGCTGAGTTTCGATGACGACGGCCGGCCCGTCTTGATCACTCGCGCCGCGCCCGCCTACGAGGAACAGCACCGCCAACGGGTACGTAAGTACCTCACGCTCATGTCGGTTCGCATTCCCGCGTTGGTTTTCGCGGCCATCGCGTACGGCATCTGGCACAACGGGTTGATCTCGTTGGCGATCATCGTGGTCTCCATTCCCCTGCCGTGGATGGCGGTGTTGATCGCCAACGACCGTCCCCCGCGCCGCGCCGATGAGCCCCGCCGGTACAACGGCGAACGCCACCGCGAGGCGTTCGAGTCGGCCGAACAAACCGCCATCGAAAGCGGCGAACCGGTAGCGCCGAACGCAGCGGGGCAAGTGGACGAGGACGAGCCCAAAGGTGATGTTCCCAGCTGAGAACGTTCTGGGCTGATTCTCAGCACATTCTCAGGTCGTCGTCGAAAAACCCCTGATCAACGTGTGTGAACCGGCCGATCGCTGGGAACTCTTTCGATCACGTGGGCGTTGTAGCTCATGACAGTTCGACCCGATCAGGAGGCCGTCATGGCAAATGCCACCTCAAGCCGCGTTGACCACGACCTGGACGCCCAGAGCCCGGCCGCGGACCTCGTGCGCGTATACCTCAACGGCATCGGCAAAACGGCCTTGCTCAATGCCGCCGATGAGGTCGAGCTCGCGAAGCGCATTGAGGCAGGCCTCTACGCCAAGCATCTTCTCGAGACACGAAAGCGATTGGGCGAGAACCGCAAACGTGATCTTGCCACCATCGTCCGCGACGGTGAGGCGGCGCGTCGGCATCTACTGGAGGCCAACCTCCGGCTCGTGGTGTCGCTTGCGAAGCGCTACACCGGCCGCGGGATGCCGTTGCTCGACCTGATCCAGGAGGGCAACCTCGGTCTGATTCGTGCGATGGAAAAGTTCGACTACGCCAAGGGATTCAAGTTCTCCACGTATGCCACGTGGTGGATTCGTCAGGCGATCACCCGCGGCATGGCCGATCAGAGCCGCACCATCCGGCTGCCGGTTCACCTCGTGGAGCAGGTCAACAAGCTGGCCCGTATCAAGCGTGAGATGCATCAGCGGTTGGGCCGCGAAGCCTCCGACGAGGAACTGGCCGAAGAGTCGGGCATCCCGGTGGAGAAGATCACCGATCTGCTCGAGCACAGCCGCGACCCGGTGAGCCTGGACATGCCCGTCGGCAGCGACGAGGAAGCCCCGCTGGGCGACTTCATCGAGGACGCCGAGGCCATGTCGGCCGAGAACGCGGTGATCTCCGAGTTGCTGCACACCGACATCCGGCACGTGCTGGCCACCCTCGACGAGCGCGAGCAGCAGGTGATCCGGCTGCGCTTCGGCCTCGATGACGGTCAGCCGCGCACGCTGGACCAGATCGGCAAGCTGTTCGGCCTATCGCGCGAGCGGGTTCGCCAGATCGAACGTGAGGTCATGGCCAAGCTGCGCAACGGCGAACGCGCCGACCGGTTGCGCTCCTACGCCAGTTAACAACCAACAGACAAGCCCGCCGAGAAACCGGCGGGCTTGTCTTGCGTCGGGGGCAGTACGCCTCCATCGCGGCACGTTAGACCCCAGTTTCTCCAGCTAAGCCGGTAGACTCGCCGTGACGGAGGGTGCCATGAACGATCTTGTCGATACCACTGAGATGTACCTGCGGACCATCTACGACCTCGAGGAAGAGGGCGTGGTGCCACTGCGTGCGCGCATCGCTGAGCGTCTCGATCAAAGCGGTCCGACCGTGAGCCAGACGGTTTCGCGGATGGAGCGCGACGGATTGCTGCATGTCGCCGGCGACCGGCATCTTGAGCTGACCCCGAAGGGTCGCCAGCTGGCCGTGGCCGTGATGCGTAAGCACCGGCTCGCCGAACGGTTGCTCGTCGATGTGATCGGCCTTCCGTGGGAGGAAGTGCACGCGGAGGCGTGCCGGTGGGAGCACGTGATGAGCGAGGACGTCGAGCGCCGACTGGTGCAGGTCCTCGACAACCCGACCACGTCCCCGTTCGGTAACCCAATCCCCGGCCTGTCCGAACTCGGGCTGGCCGGTTCGGCGTTGGGCGCCGACCAGATGAACCTGGTCCGGCTCACCGAGCTTCCGGCCGGAATGCCCGTCGCCGTCGTCGTGCGGCAACTCACCGAGCACGTCCAGGGCGACGCCGAGCTCATCGGCCGGCTCAAAGACGCCGGTGTGGTGCCCAACGCGAGGGTGACCGTGCAGATCAACGACAACGGCGGGGTCATGATCGTCATCCCCGGCCACGAGCAGGTCGAGCTGCCCTACCCGATGGCGCACGCCGTGAAGGTCGAGAAGGTCTAGAGCTACCCCGCCCGCTGCCCGAACAGGCGCCTGGGCGGCAACTGCACCCCCAACCGGTCGGCCAGCCGGAACCCCGTGGCCGCCAGCTCCCGGATCCGTTCCGGCCGCAACCCCGACTGCAGCGCCGTGTCCAGCATGCCCGCCATCCGGTGGGTGCCGTCGCAGCGCAGCGCGGCCTCCAGCGACACCCCGGCCAGCGGCCCGTCGCCACGCACGTACGCCGAGTAGGCCAGCAGTACCAGCGCCTCGACCCGCCACGGCTCGGGCAGTCGCCGACACAACTCGGCCCACAACGACTCGGCCTGCCCGGCGTTCTCCCCGACCGCCAACGCATACAGCGTGTCGCGCACGGTGGGGTCGGTCAGCGCATCGGCGAGCCGGGCCAACGTGTCATCGGACAGTTCGTCGCCGCCGGCCACGTGCGCGGCCGCCTCGATCGCGGCCTCGATATCGCGTCGCGCCTGGGCATCGGTGCGTTTGCCGCCGTCGCGGATCGCGGCGGCCAGCGCCGAGGTGCGCCCCGGATCGCTGACCGCGATGACCTGCTGCAGTTCGGCCCGCCGCGCGTAGAGCCTGCGCCCGTCCAGCACGGCGGCCGCGGCCAGCGGTGACGCCGACGGATCCTCGACGGTGCCGGCACTGCCGCAACCGTCGGCGCAGTGCCAACGCCCGCCGGCGGCGACCCGATCGACGACGTGCGCGGCGAGCAGTTCGATCCCCTGCTCGGCCAGCGACATCGTCAGCGCGTCCGCGAGGTGCCGGTAGTCGTCGTTGCAGAGCCGACAGTTGGCCCCTTCCTCGTCGACCATCACGGCGATCGCGGAGTCCGGCCTGGCCCCGGCCGCCACCTCGGCGATGTGGTCGAGGCAGTCGGGCAAGTCATCTGAGAGGTCGACTCTCATCACACATCCCATCGCGCCGCGTTCGACGGTGACCAGCACGAGAGATTTTTCCGGCACGAAGCCGAGCACGGCAGGTAAGGCGGCGATCAGCACGCCGGGACGGTTCAGATAGAAATCGGGTGATTGCGATGTGGTCATGTGTCCACCGTCGCGAGGGAGCCGACGGTTTCAGCCGGTTCGGAACGCTGCGGTGGGGTGGCTGTGGATGAATTCGCCGTTGGGGATGAAAGGCACCCGACGGACCTAGGTGCTTCGTCGCACCTTCAACACCGCGTCGTTGAACAGCGTGTGCAGCGAGGTGGTGTCGGGCACCTCGGCGTCACCTTGATGCAGCCAGGTCGCGCTGACCCGGGTATCACCGATCTGCGCGGCGAAGGTCAAGGTCCGGCGCGCGGGCCCCGTTTGCGGGGTGACGGTCTGGTCGACGGCCAGGCTGTCGTCGGCGTCGACCGGCGGTTTGGGCAGCATCGTCACGGTCACATCGGACGGGACACCGTGGTGCGCGGCGGTGAACGACGCGCACCGGCGCAATTGCTCACTTCTCTTGCGCAGCGCCGGGGCGGGCCGGGTCACCGTGACGATCAGGCTGCTGGCCGTCGTGCTGTCGATGCCTTCGGCGGCCACGCTCTGGTGGGCTGCGACCGGTGGCGGCGCGCAGTCGGCCGGCGTCACCACTGACCCGGCTGCGACGCCGTCGATGTCGTGCAACGCCCGATACACCGCGGTGCCGTCGAGCACCGCGGCCGGATACTGCGGCGGAAAGCGCGCCGGTTCGATCAATAGCTGGGCGATCGGAACCGGCGCGGAGTCCGCGACGCGGGCGGACCCGGCGACCACCCGGGCGCAGCCCGACAGCATCGTCGACGCCATGACCAGCGCACATCCACACGCCCACCACGACCTCGTGTTCACCATCGCGGTCATCGTCTCATCGCCCAGGCCGGGTGGCGGTCAGGCGCGCGTCAGCGCCCCATGCAGACGACGGCATGCAGTCATGCGAGTCGCGCTGCATGACGGGTGCGACTGGCGTACACCTTTTGCATGGGTTCCATGCTCGAGTACGACCTCGTGGTCATCGGTTCCGGTCCGGGCGGGCAGAAGGCCGCGATCGCCGCGGCGAAGCTGGGCAAGACGGTCGCGGTCGTCGAACGCGGCCGCATGCTCGGTGGCGTCTGCGTCAACACCGGGACCATCCCGTCCAAGACACTGCGCGAGGCCGTGGTGTACCTCACCGGCCTGAGCCAGCGCGAGTTGTACGGAAGCAGTTACCGCGTCAAGGAGAAGATCACCCCGGCCGACCTGCTGGCACGCACCACCCATGTGATCGGCAAGGAGCAAGACGTCGTCCGCGCGCAGTTGATGCGCAACCGCATCGACCTGATCCAGGGCCACGGCCGGTTCATCGACGCCCACACCGTGCTGGTCGAGGAGCCGACCCGCGGCGAGCGCACCACGGTCAGCGGCGATTACATCGTGATCGCCACGGGCACCAAACCGGCCCGCCCCGCCGGCGTCGAGTTCGACGAGGAACGGGTGCTCGACTCCGACGGCATCCTCGACCTCAAGTCGCTGCCGTCCACGATGGTGGTCGTCGGTGCCGGGGTAATCGGGTTGGAGTACGCATCGATGTTCGCCGCGCTCGGCACCAAGGTCACCGTCGTCGAGAAGCGCGACAGCATGCTGGACTTCTGCGACCCCGAGATCGTGGAAGCACTGCGGTTTCACCTGCGCGACATCGCGGTGACGTTCCGGTTCGGTGAGGAGGTGACCGCCGTGGACGTCGGGTCCGCGGGCACGGTCACCACACTGGCCAGCGGCAAGCAGATTCCCGCCGAGACCGTGATGTATTCGGCCGGCAGACAGGGCCAGACCGACAAGCTCGACCTGGGCAACGCCGGGATGCAGACCGATGACCGCGGCCGCATCGCCGTCGACAGCAACTACCAGACCAAGATCGACCACATCTACGCCGTCGGCGACGTGATCGGGTTCCCCGCGCTGGCCGCCACGTCGATGGATCAGGGCAGGCTCGCGGCCTGTCACGCGTTCGGCGAACCCGCCAAGGGAATGACCGACCTGCAGCCGATCGGCATCTACTGCATTCCGGAGGTGTCCTATGTCGGCGCCACCGAGGTCGAACTGACCCGCAACGCCGTTCCCTACGAAGTCGGGGTGGCACGCTACCGCGAACTGGCCCGCGGGCAGATCGCCGGCGACTCCTACGGCATGCTCAAATTGCTGGTGTCCACCGACGACCTCAAGCTGCTCGGCGTGCACATCTTCGGCACCAGCGCCACCGAGATGGTGCACATCGGCCAGGCCGTAATGGGCTGCGGCGGCACGGTGGAGTACCTGGTCGACGCGGTGTTCAACTACCCGACATTCTCCGAGGCCTACAAGGTCGCGGCGCTGGACGTGATGAACAAACTGTGGGCGTTGAACCACTTCCGCGCCTGAGGAATGTTTGCTCGCCCAGCGGGAACGCAACGACTCAGAAATCAGTTGGAACGATAGAAGCGCTAATGTCTTGGCACCGCGGTGAGGAGACGAAAACAAATGACCGACAGTCCAGGCAGTCCTGAACAGCAGTACCAGCCGGAGCAGACCGGCATGTACGAACTCGAGTTCCCGGCGCCCAAACTGTCCTCTGCAGACGGCCGCGGACCGGTGATGATCCACGCGCTCGAGGGCTTCTCCGACGCCGGCCACGCCATCCGGCTGGCCGCGCAGCACCTGCGCGACACCCTCGACACCGAGTTGGTGGCGTCGTTCGCCATCGACGAGCTGCTGGACTACCGCTCCCGGCGTCCGCTGATGACCTTCAAGACCGACCACTTCACCAACTACGAAGACCCCGAACTCAACCTCTACGCGCTGCGCGACAGCGTCGGGACGCCGTTCCTGCTCCTCGCCGGGATGGAGCCCGATCTGCGGTGGGAGCGGTTCATCACCGCAGTGCGGCTGCTGGCCGAACGGCTCGGGGTGCGCCGGGTGATCGGGCTGGGCACCATCCCGATGGCAGTCCCCCACACGCGCCCGATCACGCTCACAGCGCATTCCAACGACAAAGAGCTGATCGCCGACCACCAACCATGGGTCGGCGAGGTACAGGTGCCCGCCAGCGTGTCCAACCTGTTGGAGTTCCGGATGGCCCAGCACGGCCACGAAGTGGTCGGGTTTACCGTGCACGTCCCGCACTACCTGGCGCAGACCGCCTACCCCGCGGCCGCAGAAGCGTTGCTGGCCGAGGTCGCCAAGAGCGGGTCACTGCAGCTTCCGCTGGACGCTCTGGTCGAGGCGGGCGCCGAAGTGCTGATGAAGGTGAACGAACAGGTCGAAGACAGCAGCGAGGTCGCCCAGGTGGTGACCGCGCTGGAGCGCCAGTACGACGCGTTCGTCGCGGCCCAGGAGAACCGGTCGCTGCTGGCGCGTGATGAGGAGCTGCCCAGCGGCGACGAGCTCGGCGCCGAGTTCGAACGGTTCCTCGCTCAACAGTCCGATGACAAGTCCACGGATCCCTTCCAGGACGGCGACGACACCCGCTAGCGGTGCGAGGCGCCCAGAGCCCCTCACCCTCGGGGCCGGTCGACGCCAGCCGGGCACAAAGTAGCATCGGCGCATGGCCATCGACGTGACCGTGTTGCGGGTTTTCACCGACCCCGGCGGCAAGCACGGAAATCCGCTCGGCGTCGTCGACGCCGGCACCGTGGACCCTGACGATCGGCAGCGGATCGCCACCCAATTGGGTTACAGCGAAACCGTGTTCGTCGAACGTCCGCAGCCAGGAACCAACACCGCGCACGCCCGCATCTACACGCCGAGCACCGAGATGCCCTTCGCCGGGCATCCGACCGTCGGCGCCGCGTGGTGGTTGCGCGAACAGGGCACGCCGATCCACACGCTGCGGGTGCCGGCCGGCATCGTCCAGGTGGGCTACGCCGACGAGCTGACCGCGGTCAGCGCACGTTCGGAGTGGGCGCCGGAGTTCGCGATCCACGACGTCACCTCGACCGAGGAGTTGCTGGACGCCGACCCCGCCGACTATCCCGACGACGTGAACCACTACCTGTGGACGTGGCTCGACCGCGACAAGGGGGTGGTGCGGTCGCGGATGTTCGCGACCGACCTAGGCGTGCCCGAAGACGAGGCCACCGGCTCGGCGGCGGCACGCATGACCGACTACCTCAGCCGGGACCTGACCATCGTGCAGGGCAAGGGTTCCGAGATCTACACCCAGTGGAGCGCCGAAGGTTGGGTGCGCATCTCGGGACGCGTGGTCAGCGACGGCGCCCGCCACATCGACTGAGCGTCGGCATCCGGCCTCAGCCGGCGGACGGCTGGGGAGCCTCACGATGGGCCCGCAGCGCTTCGATCTCGCGTTCGAAGTCTTCCGCTGAGCTGAAACCCCGGTACACGGAGGCGAACCTCAGATAGGCGACCTCGTCGAGCTCGCGCAGCGGGCCCAGAATGGCGAGCCCGACCTCGTGGCTGGGCACCTCGGGGCCGGCCGCCCGCACGGTGTCCTCGACCTGCTGGGCGAGCAAGTTCAACGCGTCATCGTCAACCTGGCGGCCCTGACAGGCCCGCCGGACACCGTCGACGACCTTTTCGCGGCTGAACGGCTCGGTGACCCCGCTGCGCTTGACCACCGCGAGCACCGCCGTCTCCACCGTGGTGAACCGCTTGCCGCACTCGGGACACGAGCGGCGTCGGCGGATAGCCTGACCTTCGTCGGTCTCGCGGGAATCGACCACCCGCGAATCGGGATGGCGACAGAACGGACAGTGCATCACCGCTCCTTCGCCACGCCAACACACGACTACCTGGGACGACTCCGAGCGTACCTGCGCCGCACCCCGATGGCCCAGCGCCGGGGCGAATCGGGCATACCTGGCCGAAATGTCGACGAACACCGGTGTGCGGCACCTCTTTTCAGCGCCCACGATGTCGTCAGCCGACCGGCGTGATGAGCGTCTGGCCCGCGTCCAGCACCGCGGAGTCGAGTTCGTTGAGCTCACGGATCCGTTCCACCACCGCGCCGACCGGCGCGTCGGGTGCCACCCGCGCAGCCACCTGGTTCAGCGTTTCCCCGGTGTGCACCTGCACCACCGCGAGCCGATCCGGCACCGCGGCGGGGCTACCGACCACCCCGCCGAACTGCGCGACCAGTCCGAGCCACACCGTGATCGCCGCTGCAATCAGCGCGAGAACCACCGTGGTGGCCGGGGTGATCGGGCGGCGCCGATGCGGTGCCCGCGACACCACCACACCGCTCCCCCGATACCTGATCGGCGCCCCGCCCGGCCGCCGGGTCGGCCGCCTCCGTCGTGCGCCGGACGGCCGGACACCCGGCCTGGCCGCGGGTGCCGCCGAATTCTTCCGGGTTTCGATGATCGTCATCTGCCTGCCTCCCACTCGCGTCGTTCGCTCCTGTGTTCGAAGATAGTCGATCACATGTTCGATTAATAGAACGTGTGATCGAACTGTTGCAAACGATAGCGAGGCGGTCTGACAAATCCGGGCGCGCGAATGCCGCTCGGGTTTCTCGCGACACGCGTCGAACACATGTTTGATTAATCGTCGGCGGCGCGTTACATTCGGCGGCATGGATTCCAGCAGCGATTCCCCCGGCGATACCGACAACACCGGTGCGCGCCGACGGCCCGACACGGGTCTGACCGAGCGTCAGCGCACCATCCTCGAGGTCATCCGCGCCTCGGTCAGCACCCGCGGATATCCGCCGAGCATCCGGGAAATCGGTGATGCGGTCGGCCTGACGTCGACATCGTCGGTGGCTCATCAGCTGCGCACGCTGGAGCGCAAGGGCTATCTGCGCCGCGACCCCAACCGGCCCAGGGCCGTGGACGTCCGGGGGGTCGACGACCACGTGATGCCGGCAGTCACCGAGGTGGCAGGCTCCGACGCGCTACCTGAACCGACCTTCGTGCCGGTGCTCGGCCGCATCGCTGCGGGTGGGCCGATCCTGGCCGAGGAGGCCGTCGAGGATGTGTTCCCACTGCCGCGTGAGCTGGTCGGCGAGGGGTCGTTGTTCCTGCTCAAGGTCGTCGGTGAATCGATGGTGGACGCCGCGATCTGCGACGGGGACTGGGTGGTCGTCCGTCAGCAGAACGTCGCCGAAAACGGTGACATCGTCGCGGCGATGATCGACGGTGAAGCAACGGTCAAGACATTCAAACGCACCAGCGGCCAGGTGTGGCTGATGCCGCACAATCCCGCGTTCGACCCGATCCCCGGCAACGAGGCGGCCGTGCTCGGCAAGGTCGTGACCGTGATCCGTAAGGTCTAGTCGGCACCTAGTCGGCGCGGACGAAGCCGTTCGCGCGCGCGAATTCTTCGCTGGTGAACCAGATTTCGGCCCGCGTATCCTCATAGCCCACGGTGTCGGGTAGCCAGTACCGGCCCGACTGCGTGTCGGCCTTGATCGGATAACCCTCCGGCGCGTCGTTGGAGTCGTCGAGGGGCAGGCGGAACGCCGGCTGTGCGGGCTCGGGCTCCTCGGGCTCGATGCGGGCGTGCCGACCCGTGTCGGTCAGCGCGCTACGTTCGGCCTCCGTGGGCACCCGCGTCGGCGCAGTGTCGACGTTGTCGGGGTCTTCCTCGTCGAACTCCGCCGCCGGCGGTTCGTCCGCGGCTTCGGGTTCTGGTTCTGCGTCGACGGGCGGTGGCGCTTCCCACGGGCTCGACGACACCGGCTCTGGGGTGGCAGCGTCGTCGGTCGGCGATGACAGCGAGTCCAAGCCCTCACGCGCGTAGCGGTCGCCGAACAACGCCGCGTCGTAGTCGTCGCCGAACACCCCGGGTTCCGGGGCGTCCGCTGCGCTGTAGGCGGGTACGTCGTCGTCCCCGGCGCTGTACAGGGATGCCACGTCGTCGTCGCCTGCGCTGTACAGAGGTGCGGCGCCGTCGTCTGCGCCGAACCGCTCCTGGTCGTACCCGCCGTCGTCCAGCCCATCGCGGCCCAGTGCGAACTCGTCGTCATCGCCGCCGCGGCGGTTGCGCAGCGTCGCAAAGGCCACCAACCCGATGAGTATCAGCGCGGGCACGATGGCCAGCAGCCACCACCAGCTCCACTGAAAACCGTTGCCGTCGTTACCGTTTACGCCTTGCGCCGACGGGGGTGCGGCGGGCGCGGTCTGGCCCGGTACCTCCATCCCGGCCAGTTGCGGCGCCAGGTTGGCCGGCTCGGTGGTAAACGAGTTCGTCGACCGGTCCCACGAGATGGCGCCCTCGCTGAACCGCTGCGTGATGACGTCGCCGTCCTCGGACTGATCGGCAGTGGGAGCCCCGAGCGGGCCCTCGCCGCCGCCCAATTCGGCCCATGCCGCGTTGATCGGGCCGCGCACGATGACCGCACCGTAGTCGGGGGTCCAGAAGATGACCGGCTTGTCCTCGGCGCCGAACGTGCTCATCCGGCTGTTGGTGATGCCGCCGTCGACCTCGCCGGTGACCGGGAATCCGAGATCGCCCTCGGGCCCTCCGACGCTTTCGTACTTGTCGAGTACCTGACCGGTCAGGACGTTCGCACCGGTGTCCGGTGAGTAGAAGATCTTGCCGCCTGCGAAGTTCTGGGCGAGGCCGTCGGCGCCGATGGGATACGGCGGGCCTTCGGCGGCGCCGAGCGGCCCCATCGGCCCGCCCGCAGCCCGTCGTGCGGCGTTGATCGCGGCTACCGGGTCCTCCGGGATCTGCAAGTCCTCCAATTGGGCGGCCAGCTCCGGTGGCACGGTGGTGAAGGTTTTGGTCTTGGTGTTGTAGGTGATCTCGCCGCCGGAGAACTTCTGGCTGACGATGTCGCCCTGGTAGCGCTCATCCTCGGTGGGCACGCCCAGCGGTCCCGACGATCCGCCGAGTTCGTCCCACGCCGCGTTGATCGGTCCGCGGACGACATGCGCGCCGGTGTCGGGTGTCCAGAAGATCACCGGGTTGTCGCTGGCGCTGAACGTGGAGTTGCGGCTGTTGGGGGCGCGTCCGGGGCTTTCGTCAATTTTGGGGAATCCCAGGTCGCCGTCGGCGGCCCCGCCCAACGATTCGTACTTATCCAGGATCGCGCCCGTCATGAAGTGCGCGCCGGTGGCCGGGGTGAAGAACATCTTGCCGCCGGCGAAATCCTGGGCGAAGCCCTCGCCGAGGGCATAGACCTCGCCCTGCCTGGGCCCGAGCACGCCGCCGTCGCCGCCGCTGGCCTCCCAGGCGGCCGTGATCGCAGTGTTGGCTTCGACCTCCGGCTGGGCCGACGCGGCCGGCGCCGTCAAGACCAACGCCGCCACCGACAACAGGCCGACGGCCAACTGGCCGATCCGCCACCTACGCCGGGTCAGATGCCCGCTCATCAGATCCTCCCGCGGTCGGCGCCTGATTCCTGATTCGGTACCGCGCCGTCAACTGTGCCGTCAAATGGCGTCAACAACGAGAGGAACACGCCGACCTTGGAGAGAAAATACCTGGCCGGTGCGGGAAAGTTTCGAACACCTGGCAAGTCGTGCCCGCCGACAACGGTCGAATTTCACGTCTTCGGAAAATGCTGCCCGAGCTATTCGGCCAGGCCACAGCTGGATTCTTCGCAGTCAGACACCCAATGAACGGCCGACGATCTCCTTCATGATCTCGGTCGTGCCGCCGTAAATGGTCTGTACGCGAGCGTCCAGATAGGCGCGGGCAACCGGATATTCCCGCATATAGCCGTAGCCGCCGTGCAATTGCAGGCACCGGTCGATCAAATACACCTGCTTCTCCGTCGAATACCATTTCGCCATCGCGGCCTGCTCGGCGGTCAGCTTCCCGTCGAGGTGCAGGCCGATGAACTCATCGACCATGATCCGTACCGCCGTGGCTTCGGTGGCGAGCTCGGCAAGCAGGAACCGACTGTTCTGCTGGCTGCCGATCGGACGGCCGAAAGCCTTGCGCTCCTTGGCATATTGCAGGGTGAGCTCCAGCGTCGACTCCATTGCCGCCGCGGCGATCACCGCAATGCCGATGCGCTCCTGCGGCAGGTTCTGCATCAGGTAGACGAAGCCCTGACCCTCCTCGCCGAGTAGGTTTTCGGCCGGCACTCGCACGTCGGTGAACGACAGTTCGGCGGTGTCCTGGGCATCCAGCCCGATCTTGTCGAGTTTGCGGCCGCGTTCGAATCCGGCCATGCCGCGTTCGACCACCAACAGCGAAAATCCCATCGCTCCCTTGTCCGGGTCGGTACAGGCGACGACGATCACCAGGTCGGCGTGGATGCCGTTGGTGATGAACGTCTTGGCCCCGTTGAGGATGTAGTGGTCACCGTCTTTGACGGCGCGGGTCTTGATTCCCTGTAGGTCGCTGCCGGTGCCCGGTTCAGTCATCGCGATCGCGGTAATGGTTTCGCCGGAGCAGAACTTCGGCAGCCACCGCTGCTTCTGCTCCTCGTTAGCCAGCTTGATCAGGTACGGGGCCACCACATCGTTGTGCAGGCCGAAACCCAGTCCGCTGTAGCCGCCCGCGGTGGTCTCCTCGACCACCACTGCGTTGTAGCGGTAGTCGGGGTTGCCGCCCCCGCCGTACTCCTCGGGCACGGCCATCCCGAGGAAGCCCTGCTTGCCTGCTTCCAGCCAGACGTTGCGGTCGACGATCTTGTCCTGTTCCCACTGTTCGTGGTGCGACGCGACGTGGCGGTCCAGAAACGCCCGGTACGACTCGCGGAACAGGTCGTGCTCGGGCTCGAAAAGGGTGCGCTCGTATTGGACGACGCCGGCCATGGGAAACCTCCGGTCGGAAATTCGATGAATCCGCAAATTTACCCCAGCCAACCGGATGGTCGGCGGCCTGCGCGCGTGGGGCAGCGCCGTGACGTCGGCCACGACTGGTTTAGCGACGGAGTCGTTCGGGGAATCTGCGGAGCACACCAACCCGCCAGGGAGGAAACAGCGATGTCGGACGACAACAAAAGCGGTCCCGAGGAAGGGATCAAGGGCGTCGTGGAAGGCGTCAAGGGCAAGGCCAAAGAGGTCGCTGGCGCGGTAGCGGGCCGCGACGACCTGTACCGCGAGGGTAAGGCCCAGCAGGACAAGGCCGATGCGCAGCGCAACGCCGCGCAGAAGGAAGCCGAAGCCGAAAGTGCCCGCGCCGCGGCCGAAACCGCTGAGAAACGACAGGAAACCGAGCAGAGGTAACGCTAGAACGTCGCGTATGCGCGCAGGCTGGCCGCCAACGGCATCGGCACGCGCGCCTTGATTCTCGTGCCATCGGCGGTGTGCTCAGTGGCGTCGATTCGCCCGTCGGCGTGCAGCTTGTTGACGAGATCGCCTCGGTCATACGGAATTGTCACGTCCACCGCCGTGTCGGTCGGGGTGATCATCTCAGCCATCCGCGACTGCAGCCGATCCAGCCCGTCACCGGTGTGTGCGGAGACGAACACCGCATCCGGAAGCGCCCGGCGCAGCTGTGCCAGCGCGAGATCGCTGGCGACGTCGATTTTGTTGACCACCAACAACTCTGGGACCGCCTGGAGGTTGCGCTCGGCGATCACCTCGTTGATCACTTCCCGTACGGCGTTGATTTGGGCCAACGGGTTGCCGTCAGATCCGTCGACGACGTGCACCAGCAGGTCGGCGTCGACGACCTCCTCCAGGGTGGAGCGGAACGCCTCCACCAGCTGGGTGGGCAGGTGTCGCACGAACCCGACGGTGTCGGTCAGCACGAACGGCCGGCCGTCGTCGAATTGTCCTCGCCGCGTTGTGGGCTCGAGCGTGGCGAACAACGCGTTCTCCACCAGCACCCCGGCGCCGGTCAGCGCGTTGAGCAGGCTGGACTTGCCCGCGTTGGTGTAGCCCACGATTGCGATCGAGGAAATCTCGCTGCGCCGACGCCCGCTGCGCTGGGTGTCGCGGACCTTCTTCATGTCCTTGATGTCGCGGCGCAGCTTGGCCATCCGCTCGCGGATGCGGCGGCGGTCGGTTTCGATCTTGGTCTCGCCGGGTCCGCGCAGACCCACGCCGCCGCCGGCACCGCCCGCACGGCCACCAGCCTGCCGCGACATCGATTCGCCCCAGCCACGCAGCCGCGGCAGCATGTACTCCATCTGCGCCAGCGATACCTGTGCCTTGCCTTCCCGGCTGGTGGCGTGCTGGGCGAAGATGTCAAGGATCAGCGCGGTGCGGTCGATCACCTTGACCCTGACCGCCTTTTCCAGCGCGGTGAGCTGCGCGGGGCTGAGCTCACCATCGGCGATGACGGTGTCGGCGCCGGTGGCCAGCACCACCTCGCGCAGTTCCTGGGCCTTGCCGGAGCCGATATAGGTCGCGGGATCGGGCTTGTCGCGGCGCTGGATCAGCCCTTCGAGCACCTCCGAGCCCGCTGTCTCGGCCAGCGCGGCCAGTTCGGCCAGGCTGGCCTCGGCGTCGGCCGCGCTGCCTTCGGTCCACACACCCACCAGCACGACGCGCTCCAGCCGCAGCTGGCGGTACTCGACCTCGGAGACGTCGGCCAGCTCGGTGGACAGGCCGGCGACACGGCGTAGCGCGGTACGGTCTTCGAGAGCGAGCTCACCCGTGCTGGGTGTGCCGTCGATGGGAAACTCGGGATACGTCATAGGCGAATCAAGGTTCGCACGGAGATCACTTTTCATGCACCTCAATTAACGCTGGGCAGCGCGCCACCATTCCTCCGATACCTCGCCGTGGGCCACCAGCACCGACGGACCACGCAGGTAGCTGCTGGCGTCGGTGACGGTGACGGTGACCTCGCCGCCGGGTACGCGCACGTCCAGCGTGCCCGTGGTGGCGCCGGCGAACGCCAGGGCGGCGACGGCCGCGGCGACGGTTCCGGTTCCGCACGAACGTGTTTCGCCGACACCGCGTTCGTGTACCCGCATCGACACCGCACCGTCAGCCGGCGCGGTCAGCACCTCGACGTTGACCCCGTCGGGGAACTGCACCCGGTCGAAGGACACCGGCGCCGCGACGTCCAGCGCGGCCAACTCATCAAGGGTCAGGTCGGGATCCACGCACGCCAGATGCGGGTTGCCCACGTCGATCGCCAGCCCGGCGAACGGCCGCCCGCCCACGATCGCCTCCCCCGTACCGAAGTGGTTGGCCTTGCCCATATCCACGGTGACGTTGGCAGTGGTGGCGTCGCAGTCGTGCAACACCACCGGGCGGGGGCCGGCCAGCGATCCGACGACGAACTCGTCGCGGGTTTCCAACCCGCTGGCGCGCAGGAAGTGCGCGAACACCCGCACGCCGTTGCCGCACATCTGCGCGATCGAGCCGTCGGCGTTGCGGTAGTCCATGTACCAGTCGTCGGCGTCGACGCCCTCGGGCAGGCGGTCGAGCACACCTGCGCGCTGCGCGGCGCCCGCCCGGGTCACCCGCAGCACGCCGTCGGCGCCCAGCCCGCCGCGGCGGTCGCACAGCACCTCCACGGCGGCCGGTGTCAGCACCAACCCCGCATCGGGATCGGGCAGCAGCACGAAGTCGTTCTGCGTGCCGTGCCCCTTGGCGAACCTCACCTGCTCAGGATACGTCGCGCCACACCCGCAGAGCCGACTCGACGTTGTCTGCGCCGGCGCCGTCGAGCCAGGTGATGCGGTGGTCGCGGCGAAACCACGACCGCTGCCTGCGCACGTAGCGGCGGGTGCCGACGAACGTCGGCTCGCGGGCCCCGGCACCGTCGCCGCCGCTGTCCAGGTCGGCGATCACCTGGGCGTATCCCAGCGCGCGCGACGCGGTGACGCCCTCGCGCAGGCCCCGGCCCAGCAGCACCAGCACCTCGTCGACCAACCCATCGACGAACATCTTGTCTGTGCGTTGCCGCAGGCGCACATCGAGAACGGTTGTGTCCCAGTCTAATCCGATGATGGCGGTGTCCCAGCGCGGCGCGCCGATCTCGGGGAACGACGCGGCGAATGGCTGTCCGGTCAGCTCGACCACCTCCAGTGCCCGCACGATGCGCCGGCCGTCGGTCGACAAAATCGACGACGCGGCGTCGGCGTCCGCCCGCGCCAGTTCGGCGTGCAGCGCGGCCACACCGACCTCGGCGAGCCGCTGTTCCCATTTGGCCCGTACCGCCGGGTCGGTGGCCGGGAACGTCCACTCGTCCAGCAGCGACTGCACGTACATCATCGACCCGCCGACCACGATCGGCACCGCACCGCGGGTCGCGATGGCCTCCACGTCGGCGGCGGCGGCCTGCTGGTAGCGCGCCACGCTGGCGGTGTCGGTCACCTCGAGCACGTCGAGCTGGTGGTGCGGTATGCCACGGCGCTCGGGGACCGTCAACTTAGCGGTGCCGATGTCCATCCCCCGGTACAGCTGCATGGCGTCGGCGTTCACAATCTCACCGCCGACGCGTTCGGCCAGACCGAGTGCCAGCTCCGACTTGCCGGTGCCCGTCGGTCCGATGACCGCGATCGGACGCGTCATGGCTTCCAGACGCCGACGAAATAGCCGACCCCGTAGGGCGCTCCGCGGTACAGCTCGGTGGCCGTTGCGGGCCCGGGTTCGGTGAGCCCAGCCAGTACCTGATAGCCCACCCGACCGACGGCCCCGGCGGGCAGCCGGGCCAGGGCCGCGACGTCACCGGCGGCCAGCGCGTCGTCGAGCGCGTGCTGAGCGGGGATCGAATCCGGCTCGTAGCCGCCGGGCGCGCTCGGGGTCAGCGTGTGCGCACCGTCGGCGACGACGAGCACGCCGACCGGTTCGACCGCCTCGTCGACCTCGGCGCGCAGCGCCCGGCCGCGGGCCAGCGCGGTATCGGCGCCGTGGGCGTCGGCGTACACCCGCACCTCGGCGCGCGCTTCGGGGTTGACCTGACCGCGCAGCCAGCCGGTGACCAACGCGCACAACGGCAGCCACGTGGGTTCGCCGTCGACGCCCGGGGCCAGCGCGACGCGGACGTCCGCGCCGTAGCCGGCGAAGGTGCCGAGCCGATCCGGTGCGACGACGGCGTCGGCGCGCTCCACCCCGACCGCGATCCAGCGTGCGGGCAGCGCGGCGGCCGCGGAGCGCACCGCCTGATGCAGGTCCGCCAGCTCCGCGGCGGCGCCGGCGGCGAGTTCGGGAACCAGAACCGGTGCCGACGGGACGATGGCAATGGCGCTCAGCACGCCACCACGCTAATGCGATGCTGCGGGTTGACCGGCGCTGGCCGCCTCGCCCCGGGCCAGCGCGCCCGTCGCAGCCACCATGACGACCACGGCGCCCACCAGCGCCAGCCAACCGGCGTCGTCGGGGCGCAACGCCTCCCCCAGCACGACCACGCTGAGCACCGAGGCCACCACCGGCTCGGCGACGGTCATCGTCGGCAGCGACGCGGTCAGCGCCCCGGCGCGAAACGACGCCTGCTGCCATACGGTGCCCCCGATCGCCACCGCCACCAACGCGTACAGCTCCGGGCTGCGCAGCAGCGCCGCGACGCCGGCCCAACTGCTGAAGTCCAGCTGGGCGACGACCCCTTTGGTCAGCACCGCGAACAGTCCCCACAGCGCACCGGAGGCCAACGCCAGCAGCACCGCGCTGGCGGCTCCGGTCAGGATCCTGGCCCCGATCACGCACAGCGCCAACGCGGGAACCAGCACCGCCAGCACCGCGATCCACGTCTCCGACGATCCGCGGGCCTGTCCTGCGGTCGGATTGCCGACCGTGATGATGACGGCCACCGAGACCGCGAGCAGCACCGCCCAGGTCCACTCCCACCGCGTCACCCGGCGGCGCGCCAGCCGCGCGGAGAGCGGCAGCGCGAACAACAACGACGTGACCAGCAGCGCCTGCACCAGAAGCACTGACCCCAGGCCGAGCGCGGCGGCCTGCAACCCGAACCCGGCGGCGGCCACGAGGCTGCCCAGCCACCACCGGCGATCACGCAGCAACCGCATGAACAACGCGGCGTGGCCGACCGGTTCGTCGGTGACCTGATGTGCTTGCCGCTGGTGGATGACGTCGCCGATCGCGACGAACACGGCAGCGCCGATGGCCAGCAGGGCGGCGAGATCTGTCGCCTCGTTGACGCCGCCCATCGGCCTCCTTGTCGTATGTGTCCAGAAGAGGCTAGAGCGTGCATCCCGAAGCCGTGCGCATGCGGCGCGGCAACCTGTTTGAATAGCGTTGAACAGCGAACAGGCGCCGCGTTGCGCGGCAGGTGCGCGGTTACGCGCGGAGGTACGAGGAAACGGACATGACGACCAGCCAGCCCGGGGGCCCGAGCCCCTCGCCCAAGCCCGCACAGGGTGCTCTCCCGCCCAAACCCACACAGGGTGCTCTCCCGCCCAAACCCACCCAGGGTGCTCTCCCGCCCAAACCCACCCCACGCCCCGGCGCACCGCGTCCCGTTCCGCGTCCCGGCCGACCCGCCCCGGCGGTCATCGCACCACCGGCCAGTGATCCGCACCGGTTCGGCCGCGTCGACCCCGACGGCACGGTGTGGCTGATCACCGGGTCAGGCGAACGGGTGATCGGCTCATGGCAGGCGGGCGACCCCGAGGCGGCCTTCGAACATTTCGGTCGTCGCTTCGATGACCTGCACACCGAGGTCGCGTTGATGGAGACGCGGCTGGAGTCCGGCAGCGGCGACGCCCGCAAGATCAAGGCCGCCGCGGCCACCTTGGCCGAGTCACTGCCGACCGCTCATGTGCTCGGCGACGTGGACGCGCTGGCCGCCCGGTTGACCGCGATCATCGACCACGCAGACCAGGCCGCCCAGGCCGAGAAGGCCAGGCGTGAGGAGTACCGCGCCGCGCAGACCGCCCGCAAGGAGGCGCTGGCCGCCGAGGCCGAGGAACTGGCCGCCAACTCGACGCAGTGGAAGGTCGCCGGCGACAGGTTGCGCGAAATCCTCGACGAATGGCGCACGATCACCGGGCTGGACCGCAAGACCGACGACATGCTGTGGAAGCGCTACTCGGCGGCCCGCGAGACGTTCAACCGCAGGCGCGGATCGCATTTCGCCGAACTCGACCGCGAACGGGCCGGCGCGCGCCAAGCCAAGGAAGCGCTGTGCGAACGCGCCGAGGCGCTGTCGGGCTCCACCGACTGGGGTCCGACGAGCGCCGCGTTCCGTGAGCTGCTCGCCGAGTGGAAGGCCGCGGGCCGGGCGGCCAAGGACGTCGACGACGCGCTGTGGCAGCGGTTCAAGGCTGCCCAGGACGTCTTCTTCGCGGCGCGCAACGCCGCCAGCGCCGAGCGGGACGCGGAGTTCCGCGCCAACGCGCAAGCCAAGGAGGCGCTTTTGGCCGAGGCGGAGAAGCTCGACACCTCCGACCTCGACGCGGCCAGGGCCGCGTTGCGTGTGATCGGCGACAAGTGGGAGGCGATCGGCAAGGTGCCGCGTGAGCGCGCGGCTGAACTGGAACGTCGACTGCGCGCGGTGGAGAAGAAGGTCCGCGATGCGCCGACGCGCGGTGTGGACCCCGAGGCGCAGGCGCGCGCCGACCAGTTCCGTGTCCGCGCAGAGCAATTCGAGCGTCAAGCGGAGAAGGCGGCGGCAGCGGGCCGGGACAAGGACGCCGCCGAGGCGCGCGCGAACGCCGAGCAGTGGCGCCAGTGGGCTGACGCGGCCGTCGAGGCCCTGGGCAAGGGACGTTAGGACCTACCGGCGGTTCAGCATTCGGTGTTGATCTCGAACGGCGCGCTGGTGCGCTCGCCGGGATCGTCGTGAAAGAACCCGACCGCCGTGCCGGTGATCGTGAACTTGCCGTCCACCAGGCTGGCGTCGGCCTCGCCGGTGGTGCCTTCCCAGTAGGTACCTGTGAATCCACCTAAGTTGTTGATCTGCACCGAACGCGCCTCGATGGAGTCTTCCGTGTTCACCTGCGCGACCACGCCGGGCGACTGCTCCATGGTCTCGAGGCGCCACAGCCACTGCACCTGGGAGCAGTGAACGGGGTAAGCGCCTACGTCGTTTCCGTTGACGCGCAGATGCAGCAGATGCTCGCCGAGCGCATTGGCGCCCGATGAGCAGCCGGTGCAGATCATCAGGACGGCTGCTGCGGTGATAGCGGTTCGGTTGTGCATTTTTGCCACCTCGATGGATCCTGGTAGCGGGTTTCCCCTGAACGCCGGGCGCTATACGCGGCTGCAGGTATGACCTCGAGACGTCAGGGGTATCTCGTGGCCCACCGACCGCGCAGGACAGATCATGATTCGACTCGTCGTAATCGCCGCATTACTGGGGGGCGTGGTCTCGGGCTGCTCAACAGGGTCGCCGCCGTCGGAGCCACCGGCAATGCCGCCCAACACCGCGACGGCCGCCATCGACGGAAAAGACACCGGCGGGCGCCTGTACGTGCGGTGCAACCAGATTCAGTGGCTGCTGACCATCGACGGCGGTGACGAGGCGAGCGGTTTCACCGCGATGGTCGGCAAGGGCGGTACCCCCGAGGCCAAGTTCGTCAAGATCGCCAACTTGGGCGGGTTCACCGGCAGCGCCTGGCAAGGCGGCAGCGGGAAACTGGATGTCAGCCGCGACGGTTCGGTGCTCAACTTCACCGGCACGGCCTACGGGTATTTCGCCGAGTCCCCGAACGAACCAACGACCACGGGGTTCCGGATCGCCATAGCCTGCTGACGGCCTGCTGAACGTCGCTCAGCCGGTGCGGGATCCGATCGTCACGGTCGTCTCCTGGCGGTCGCTGCCGCGCACAAATACCACCTTCTCCTCGGCGCCCGGTTGGGTCTGACGCAGCACGCTCAGCAGGTCCTCCACGGTCTCGACCGGCTCGCCGCCGAGTTCGACGATCACGTCGCCGGGCCGTAACCCGGCGGTGGCCGCGGGCGCGCCGGGGTCGACGCCGACGACCAACGCTCCCTGTTCGGCATCGACGCCGAGCATGCGCTGAATGGCGGCGGTGACCTGACCGGTGGAGATGCCCAGGTACGGGTGGGTGGCCTGGCCGTCGGCGAGCAGCTGCTCGGTGACATCGAGCACGGTGGCCGCCGGGATCGCAAAGCCCAGCGACACCGCCCCCACCGCGGGTGGGATGTAGGCCTCGTTGATGCCGACGACGCGGCCGCTGGCGTCGAGCAGGGCCCCGCCGGAGTTGCCCGGTGAGATCGGCGCGTCGGTCTGGATCAGATCGACCAACGACTGGGTCTGCGCCGCCGAGCCGGGGATGTCGCGGTGCAGCCCGGAGATGATGCCGGCGGTGACGGAGTTCTGGAACCCCAGCGGGCTGCCGATGGCCATCGCGATCTCCCCCGCGCGCGGCAGATCCGTGCGGAACTCGGGCACCGGAAGGTCTTGGCGTTCGGTGCGCACCACCGCCAGATCGGTCACCGTGTCGGTGCCGACCACCTGGCCGGGAGAACTCTCACCGTCAGCGAAAAGTATTGTCACATCGCGGGATTCACCGACCACATGTGCGTTCGTCACCACGACGTCGGGCCGCAGCACCACCCCGCTGCCCGCGCCGCCGTCGCGCTGAACGGTCACCACGCTGGGGCTGACGCGTTCGACCAGATCGGCGAAGCCGGCGCCGACGTCAGGTGTCGCGTTGGGAGCGTTGGCCGGTGCGGCTGTGGTGGTGGGGCTCGCAGGCGGCGGTGACGCCTCCGACGGTTGATCGGCCTGATTGGAACATCCGGATGCGGCGATGAGCACAGTTGCGAATGCCGCAGCGACACCGATGCGTTTCACATCCGGCAATCTACCCGGCTCGGCGGGCACTCATACATGTTGTGCAGGCCCGAACGGCGATCAGCGCGCAGGGGGCACCGCGTCGTCCTCGTGGATGTACTCGCGCAGCCGCTCCAACGTCGCGGCAAGCAGTCGAGAGACCTGTACCTGGGAGACGCCGAGACGTTCTCCGATTTTGCTCTGCGGCAGATCATCACAGAACCGCAACCTCAGAATCAACCGTTGCCGCTCAGTCAGCCGGCCCACTAGGTCGGCGACGGTGAGCGCGTCTTCCACGCTGTCGTAGCGGGGGTCGGTGGCGCCGTGAGCCGCCCCGGCCGGTCGGTCTTTGCGGCTGCCCGACGGTGCGGCATCCAGCGACTGTGGCCGATACGCGTCGGACATGTCCACGGCCCGCACGACGTCTTCGCGGTCCACGTCGAGGTCGGCAGCGACCTCGCTGGCCGTCGGCGCGCGACCCAGCCGCTGTGAGAGCAAGCCGATGGAGGCAGACACGCGCTGGTGCAAATCCTTGATCGAGCGGGGAACGTGCACGCCCCAGGTGTGGTCGCGAAAGTGGCGTCGAACCTCGCCCATGATGGTCGGCACGGCATAGGGCAGGAACGGCCCGCGGTCGGGTTCGTAGCGGTCGACAGCTTTGATCAGACCCAGCCGGGCCACTTGTGCCAGGTCCTCGGCCGATTCACCGCGTCCTGCAAAGCGCAGCGCAATATGGTCGGCCAAGGGCAGACATCGGGAAATGATGCGGGCGCGCAACCGCCGTCGCTTCGCGTGGTCTGAGGTGTTGCGCAGTTCGTTGCACATGGGGCTCACGTCGGCGTAGTCGTCGTCGCGCTGTGCGGGGTCGATCCGTTCGCCTGTTTGCAGCAGGGCGGACAAAACAGCCACCTCCCTGTATCGCTTATGACAAAGACCGGTCGGCAATCCCCCATGTCCAAGGGCTGCAGACCGGTCTGTCATTCACGTTATCGACGCGCGCGGACGATTACCTGAGCTGCTCCTGATAAAGCGCCGTGAACACTCGCAGTGATGTCAGCAGGACTACGGCGTGTAACGCGACGGCGACTGGGAACTCCCGCAATATGCAACGACTCGCTTCCATACGCCACCGCGGCGTGACGGCCGGAGCGGTGTTGGCGCTGCTGGCGGCGGGCTGCGGGGGCGGCTCGGAGATCGGTTCGTCCAACCGCGGCGCCAACACGCAGACAGCGCAGACGTCGGTCGAGAACGCCTACATCGTGCCGCGTTTCCTACCTGGATCCTGTGCCATACAGGTCGGCGAGGACGCAGCGCTCACGTTCACCGCGACCAACAACCGGTCCGGCGAGTCGGAGACACTGCTCGCCATCGAATCCGACGCGGCCGAGGCCATCCGCATCGCTCCGAACGCAACGCTGGAGATTCCGCCCCGCACGTCGATCGCCGCGGGCCAACCGATCGAGGACGTCGGCCGATACGCCGGCCCCGACGAACCGACATCGGTGCGTGTCGAGGGGCTCCGCGAATCCGCACGCCCGGGCACATCGGTGGATGTCACTTTCCGCTTCGAAAAGCAGGGCGATCTGACGATGAAAGTCCCGGTTGAAGCGTGTCCGACCCAGTCCTGAGCGGCTAGTCCGTCGGCTTGTCGGGATCGTCGTCGTCGAACCGCTCCAACAAACCCCGCCGCTGGCGCTTGGCGGCCTCCTGGCGACGCGCCTCCTCGGCGGCGAGCTGCACAGCGGTGCGCGCCCACACCGCGCGCGCCCAGTGGTAGGTCACCACGATCACCGTCAGCCACGCGAGGATGAGCCCGATCCCGGGTCCCGGGTACGGCTCGGCCGCCGTCTGCCGGGACCACACCGCCAGCAGCCCCAGCACGCACGTTACCGAGGAACCTGCCAGCGCGATCCAGGCCAGCGCCCAGCGCCGCGTCAACAGCGCCAACATCGAGACCCCGACGGTGAACACGAGCGCGAGCCAGATGAACAACCGCGACGGCAGCGACACGGCGGCGCCGGTGGCGTCCTGGCTGTGGACGAGCACATCCCAGCCGTTGGCGGCGCCGGTGTGCGGCAACAAGAAGGACAACAACAACACGAAAACGCCGATGGCGATGATCAAAGCTCGTGCGCCGGGATCGATTTCACCGGCGACGCGGCGTTCGGCGGCTTCGAGTTCTTCCTTGAACTGGTCGAAGTTGCCGTTGCCGGGGGCGTTCATCGATCGCACCCGGTCGACGTTTCGTGCTGTGTTGGCGCGCCGATCCCCGGCATCCCGAGGCCGACGCCGGTGCGGGGCCGTTGCCCGGCGGCGTGGGCGTCGCCGGCCCTGGTACGCCGATGGGTGCCGACGGGCGCATCGGCGATCAGATGATGCGGCGCGGCGCCGGTGACCGTCGTGGTGATGACGTCGCCGGGGCGAATCTCGCGGCCGGACGGGTTGAAGTGCACCAACCGGCCGTCGCGGGCCCGCCCGGACATGCGCGCTGTGCTGGCGTCCTTGCGCCCCTCTCCGGTGGCGACCAGCAACTCGACGGTACGGCCCACCTGCGCCCGGTTCGCCTCGAGTGAGATCTTCTCCTGAAGGTCGATCAGCCGCTGATAGCGTTCGCCGACAACGGCTTTCGGGATCTGATCGTCGAACTGCGCCGCGGGCGTACCGGGTCGTTTGGAGTACTGGAAGGTGAACGCGCTGGCGAACCTGGCCTGCGTCACCACGTCGAGGGTGGCCTGGAAGTCGTCCTCGGTCTCGCCGGGGAAGCCGACGATGAGGTCGGTGGTGATCGCGGCGTGCGGGATGGCCGCGCGGACCCGGTCGATGATGCCCAGATACCGCTCGGCGCGGTAGGACCGGCGCATCGCGCGCAGCACGCGGTCCGAACCGGACTGCAACGGCATGTGCAAGGTGGGGCACACGTTGGGCGTCTCCGCCATCGCCTCGATGACGTCGTCGGTGAACTCGGCGGGGTGCGGCGAGGTGAACCGCACCCGTTCCAGGCCGTCGATGCGTCCGCACGCCCGCAGCAACTTGGCGAATGCGCCGCGGTCACGCGGTTGTTCCGGGTCAACAAACGACACACCGTAGGCGTTGACGTTCTGCCCGAGCAGCGTCACCTCCAGCACGCCCTGGTCCACCAGCGACTGCACCTCGGCGAGCACGTCGCCGGGTCGGCGGTCGACCTCCTTACCGCGCAACGCGGGCACGATGCAGAACGTGCAGGTGTTGTTGCAGCCGACGCTCACCGAAACCCACGCGGCGTAGGCGGATTCACGTGCAGCAGGCAGCGCGGAGGGGAACTCCTCTAACGCATCGACGATTTCGATCTGCGCGGCCTTGTTGTGGCGGGCACTCTCGAGCAGCACAGGCAGCGACCCGATGTTGTGGGTGCCGAACACCACGTCGACCCACGGCGCCCGCTGCAGCACCGTGTCACGGTCCTTCTGCGCCAGACATCCCCCGACGGCGATCTGCATGTTCGGGTCGGACCGTTTACGCGGGGCCAGGTGGCTGAGGTTTCCATACAGCTTGTTGTCGGCGTTTTCGCGCACCGCACAGGTGTTGAACACCACAACATCGGCGTCCTGACCGTCGTCGACCCTGCGGTAACCCGCAGCTTCCAACAGCCCGGCCAACCGCTCTGAGTCGTGCACGTTCATCTGACAGCCGTAGGTGCGGACCTGGTAGGTGCGCACGTCGCGGCCGGTGGTCGACGTGCGCGTGCGCGTCGACGCGGCTGCCTGCGCCTGTTGCGTTACCACCGAAGTCACGGCCCCATGGTACGGACCGGCCGTTCTGGCGACATGGGCGGATTAACGACTTCCGGGCACGCTGGACCTTCCCTCGGTAAGGTCTGCACCCATGGAAACCACCGGGTCGGAGGTCAAAGACGTCGATCCGGCCCGATCCGACGTGCCGATGATCTCGATGCAGGCGGTCAACAAGTACTTCGGCAGCCTGCACGTGCTCAGGGATATCGACCTCGAGGTCGCGCGCGGCCAGGTGATCATCGTGCTCGGCCCGTCGGGCTCGGGCAAGTCGACGTTGTGCCGCACCATCAACCGGCTGGAGTCGATCGATTCGGGGACCATCGCGATCGACGGTGAGGTGCTCCCGGAGGAGGGCCGCAAGCTGGCCCAGCTGCGCTCCGATGTCGGCATGGTCTTCCAGTCGTTCAACCTGTTCGCGCACAAGACGATCCTGGAGAACGTGACTCTGGCGCCCCGCAAAGTGCGCAAGGCATCCAAGGATGCGGCGCGCGAGAAGGCGATGGCGCTGCTCGAGCGCGTCGGCGTGGCCAACCAGGCCGACAAGTTTCCGGCTCAGCTCTCCGGCGGCCAGCAACAGCGGGTGGCGATCGCCCGTTCGTTGGCGATGAACCCGAAGGTGATGCTGTTCGACGAGCCGACCAGCGCGTTGGACCCCGAGATGATCACCGAGGTGCTCAACGTGATGACGTCGCTGGCTGCCGACGGCATGACGATGTTGGTGGTCACCCACGAGATGGGGTTCGCCAGGGGCGCGGCCGACAAAGTGGTATTCATGTGCGACGGGGCCATCGTCGAGTCGGCCCCGCCGTCGGAGTTCTTCACCAACCCCACCACCGACCGGGCCAAAGACTTCCTAGGCAAGATCCTGCACCACTAGTGGAAAGGAACCCCCAATGCGATCCATTCCGAGGCGTGTAGTCGCCGCTCTCGCGCTCGCCGTGGCGTTACCGCTGGCGGCTTGTGGCGGCGGTGGTGGCGACGGGGAGAAGGTCGTCATCGGGACGAAGTTCGACCAGCCCGGTCTCGGTCTGAAGAACCCCGACGGCACGATGACCGGATTCGACGTGGACGTGGCCAGGTATGTGGCCCAGCAACTCGGCTACACCGAGGACCAGATCGAGTGGAAGGAAGCGCCGTCGGCGCAACGCGAGACGCTGATCGCCAACGGTCAGGTCGATTTCATCGTCGCGACGTATTCGATCACCGACTCGCGCAAGGAGCGGGTGTCGTTCGCGGGGCCGTACCTCATCACGGGTCAGAGCCTGCTGGTGCGCAGCGACAACACCGACATCGTCGGCGCGGAGTCGCTGGAGAACAACAAAAAGCTGTGCTCGGTGACGGGTTCGACACCGGCGCAACGCATCAAGGACCAGTACCCCGGTGTGCAGTTGCAGCAGTATGACACGTATTCGGCGTGTATCGAGGCACTCAAGAACGGCGCGGTCGACGCCGTGACCACCGACGAGGTCATTCTGGCGGGCTACGCCGCCCAGAGCCCCGGGGTGTTCAAGATCGTCGGAGACACCTTCTCTGAGGAGCGTTACGGCATCGGCCTGAAGAAGGACGACACTGAACTGCAGACGCAGATCAACGACGCGCTGGTGAAGATGGAGCAGGACGGCGCCTGGAAGGCGGCCTGGGACAACAACCTTGGCGCATCGGGACTGCCGGCTCCCAACCCGCCGACGATCGACCAGACCTAGGGCCGACCGCCGCACGTGGAGATCTTCACCAGATACCAGGCCCAGATCTTCGAGGCGTTCTGGACCACGATCCAGCTGACGATCTACTCCGCCGTCGGGGCGCTGGTGCTCGGCACGGTGTTGGCCGCGATGCGGCTGGCGCCGGTGCCGGTGCTCAAATGGTTGGGTGCGGCCTATGTCAACGTGGTGCGCAACACCCCGCTGACGCTGATCATCCTGTTCTGTTCGTTCGGGATAGCCCAGACGTTGGGCATCACCCTGGTGGATCCCCAATCGCTCACGTCGATCGAAGACAGTAACTTTCGGCTGGCGGTGCTCGGATTGACCGTCTACACCGCCTCTTTCGTCTGCGAGACGTTGCGTTCGGGCGTCAACACCGTGCCGCTCGGCCAGGCCGAGGCGGCCCGGTCGCTTGGGCTGTCATTCGGCCAGAACCTGCGGATCATCCTGCTGCCACAGGCGTTTCGGGCCGTGATCATCCCGTTGGGTTCGGTGCTGATCGCGTTGACCAAGAACACCACCATCGCTTCGGCGATCGGTGTGGCCGAAGCGGCGCTGTTGATGAAGGAGATGATCGAGAACGAGGCCGCGCTGCTGGTGATCGGCAGCATTTTCGCCGCAGGGTTCGTCATCTTGACGTTGCCGCTGGGGCTGTTGTTCGGGTGGCTTGGTAAGCGAATGGCGGTGGCGCGGTGATGAGCGCTTGCGCGAAGAACAGAAGGCCCCGATGAGCGCTTGCGCGAAGAACAGAAGGCCCCGATGAGCGCTTGCGCGAAGAACAGAAGGCCCCGATGAGCGCTTGCGCGAAGAACGGGGCACTATGAGCGGATCGGTGCTGTTCGACGCCCCCGGCCCGCGGGCGCGGATACGCAACCACATCATCACGGTGATCACCGTCGTGATCGCGCTGTTGGCGCTGTGGGTGGTGTATTCGCAGTTGCAGGCCAAGGGTCAGCTGACCGCGGAGAAGTGGGAGCCGTTCCTGACGGCGAATCTGTGGACCACCTACATCATGCCCGGCGTCGAAGGCACGCTGACCGCTGCCGGCGTCTCGATCGTGCTTGCGCTGGCCCTTGGCCTAGTGCTCGGTGTGGGCCGGTTGTCACGGGTACTCCCGGTGCGGTGGCTGTGCTCGGTGGTCGTGGAGTTCTTCCGTGCAGTGCCGGTGCTGATCATGATGATCTTCGCGTACTTCCTGTATGCGCTCTACGGCGTGTTCCCTGGCGAATACCTGGCACTGGCCGGTGTGATCACCGGTCTGACGCTGTACAACGCCGCGGTGATCGCCGAAATCGTGCGGGCCGGTGTCGCGGCGTTGCCGCGCGGGCAGACGGAAGCCGCGTGGGCGCTGGGGCTGAGCTGGGGTCAGACGATGCGCTCGGTGTTGTTGCCCCAGGCGATCACGTCGATGCTGCCGGTGTTGATCTCGCAGTTGGTGGTGGTGCTCAAGGACTCCTCGATCGGGTTCGTGATCACCTTCGTCGAGTTGGTGCGCCAGGGCACCCAGGTCGGCGCGGCGTACGGCAACTACATCCCCGCGTTGATGGTCGTCGCGGTGATCATGATCACCGTCAACTTCACGCTGTCGTGGTTCGCGACGTGGGTGGAGGCCCGGATGCGGCGCTCGCGGCGCGGGCCGGTGCCCATGGAGGCCGAGGCCGTCGAGGAGGAAGGCGCGCCCGGCGCGAAGATCGGTTAGCCCGAACGGTTTCCAGCGCGCGGCGCCGAAGCGCGGCTACAGCAACTCGGCGCAGCGGCGCAACAACGCATCGCCCGGCGGCTGATAGAACGACAGCACCACATGCTCGCAGCCGGCGTCGACGTACTCGGCGATGCTGTCCAGTTGAGCGTCGACCTGATCGGGACGGGCCGGGTGCAAGAACAACTGCACGCCTCGACGGATCGACGACGGGTCACGGTCCAGCTCGGCGCAGGCGGCGTCGAGATGGCCGCTGGCCGTACGCCACTCCTGCAATGAGGTCGACGGCATGTTCCATTCGTCGGCGTGGCGTGCGGCCACGCGCAGCATCTTCGGCTGCGCGGCGCCCACGATGATGGGCGGACCGGGGCGCTGCACCGGCTTCGGTTCGCACAATGCGTCGGTGAGCGTGTAGAACCGCCCCGCGAAGGTGACCGACTCCTCGGTCCAGAGCCGCCGGATGACGGTGAGCGCTTCGTCGAGCATCGCCACCCGCGCGCCCGGGGACGGAAAGTCAATTCCGTAGCCGCGGTGTTCGCCCTCATGCCAACCTGCACCGAGACCGAAATCCATTCGCCCGCCAGCGATGTGGTCGACCGTCGCCGCCATCTTGGCCAGCACCGCGGGGTGGCGGTACGTGACGCCGCTGACCAGACAGCCCACCCGGGCGCGCCGGACCACCACCGCCATCGCCGCCAGCGTGGTCCAGCCTTCCAGCGTGGGGTCGGCATGGTCGACCAGACCGTAGAAGTGGTCGTAGTTCCACACTGCCGGGAATCCGAGGTCATCTGCGGCACGCCAGAACTGCTCGAGCGTGGCGTAGTCGAACGTCGGCGCGAGCTTTACCGATACGTGCATGGCCGCAACCTTAATGCTGTTGCCGCAGGCGGACCTGGCACGACGGTCGCATAGCGAGGAGCGAGCCCATGTGTTCAGTTGAGATCTTCGGCGCTGGTGGCTGCGTCGTCGCCGAACCACTTTTCCCTGATGAGGTTGTAGGTGCCGTTTTCGCGCAGGCGATAGAGCGCTTGGTTCACTGGCTTGCGAAGCGGACTGTGGATATCGAGCACAAAACCCTGGTCTTCTTCTTGGAACACCGGTCCCGCCGTGACCGCTACTCCCTCGCCCCGGTGGGCGACGTAGTAGCGCAGGACGGGCGCATCGAAGACCACCGCCTCGTATCCCTCTTCGCGCAACAGATGGTATGAATCGTCGATCGTTTTCGTCTCAGTGGCATCAATTCCCATGCCGCGAAGGAAGTTGGCTGCGGTGGTGCCCTCGACGGTGGCCACCGACTTGCCGTAGAGATCCGCCGGTCCGTTGATCTTGGCGTCGAGTTTGGCCACGGTCAAAGTGGCGCTCAGGTTCGCTGAGTAAAACGCGATGAACACGATACCGGCAAATCCCCACAGAATGGCCAAGGATTTCGTCAGCGCTTTGGTTGCGGAGGTGCTGTTTCTACCGACCAGTGATCCGATGCCCCATCCGAAAGATTGAATGATGCCGGGGAAATAGGATCGCGCTACAACCGGCTTGGCGCTGCGCCGCTCTATGAGCCAAAAGATATGAGCCGGAATGACGCTGACTACCACGGCGGCGGCCAACCAGATCAGCATGGTTCGCGAGAACAACAAATCAAGATAGCCACCCAAGCCGGGTACGGAGGGGCGGGTGTTGTGCACGGGCACGATGATCTGCAACCCGGAACCGAGCGTCGGTTGGGTGAAGTCGAATGCCTGCTCGCGCTCGGCCGTCAACGAGATGCCGCCGATCGCCAGGTCGGCACGTCCTTCGGCGACGGCGGCCAGCTGTCCCCGCACGTCGCCAGTATCGAGGTACTCGGTAGACCAGCCCAAGTCTTTGGTGATCTCGTTCCACAGGTCGACGCTGAAACCTGTCAGCTCGCCGCTACTGGTTGGCATGACGAACGGCTCGAGCGGGTGAATCGCGACGGTGACCGACTGTTCCTCAGGTTGCGGTTCAGGTTGTGCTGAAGCGTGTGGGACGACGTTGGGCGCGATGCCCAACAGGGAGACGCAAATGAAGACCGCCGTCAGCGCGCACCACCGCAAACCCATTCCTCACCGACCCCATTTCGTTTCGTGGCTGTTTGGCACCATACCTACAGCCCGGAGACCCGTCGGCGGCAGTCGAGATTGACTATCTACCGATCGATGGGGCGCAAGGATGTACAGCGAGACGAATAGAGCTGGCTAGACCCGGCGTCGTTCGTGTTCGGCGGCCAGCTCCGCGTTGACGACGTCAAGGGCCATGGTCTGGTGATAGCCGCGCCGCGCCAGCATGCCGACGAGCCTGCGCGCCACCTTGATGTCATCGCCGTCGGCGAGCCTTTCCCGGCGCAGCTTGGCCCGCACCAATTCCTCGGCCCGCGTCCGTTCCGCTCCGGCGTCGATGTCGGCCAACGCGGCGGTAATCACCTCGTTGTCCACACCCTTGTTGCGCAGTTCGGCGGCCAACGCGCGCTTGCCTTTTCCGGCGTTGCGCTGCCGCGACCGGACCCACTGGTCGGCGAAGTCGGCGTCGTCGACAAGACCGACGTCGGCGAGCCGGTCCAGCACCCGGTCACTGACATCCTCGGGATAACCCCGCTTGGTCAGCTGTTCCGCCAGCTCGGCGCGGGTGCGGGCCCGCACGGTGAGCAGGCGCAGACATACGTTGTGCGCCTGCTCCTCGCGGGAGGCCTCAGAAGTCGACGGGGGCGGGCAGGACGTCATCGTTCAAGTCATCGGTCATCACGGCACCAATGCCCAGTTTTTCCTTGATCTTCTTCTCGATCTCGTTGGCCACGTCGACGTTCTCCAGCAGGAAGTTGCGGGCGTTCTCCTTGCCCTGGCCCAGCTGCTCGCCCTCGTAGGTGAACCAGGAGCCGGACTTGCGGATGAAGCCCTGTTCCACACCCATGTCGATGAGCGAACCTTCGCGGCTGATGCCCTTGCCGTAAAGGATGTCGAACTCGGCTTGTTTGAAGGGGCTAGCCACTTTGTTCTTGACGACCTTGACACGAGTGCGGTTGCCCACCGCATCGGTACCGTCCTTGAGGGTCTCGATCCTCCTGACATCCAACCGAACTGAGGCGTAGAACTTCAAAGCCTTTCCGCCCGTTGTCGTTTCAGGAGAATTGTGCACCATCACACCGTCAACGAAGTAGTTGTGGTTGCCCTCAACCTCAATATCGAAGCGGTTCATCGACCGCGTGTGCGGCTTGACGTGAACGTCGAGGACCCGCGCGGGCACTAGCCGCTGGGTCGGCTCAACGAACTGCGGTGTCACCGTGCTCTGTCCGCGGAATCGCGGCAGCAGTTTGTACTCCATCGATGGTGCCATGTACGGCGCCACCAATTCCTGGAACTTCGCCGTTGCGTCGGTTGAGAACACCAGCACCGACTGGCCGGTCGTACCAACCTGGCGCAGCCGCACGTTCAGACCGTGAGTATCGCGGAGATAGTCTCGCACTCGAATCCGAGCGCCTTCGCTCATCGCCTGCACACAGATCTCGATTCGGCCGCTGCCGCCGGCCGTGCGCTGCTGCAGCCCCTTGGAGCGCAATGAGAAGGAGCCGTCGTCCATGTACCAAATGGCCAACGCCAGCGGGGTGAGCGCCTTGAGATACTCCTCCGACAGGAACTTCTTGCCGTCACCGAGGTACACCGCACGCTGCAGCTCCGCCAATTCGGGGAGGGGCGTGAAGTCCACGAACCGCGCACCCGCCTCGCTTGTACGCGTCGAGTGCTTGATGTTGCCCAGCAGTGCGGTTTTCCACTCCAGGTAGTCGACCTGTTTGGCGCCGTGACCGAGCCGGAACCGGACACCGTTGCGATCCCGGAGGTTAGGCGACAGGTTCCCATCACCCATCAGCGAGCCGAGCACCACTTGAAACTGCTGCTCGCTGAGTAGATGCGGCTCACTGGCCATCACTCGATCACCGGCGATGAGATCACCGGCCTCGGTCCACCCCGAGGGCGTGCGAATCATATGGTTGGGAGTAGCGGCGAACTGTGACTTGCCGCTACCGCACGACTTCTCCACCGTGAATTGCAGAAATTGCTCGGCCGGGCCGTTGTTGAACCAGTTGACCACCTTGCGGGGAACGATCTGGTCAGTATTCGGGTCGTAGGACAGCACCTCGACGTCCATCTTCTGGTTGACTATCTTGCCGATCTTCTCGGTGGTGCCGTCAGCAAGCGTCACCCGAGTGGTGTAATTCATGCACCCAAACATCACGCCGATTTTTTCGCGTAGCTGGTTGATGAAGATCGCCGTGGTACCCGAATTATTCATAGCGCCAGTGATTTTCCGCAGCGCCTGGCTCATCAGACGAGCCTGCAGACCGACGTGGCTATCGCCCATCTCGCCCTCGATCTCGGCACGCGGCACCAACGCGGCCACCGAGTCAATGACCAGGATGTCCAGCGCGCCCGATCGGATCAGCATGTCGGCGATTTCCAGCGCCTGCTCACCGGTGTCGGGCTGAGATACCAGCAGCGAATCGGTATCCACGCCGAGTTTCTTGGCGTACTCCGGGTCCAGCGCATGCTCGGCGTCGATGAAGGCCGCGATGCCGCCGGCCGCCTGGGCATTGGCCACGGCGTGCAGCGCGACCGTGGTCTTACCCGAGGATTCCGGACCGTAGATCTCAATGACCCGGCCACGCGGTAGTCCGCCGATGCCGAGCGCCACGTCCAGGGCGATCGACCCGGTGGGAATGACGGAGATCGGCTGACGCACCTCGTCGCCGAGGCGCATCACCGAGCCTTTGCCGTGGTTCTTCTCGATCTGGGCCAGCGCGAGTTCGAGGGCTTTTTCGCGGTCAGGGGCCTGCGGTGCCATGGTGGTCTCCATCCTGGTCGGTGTTCGATGATCGGTTTCGATCAGTTGGCCATGACGTTAGAGGCGGCCACCGACAAGTCGGCCTGACCAGCATCTAGCCGTCGAACACAGCCCACGATAGACGAACACCTGTTCGACTCAAGCGTGACACGCCGTGCGCGTTGACTCCGTGCCGCAAGAGGGGCCCCCGTGGTCAACGACTCGCCCCGGGCGGTACCCGCGGCCTATCGTGGGGTCATCCCGGCCGGACGGGGCCCGCATGCACGAAATGGCGATAACACAGAGTGTCGTCGACGCGGTGTGTGAACACGCCGCGGGTCGCCGAGTGCACAGCGTCCGGTTGGAAGTCGGCGCGCTGTGTGCGGTGGTACCCGACTCGATGCAGTTCTGCTTCGAACTGGCCACCGAGGGCACCGTCGCCGACGGCGCCCGACTGGACCTCGACGTCGCACCTGGCTCGGCGCGCTGTCGCGCGTGCGGTGAGAACTTCGTGCTGCCCGACTTGATCCTGCTGTGCCCTTGCGGCAGTGCGGATGTCGAGGTGGTCGCGGGCCGTGACCTGAAGATCCTGTCGATGGAAGTGAGCTGAGCATGTGCGCAACATGTGGCTGCGGCGATGACGGTCCGACCATCACCTTGGCAGGTCACCCCCACCCGCACGAGCACCCCCATCAGCACGACCACGACCACGACGGTCACGTTCACACCGAGACGGTCTCCCTGGCGGAGAAGGTGCTCGCGAAGAACGACCTGCTGGCCGAGGACAACCGCAACTGGATGGCCGAACGCAACATCCTTGCGCTCAACCTGACCAGCTCGCCGGGCGCGGGCAAGACGACGCTACTCGAGCGCACCATCCGAGATCTCAGCCGCGATCGCCCGGTGGCCGTCATCGAAGGTGACCAAGAGACACTGCTCGACGCCGAGCGCATCAGAGCGGCAGGGGCGCGCGCCGTTCAGGTGAACACCGGCGCCGGCTGTCACCTCGATGCCGCGATGGTGCGCCGGGCTCTGCATACCCTCGACCCCGAGCCCGAGTCGATCCTCTTCATCGAAAACGTCGGCAACCTCGTTTGCCCGGCACTGTTCGATCTGGGTGAGCACAGCAAAGTCGTCGTCATCTCCGTGACCGAAGGCACCGACAAGCCGCTGAAGTATCCGCACATGTTCGCCGCGGCCGGACTCGTGGTGATCAACAAGATCGATCTGATGCCGTACGTCGACTTTGATCTTGAAAATTGTTGCGCCTACGTGCGATCCGTGAACCGGGGCGCGGAAATATTGCCGATTTCGGCTACGACCGGTGATGGTAGCGCACGGTGGTACGAATGGATCGATAATCGCGCAAACTCCGCGAAGTCCCGCCGACCCGTTGACAAGACATATCCCCGGGAGTAGACCCAGAATCAGCGGTCAAGAAGCGGGCGCTACGTCCCGGTGACGTAGGGAGCCACAGCCTGGCTCCCGGTCGTGAGGGCCCCAGCCCGGCCCCCAGGAAGCTGTGACACATGCCAATCGAGGCAGCAGTCAAAGCCGAAGAGGCATTAATTCATATCCTGTGGATCAATGCCGGTTTGAGTTGTGACGGCGATTCCGTGGCGCTGACTGCCGCCACACAACCGACCATCGAGGAGATCGCTCTCGGCGCCCTCCCCGGTCTACCCAGAGTCGCCGTTCACTGGCCCCTGATCGATTTCGAGTGCGGACCGAACGGGGGCGCCGACGATTTTCTCGAGTGGTTCTTCAAGGCCGACAGAGGTGAGTTGGAACCGTTCGTCCTCGTCGTCGAAGGATCGATCCCGAACGAGAAAATCAAGAACGAAGGTTATTGGTGCGGGTTCGGCAACGACCCGGCGACCGGACAGCCGATGACGACAAGCGAATGGCTGGACCGGCTCGCCCCGAAAGCGACGGCGATCGTGGCGGCGGGAACCTGCGCCACCTACGGAGGCATCCATGCGATGGCGGGTAACCCGACCGGAGCCATGGGCGTACCCGACTATCTCGGGTGGGACTGGAAGAGCAAGGCCGACATCCCGATCGTCTGTGTACCGGGTTGCCCGATTCATCCGGACAATTTCGCCGAGACACTCACGTATCTCCTCTACATGGCCACCGACCAGGCGCCGATGATCCCACTGGATGATGCGCTTCGGCCCAAGTGGCTGTTCGGGGCCACCGTGCACGAGGGGTGCGACCGCGGCGGCTACTACGAACAGGGTGATTTCGCGACCGAGTACGGCTCGCCGAAATGCATTGTCAAACTCGGCTGTTGGGGACCGGTCGTCAAGTGCAACGTGCCCAAGCGGGGCTGGATCAACGGTGTCGGCGGCTGTCCAAACGTCGGCGGCATTTGCATCGCCTGCACAATGCCCGGCTTCCCGGACAAGTTCATGCCCTTCATGGACGAACCGCCGGGCGGCAAGGTGTCCACAGCGGCATCGGGCCTGTACGGCTCCGTGATCAAGAACCTGCGCCAAATCACCGGCCGCACGGTCGACAAGGAACCGAAGTGGCGGCATCCGGGCACGAAACTCACGACCGGGGCAACCCGCACCTGGTAGATGCGGGGCATGCCGGGTAACCGGCGTGCCCCTTATTCGCGTCGAAAAGCACAGCGGGTCAGCTCATTAGACGAAAGAGAAGAGTTCGATGACAACGATCACCCCCGAACCGTCACACGTGAAGCGCGATCCCGGCCAACTCGTGGAGATGGCGTGGGATCCCATCACCCGAATCGTGGGCAGCCTCGGCATCTATACCAAGATCGATTTTGACAACAGGGAAGTCGTCGAGTGCCACAGCACTTCGTCGATCTTTCGCGGCTATTCGATCTTCATGAAGGGCAAGGACCCTCGTGATGCGCATTTCATCACGAGCCGCATCTGCGGGATCTGCGGCGACAACCACGCCACATGCTCGTGCTACGCGCAAAACATGGCCTACGGTGTCCAGCCACCGCATCTCGGCGAATGGCTGATCAATTTGGGCGAAGCCGCGGAATACATGTTCGACCACAACATCTTCCAAGAAAATCTGGTCGGCGTGGACTACTGCGAGAAGATGGTCGCCGAGACCAACCCGAGCGTGCTGGCCAAAGCCGAGAACACCCAAGCGCCGCACGCCGACATGCACGGGTACCGCACGATCGCCGACATCATGCGGACGCTCAACCCGTTCACCGGCGAGTTCTATCGCGAAGCGTTGCAGGTGAGCCGAACGACACGGGAAATGTTCTGCCTCATGGAGGGCCGGCATGTCCATCCGTCAACCCTGTATCCCGGCGGGATCGGCACGACCGCAACGGTTCAGCTGATGACCGACTACATGACCCGGCTGATGCGTTACGTGGAATTCATGAAGAAGGTCGTGCCAATGCACGACGACCTCTTCGACTTCTTCTACGAGGCATTGCCAGGTTACGACCAGGTGGGACTGCGACGCACCTTACTTGGCTGCTGGGGCTCGTTCCAGGATCCCGAGGTCTGCAACTTCGCCTACCGGGATATGGAGGCCTGGGGCCGCAAGATGTTCGTCACCCCCGGCGTCGTGGTCGATGGGAAGCTCGTGACGACGTCGCTGGTCGACATCAACCTCGGCATCCGGATCCTGTTGGGCAGTTCGTATTACGACGACTGGACCGATCAGGAGATGTTCGTCAAGAACGACCCGCTGGGAAACCCGGTGGACCGACGCCACCCATGGAATCAGCACACCAACCCCAAGCCACAGAAGCGAGATTTCGAGGACAAGTACACCTGGGTGATGTCGCCCCGCTGGTTTGACGGCACGGATCACCTGGCACTCGATACTGGCGGAGGTCCATTGGCCAGGCTGTGGGCGACGGCACTGGCCGGCTTCGTCGACATCGGCTATGTGAAATCGACGGGTAACAGCGTCCAGATCAACCTGCCGAAGACCGCACTGAAGGGCCCGGTCGAACTCGAGTGGAAAGTGCCCCAATACGGCAGCAACACCATTGAGCGCAACCGTGCCAGAACCTACTTCCAGGCCTATGCGGCCGCGTGCGCACTGCATTTCGCCGAAAAGGCGTTGGTGGAGATCCGCGCCGGGCGAACCAAGACATGGGAGAAGTTCGAGGTCCCCGAGGAAGGCATCGGCTGCGGATTCACCGAAGCGGTGCGCGGCGTGCTGAGCCATCACATGGTTATTCGGGACGGGAAGATCGCCAACTACCACCCGTATCCGCCCACCCCGTGGAACGCCAGCCCACGCGACACCTACGGCACGCCGGGACCGTATGAGGATGCGGTGCAGGGCCAGCCCATCTTCGAGGAGAACGACAGGGAGCACTTCAAGGGCATCGACATCATGCGCACGGTCCGCAGTTTCGACCCGTGTCTGCCGTGCGGCGTGCACATGTATCTGGGCGGAGGGAAGAGCCTGGACCTGCTGCACTCCCCCACCCAGTCCGTCACCGGGGAATAGGATATGGCCCCGCCGACACTGCCAGGCCCAGACGAAATCCAGGACGACACGCAGTGGCGCACGGCGGGCGATCGTATCCAGAACTTGCTCGATGCATCGTCTTCGGGTGGTGCGGCTGCGCGAGCACGCGCCGAGCAGTTGGTCCGTGAGGTGACCGACCTCTACGGGGCCGCGCTCGAACGGATGATGGACGTGGTGATGGCCGCACAGCCCGAGCTCGCTGGCCGGTTGGCAGCCGACGACCTCGTCGCCAGCCTCTTGCTGGTGCACGGACTACACCCGCACGACGTCGAGCGCCGCGTGGGCCAAGCCTTGGACAGCGTGCGGCCCTACCTCGGATCGCACGGCGGCGACGTGGCTTTGGTCGGCGTCGATGACGGGGTGGTCCGGCTGCGGTTTCAAGGCAGCTGCAAGAGTTGTCCCTCCTCCGCGGTCACGCTGGAGTTGGCTGTTGAGGATGCCGTGCGGGCGGCGGCGCCGGAGATCGCCTCGATCGAAGTCATTGCCGCCGAGGACGACTCCGACCGGCATGTCATTCCCGCCGAAACGTTGCTGGCCCGTCTGCACCAACCGACTGCATGGCAGCCGGTTCCCGAACTGGCCGAGTTGTCCGACGGGGAAGTCGGTGGGTTCCGGGTAATGGGTGCGACCGCACTGGTCTGCCGGCTGGGTGACACCTTTTACGCGTACCTGGACCGATGTCCAAGTTGCACAGACACGTTGGCGGGTGCGCAACTGTTCGGCACCCTGCTGAAGTGCGCGGGATGTGGCGCCGGCTTCGACGTCGTCCGCGCCGGCGCCGGTGTCGGCGGAGACGGTCACCTTGAGCCGATTCCCGTGCTGGTGCGCGACGGCGTGCTGGCGATGGCCATCCCGCAAGAGGTGGCGTAGATGGACAGCATCGGCAACGTCACAGATGTACTGGCTCGCATCCGCGCCAGCCGAGCTACGCCACAGCCGGCGGGCGAGCGGTGTGAGATGTGCGCGGAGGCCATCGCCGACGAACACCAGCATGTGGTGAACCTGGAAGGTCGCCAACTCATGTGTGTCTGTCGCGGCTGCTATCTGCTGTTCACCGATTCCGATGCCGACCTGCGTTACCGGGCTGTTCCCGACCGCTACCTTGCATTCGGCGATTTCGCGCTCGACCGCCGGGGGTGGGATGCCTTGCAGGTTCCCGTCGGGCTGGCATTCTTCTTCCACAACTCGGCGCTCGACCGCACGGTCGCGTTCTACCCCGGGCCGGCAGGCGCCACCGAATCCGAGCTCGATCTGCAGGCGTGGGATGACATTCGGATCACCGATCCTCGGGTGGACACACTCGTCGCCGACACCGAGGCGCTTCTCGTCCGGGTGCCCGACGACGAAAGCAGCCCGCCACTGGCATATCTGGTACCGATCGACGCCTGCTATGAGTTCGTCGGCCGGCTGCGCATAATGTGGCGAGGCTTCGACGGCGGTCAAGACGTCCGCGCCTACATCGAGCAGTACTTCGATTTGCTCGACGCCCGGAGCAAAATGGTGGACCCGGCATGAATGACGTCACGTTCGCCGTCCTCGACGTCGCACCGGAACGCTACGCAGTAACACCGATCCTCATGGCGCGCATCGGCATCGCCTCGGGGTCCGAGGAACCGGTACATGCCATTGCACTGAAATGCCAGGTGCGCATCGAGCCGTCGCGTAGAGCGTATACCGACGATGAGGCCGCCGGGCTGACCGATCTGTTCGGACCGCGGGAGCGTTGGGCCGCCACCCAGCATTCCTTCCTGTGGCAGCACGCCGTCGCGATGGTGCCGGGATTCACCGGCACCACCCAGATACAGATGCCGCTCGAGTGCACGTATGACTTCGAGGTGGCGGCCGCCAAGTACCTACACGCGCTGCGCGAGGGCGCCATCCCGCTGCAGTTCCTGTTCAGTGGCACTGTTTTCGCCGCCGGCGCTCGCGGTTTCACCGTCCAGCAGGTGCCCTGGGACCGCGACGAACGCTACGACATGCCGGCGACCGTGTGGCGGAACCTGATCCGGCAGCACTTTCCGAACACCGACTGGCTACGCCTCGACCGCGACACCATCGACGCACTGATCGCGTACCGTAACGCGCGGGGCCTGCTCGGGTTCGACGACGCGATCATGTCGCTGCTGACAGTGCCCGCCACCGGGGAGCTCCCATGACGGTCGACTGGGATCACGCCCGCGCCGTCGCCGAGGCGGTGCTCTACGAGGGCTACCTGCTCTACCCGTATCGGGCCAATTCGCGAAAGAACCAGTCGCGCTGGCAGTTCGGCGTGCTCGGACCAACAGGTGCCGCCGACGCCGGCATCGGCGAGGACAGTTCGCTGTCCGCCCAGGTGCTGTTGCATCCGCACGGCGTCCCGTGGATCTCGGGGGCGGTCCGCTTCCTGCAACTGCAACACCGCGGCACCGAACGCGCTCTCGGTGACGGCCGTTTCGCGCCGGTCGAGGAACTCGTCGCTGGCACGCAGACGTGGCTGCGCTGGGACGAGGCCGTCGAGCGCGAGATCACCGTCGAACGCTTCCCGGTCCCCAGCCTGCCCCGCACGATCGACATAGCGGTACCCGCAGGACGTGAGGTGGAATCCGTCGACGGCGGCAGGCTGGTCCGCACCCGACAGCAGCTGCACGGTCTGCTCTCGATATCCGCAGAACCCTACGGCGACCTGCTGGGGCTCACTTTCGAGGTGCGCAACACCGCATCTCCCGCCGCCGACAAGAACCAGGCGATCGCTACCTCGCTGATCGGCACGCACCTGCTCATCGAAGTCACCGACGGCGAGTTCGTATCGCTGCTGGATCCACCGGATGCGGCCGCCGACGCGGTGGCGCGGCTGCGCCAGCACCGGTGCTTCCCTGTCCTTGCCGGTCCCCCGGGCAGCGGCGAACTCGTGCTCGCGTCGCCGATCATCCTCTACGACCACCCGCAGATCGCCGAACAGAGCACGGGGGCGCTCTACGACTCCACCGAGATCGACGAGATCCTCACGCTTCGGGTCATGACGATGACCGACGAGGAAAAGGCACAGGCCCGCGCCACCGATCCCCTGGCCGCCCAGCTCATCGACCGCTGCGATTCGATGTCCCCCGAGGCGATGCTCAACCTGCATGGCGTGCTGCGCAATCCGCATGCCGACTTGGTTCCCGAGGTGCCCGCGGGTGTCGACTGGTGGGACCCGACCGCAGACACCGCGGTGCGCCCGGAAACTGATGCGGTGCTGGTGAACGGCGTAGCAGTGGCGCGGGGTAGCCGGGTGCGGCTGCGCCCGTCACGTCGGGCAGATGCCCAGGATCTCTTCTATGCCAACCGGATCGCGCACGTCACCTCGGTGCATGAAGACGTCGACGGCGATCACCACATCGGCGTGGTGCTCGAGGACGACCCGGCTGCCGACATGCACGACTGGTACGGCAGGTACCTGTACTTCGCCCCCGATGAAGTCGAACCGCTGGAAGGGAGTTCGAAATGGAAGTAGTGGGTTGGGTCGCCGTCGGTATTGCCGCCGCCGTCGTGCTCGCCGCGGCGGTGCTCGGCCTGAGGTCGGTCCCGGATGCGAAGCGTTACCTCAAGATGCGCCGGATGTAGCCAGGTGCCGACACCCCTGGGGATTCTGGTTGCCGGGATCGGCAACATCTTCCTCGGCGACGACGGGTTCGGCTCCGAGGTGATCCGCCGCCTTCCCGAGAGCCTCGCCGCGCCGCGGGTCCGGATCGTGGACTACGGGATCCGCGGCGTGCACCTGGCCTATGACCTACTGGACGGATGCCAGGCGCTGGTGCTCGTCGACGCCATCCCGAACCAGGGCGCGCCGGGGACGTTGCACGTCTTGAAGGCCGACCACGAAACCGTTACCGCCGCTACGGGTCTGGACGGGCACGCGATGGATCCGCAAGCGGTATTCGCCAGCCTGACCGCGCTTGGCGGCACCCCGCCCGAGACCGTGGTGATCGGCTGCGAGGCCGCCAATGTCGACGAGGGCATCGGCCTGTCCGCAATGGTGGAGGCAGCCGTTCCTGGTGCGGTACAGGCCGTCGTCGACGCCGTCGCCGAGCTCTCCGCGCGCTGCGTCGTGAGGGGAGGCTGAACCGATGTGCCTGGGAATACCGGGGCAGGTGGTGCACATGCTGGACGGCTACGGCGATCAACTGGCCCTCGTCGACGTCGCAGGCGAGCAGCGCAAGGTCAACGTCGGAATGCTGCCGGAAGTAACCTTCGGCCCTGGGGATTGGGTGATCATTCACATGGGTTTTGTCGTCGAGAAGACCGACAAGGCCGGCGCCGACGCGGCGATGTCGGGCCTGGAGCTGATGGGCAGGGGTCAGGACGTCGAGGATCCGCCATGACCGGCAGGGTCAGGTTGCGTGTCGACGTGCACGGCGTGGTGCAGGGTGTGGGCTTTCGGCCGTTCGTGTACTCGTGCGCGGCAGCGCTGAGCCTGGCCGGCTGTGTGCGCAACGACAGTTCCGGTGCCGTCATCGAAGTCGAGGGCGACGCCGGCGACGTCGAAGCATTCCTGAGCCGACTGTGCGACCAACCTCCGCCGCTGGCGGTGATCGAATCCGTTGAAATCCAGCCGGTTCCGCTGGTCGGTGGCACCGGGTTCGTCATCGCCGATACGTTGCGCACCGACGGGGCCCGCACCTTGACGTCGCCCGACGTCGCCATGTGCGCACAGTGCGCCGCCGAGCAGGCCGACCCTTGCGACCGGCGCTACCGGCACCCGTTCATCAACTGCACCAACTGCGGCCCCCGTTTCACGATCATCGGCTCGCTGCCGTACGACCGCGCGTCCACCACGATGGCGGCGTTCGAAATGTGTCCGGAATGTGCCCGCGAATACCACGATCCCGGCGACCGCAGGTTCCACGCCCAACCGATCTGCTGCCCGGACTGCGGACCCGCGCTGACCTACCGGGCCGGCTCCGGCCGGTCGTCGACCGGCGAAAACGGGCTGCGGGCGGCCCGGGAAGTGCTGCGCGACGGCGGCGTGCTGGCGGTCAAGGGCATCGGCGGCTACCACCTCGCCTGCGACGCGGGAAACGCCCGCGCCGTGGCCGAGCTGCGGTTGCGAAAACATCGCGGCGACAAGCCGTTCGCCGTCATGGTGCCCGACCTGGCCACCGCCCGGGACATCGCCGAGGTGGACGACGCGTCGGCGCGGATGCTGTCGGGTCCCCAGCGCCCGATCGTGCTGATGCCGCGACGGCCCGAAGCGCCCGTGGCCGAGGCTGTCGCACCACACAACCCGGACCTGGGCGTGCTGCTCGCCTATGCGCCGTTGCACCCGTTGTTGTTCGGTCTGCCCGGCGACGTGCCGGGGCCGGCGGTACTGGTGATGACCTCAGGGAACCTGGCCGGCGAGCCGATCTGTTTCGCCGACGATGATGCCCTCGAGCGACTTTCGCACCTCGCCGACGGTTGGCTGATGCACGACCGCGCGATCCTGGTGCCGTGCGACGATTCTGTCATCCGCGCGGTGGCCGGCCGCGAGGTGCCGATCCGGCGTTCGCGCGGATATGCGCCGCTACCGATCGCATTGCCCGTGCCGGTACCGCCGACCCTGGCCGTCGGCGCCGACCTGAAGAACACGATGGCGGTCGCCGACGGCAAATACGCGTGGCTCAGCCAGCACATCGGCGACATGGACGATTTGGCGACGTTGTGCGCGTTCGATTCGGCCCAGCAGCACCTACAGGCTCTCACCGCGGTCACCCCACAGGTGTTGGTCGCCGACGCCCACCCGATGTACCGGTCGACGCAGTGGGCCAACCGCAACGCCGCACACCGACCGGTCCGCACAGTCCAACACCACCACGCGCATATCGCCGCGGTGATGGCCGAACACGGTCTGGGTGACTCCGCGCAGGTGCTCGGCTTCGCGTTCGACGGAACGGGTTACGGCACCGACCGCGCGGTATGGGGCGGCGAGGTACTGCTCGCCGGATACAAGGGCTTTCAGCGCCTGGCGCACCTGAAGTACGTGCCGATGGCCGGCGGCGACGTCAGCGTGCTGCGCCCGTACCGAATGGCGCTCTCGCACCTGTGGGCCGCTGGTATCGCGTGGGATGCCGACCTGGCGTCCGTCGCCAGCTGCCCGCCCGACGAACGAAAAGTACTGGGCCGCCAACTCGAAACGGGCTTCGGCTGCACCTCCACGTCGAGCATGGGCCGCCTGTTCGACGCGGTGTCTGCGCTGGCCGGGGTGCGCCAGGTGGTCGCCTACGAGGCGCAAGCGGCGATCGAGCTGGAGGGCCTGTCCCGCGGCGACGACGGCGACACAGGCGCTTACGCGTTCACCGTGTATGACGGCGTGATCGATCCGGCGCCGGTACTTCGGGCGGTGATTGCCGACCGACGCGCCGGGGTAGCGACCGGAACCATCGGCGCCCGGTTCCATCGTGCCGTCGCGGAGGTGATCGTGCGGATCGCGTGTGCCGAACGGGAGACGTGTTCGACAGTGGCGCTGTCGGGTGGGGTGTTCCAGAACGCAATGCTGCTGACACTTGCGCTGACGCGATTGCAAGACAACGGATTCGATGTCATCACGCCGCACCGGGTGCCGTCGAATGATGGTGGCATCGCGCTGGGCCAATTGCTGGTGGGGAATTCCGGATGACTGGGTTGACGACGGGTCAGACACTGTTCGGTCGGTATGCCTACCCGCCGAATGAATTGGGCTATTGCGGTCCGGCAGAGGCTGGCGGTAGCTCCGGTCTCGCGTCGCACGCCGCGGAGTTCGACGGCTCCTGGCCGTATTTGCGGGCCGTCGCCGAAGCGCTCGGCTCCGATGCGCTTGACGAGGAGGTGGTCGACAGCTACTGGGTCGGCGGTCCGGCGCTGTCCAAGGTGGATCCCGCCGACCTGCTCGCCCGGCTGCGTTCGGCGTTCACGGGCCAGCTCACCGGCCTGCTCGACGAGGTCTCCCCCAGCTCCGACGTGTTGGCCCATCACAGCTTCCACGTCTTTGTGGTCTATCCCTGGGTGCGCTTCCTCGGCCGCGACGCGGCCACCGCCGTGCGCGTCATGCAGAACTGCCGCATCCGGTGGGGCACCGTCGAATCCATCGACGGCCAGCGCGCGGTGATCTCGTCGCACCCACTGCAGTTCAAAAACGGCAGCCTGGCGCTCGGCGCTCTGGAGACCGAAACCGTGCACTGGGCCAAGGGCGCCGTGTCGCTGACCCCCGCGCCGATGCCGGGCACCGTCGTCTCGGCGCACTGGGACTGGGTGTGCGCAACCCTGACCGAAACCGAATGCGCAGCACTGGAAGCCGCCACCGGCGCCACGCTGAAGCTTGTCAATTCACTCGTGGAGAAGGGGGTTGATCGATGACCGTCACCACGCGACCGGGCGGGTCATACGTCGACGCCGCGCTGTCAGCCGACCTTGCCGCGGCCGCACTGGACATGGCTCGACGATTTCACGACGGCGCCACGCTGTGGGTCATCTCGCCGCAATGGGAACCGCATGCCCACCACGTCGCCGTCGAGTTCGTCCACCCAGTGATCATGGGCAAGCGGGCGCTGCCGTCGGTCGCCCTCGTCGAACCCGATCCGGTGGCGCAGGCTCGGGTGGCCAGCCAACCCGGCGACCTGCTGATCGCGGTCGCGTCCGCCGACGAGCCGGCCGTCGTCGACGCGATGCGCCGCGCGCAGGCATGGGGTGTCCTGACCCTGTGGATCGGTTCTGGTCCGCGCCCGAAAACTGGTGGTGCCAACCACATCCTGTGGGTCGACTCCGACGATCCGATGCTGCCGGCCACCGGAACGTTTGTGTTGATGTACCACCTGCTCTGGGAACTCACCCACGTCTGTTTCGAACATCCCGGCCTGCTTAAGTCCGCCGACCGCACCGATGACATCTGTATCACCTGCAGTGACCAGGGCCGGGTGGCCGAGGTGCTGCTGGAACCCACCGCCGCAACCGACCTGGCGCTTGTGCGCACCGCCGAGGGCGAGGAATGGGTGGACGTCACGCTGCTCGGCGGCGTCGCGACCAACGACCTGGTGCTCGTCCACGCCGGCGCGGCTATTTCACGCCTCGACGACATCGGAAGGGAGATGACCCGATGACCGAGCCTGAAAGCACCGGCTTCCTGTATCCGTTCATCGAATCCGAAGAGTCCGACGCCACCAGCCTTCTGGACGATCTGAGTTCCTCGGCGCGCGGTAAGGCCGCCGAAAGCGCGCGGCTGCAAGGCGAATCGCTGGCCGAATACGACGCAGCGTTGACCGCGGCAGGCACCGAGATGGCCGATCGATTTGGCCGCGGCGGACGGCTCTACACCTTCGGAAACGGTGGCAGCTCCACCGATGCCGCGACGCTGGCGTCGCTGTTCAGCCGGCCTGCCCGTGGGCGCCCGGTGGCGGCGTGGTCGCTGGCCGCCGACAACGCCGTGGTCACCGCGCTGGGCAACGATGTCGGGTTCGAGCTGATCTTCAAGCGCCAGATCATCGCCCATGCCCGCGAGCGGGACATCGCGATCGCGTTGTCGACGTCGGGTAATTCGGAGGACCTGATGACGGCCATCAGCGAGGCCAAGCGGCGCGATCTGTTGACGATCGGGTTCTCCGGCCACGACGGCGGGCGGATGGCCGGCGCCGAGGACCTGGACTACTGCTTCACCGTGCATTCACAGAGCATCCACCGCATCCAGGAGAGCCACGCCATGCTCGGTTACCGGCTCTGGTCCGTCGCCCAGGAAAACCTGTCCCGTCCCCGCAATGGAGCGCAGACACGATGACCGGCACCGTCGACAGGGCAATGAGCGCGGCCGAGCGCGAAGACCGGGCGCTCGAACGCATCGACAGACAACGGCAGCGCCGACCGCGCCTGCTCGACGATGTGGTGACGCTCGCGCACGGCGCAGGCGGCAAGTCCTCGGCGGCACTGGTGGATGCGGTGTTCCTCGAGGCGTTCCGCAATGACGAACTCGAACAGCTCGGTGACGCGGCCACCCTGCGTACCGCCTCCGGTGAGCGGTTGGCGTTCTCCACCGATTCGTATGTCGTTTCGCCGCGGCGCTTTCCGGGCGGCTCCATCGGCCACGTCGCGGTGCACGGCACAATCAACGACCTCGCCGTGTCGGGCGCGCAGCCGCAATGGCTGTCCGCGGCCTTCGTCATCGAGGAAGGCTTTGCGATCGCCGAACTGCGCGAGATCGTCGCCGACATGAGCGTTGCGGCGGCGGCGGCCGGTGTGCAGATCGTCACCGGCGACACCAAGGTGGTCGGCAGGGGCGCCGCCGACGGCGTGTACGTGTGCACGGCCGGTGTCGGCGCGATCCCCGCGGACAGAAGGCTCTCCCGCGAGCTCGTGCAACCCGGCGACAAGGTGCTGCTGTCCGGAACCATCGGCGAGCACGGCATGGCGGTCATGCTGGCGCGCGGTGATCTGGCCATCGACGCCGACATCACCTCCGACACCGCACCCGTACACGAGCTGGTGGAGATCCTGTTGGCGGCAGCGCCGTCGACGCGCTGGATGCGGGACGCCACCCGCGGCGGTGTCGGCACGGTGGCCAACGAACTGGTCAAGGACCGCCCGTTCGCGCTGATCCTCGACGAGGACAGGATTCCCATTGCGCCGCAGGTGCTCGGCGCGTGCGACATGCTCGGCATCGACCCGCTGTACGTGGCCAACGAGGGCAAGTTCGTCGCTGTCGTCGCCGCTCGCGAAGCCGAGGCGGCCGTCTCGGCACTACGCGCCCACCCGCAGGGCGCCGAGGCTGCGGTCGTCGGCGAGATCATCCCCGAGCCGCCCGGAATCGTGGCGCTGCGAACATCTTTCGGCGGCAGCCGGATCGTCGACATGCTCGTCGGCGACCCACTGCCACGAATCTGCTGAATTGACAACGAAAGGGAGAAGCTCATGTGTTTGGGCATTCCCGGTCAGGTGGTCGACATCGTCGACGCCGAACAGTCCCTGGCCAAGGTCGACGTCAACGGCGTGCGCCGCAACATCAGCGTGCGGCTGCTGGCTGACGACAACCTGCGCGTCGGCGACTGGGTACTGGTGCACGTCGGGTTCGCGATGGCCAAGATCGACGAACGCGAGGCCGCGATGACCCTCGACCAGGTGCAGAAGATGGGCGCCGACTACGTGACCGAGATGGAAGCGTTCACGTCATCCGAAATCGCTTGGGAGGCTTGATATGAGGTTCGTCGACGAATTTCGGGACCCGGCGGCGGCGCGCACTCTGGTCCGCTCGATCACCGAGCTTGCCGGTGGCGACGACTTCAAGTTCATGGAGGTGTGCGGCGGCCATACCCACACCATCTACCGGCACGGCATCGAGCACCTGCTGCCCGAGTCCGTAGAGCTGGTGCACGGACCGGGATGTCCGGTGTGTGTCATCCCGATGGGCCGGATCGACGACGCGATGTGGCTGGCCGAACAGCCCGGCATCATCTTCACGACCTTCGGCGACATGATGCGCGTGCCGGGATCCAACGGCACCCTGATCGCTGCCAAGGCGCGCGGTGCCGACGTGCGGTTCGTCTACTCCCCGCTCGACGCGCTCAAGGTGGCCGTCGACAATCCCGACCGGCACGTGGTGTTCTTCGCCGTCGGCTTCGAAACCACCGCCCCGTCGACCGCTGTGACGCTGGTACGCGCACGCGCGCGGGGCGTGAAGAACTTCAGCGTGTTCTGCAACCACGTCACGATCGTTCCGCCGATCAAGGCCATTCTCGAATCGCCCGATCTGCGACTGGCGGGGTTTCTCGGGCCCGGCCACGTGTCGACGGTGGTGGGCCTGCGCCCATACCGCTTCGTACCCGACGTGTACGGCAAGCCGATGGTGGTGGCCGGATTCGAGCCACTGGACATCCTGGCCTCGGTGCACATGCTGCTGGCGCAGATCCGGCAGGGACGTTGTGAGGTCGAAAACCAGTACACCCGGGTGGTTCGCGCCGAAGGCAACACCCAGGCGTTGAAGCTGATGGCCGAGACGTTCGAGCTGCGTCCACACTTCGAATGGCGCGGTCTGGGGTTCATCTCGCAGAGCGCGCTCAAGGTTCACCGCGACTACGCCGAGTTCGACGCCGAGGCCACCTTCGACATGCCCGGCCTGCGGGTCGCCGACCCCAAGGCGTGCCAGTGCGGCGAGGTCCTCAAGGGCGTGATCAAACCGTGGGAATGCAAGGTGTTCGGCACCGCCTGCACTCCTGAGACCCCGATCGGGACGTGCATGGTGTCCGCCGAGGGCGCCTGCGCCGCGTACTACAACTTCGGCCGGCTGCACCGGGAAACCGCGCTGGTGCTCGGCCGCCGCGAATAGCGAGAAACCCATCGAGAGGAGTTGCCATGACAGAGCCGGAAGACAACGAGACCCGAGACACCGGTTCGGACGTGCCATCCGGAGGACCCGCGGATCGCCCGTCGGGTGAATACCAGGGCGACGAGTCCGTCCCCACATACGGAAGTGACGAAAAGCCCGATTTCGAAACCAGCTTCACGAATGAGCCGCCGAAGGACGTCGAGTCCGCCACCCCACCCTACGAAGGGCGGCAAGCCTCTGCGAAGCCGGCCGGCGGCGAAGACAAGCGTTGACTCACCACTGATCGCGCGGGACGTCGAAGTCTGCGCACAGCGCGCGCCAGACGTCGCGCGGGTCGACGCCGTCCTCGATGGCCTGCGTCGCCGTGCGACCGCCTAATCCGGTCAGCACATGGTCGACGATGATCGACGCGCCGCGGACGGGGCCGAACTGTCCCTCGACGAGTTCACGGAATTCGGTCAAGCGCACCACTCAAACTTACGTGAGCGCGTTATGGCACGCGCGTACCGGATCCTCGACGTCGGACACCGACGCGCCGGCCCGGCACGCGGCATCGCGGTAGCGCGGTGCCGACAACACCTCGCTCACCGCCGACGCCAACCCGTCCGCGGTCAACGGCCGCACCAGCTGTCCGCTGCCTTGGCGCACAACGCGGTTGGCGATCTCCCACTGATCACCGCCGCCGGGCACCACCACCAGCGGCACCCCGGCCAGCAGCGCCTTGGACACCATGCCGTGTCCGCCGCCGCAGACCACCACGTCGGCGTGGGCTAGCAGGTCATCCTGGCGGCCCAGGCCGACGACCGCCCACGGCGGCGCCGGTCCGTCGGGGCCGGACAGCCGCGACACCACCAGGCGCGAGCCCTCGGGCAGCGTCTCCCCCGGCCTCAACCCCTCCAGCGCCACCTCCGCCAGCCCGCCGGTCCCCGTCGTCGCCGTCGACGGGGCGACCATCACCAGGGGGCCCGCACCGGGCGGCACCGTCAGCACCGAGGACGTCGGCTCGAAGTGCAACGGCCCAACCACCACGGCCTCGGCAGGCCAGTCGGGGCGTGGCACCTCCAACGCGGGCAGCGTCGCGATCAGCCGCCGCAGGGGTCCCGGATCGGTTGGTGGCAAACCGATTTCGACGCGGGCCGCTGCGCGCTGCCGCAGTCCTTCGCGCCACGACCGGGCGCTCAGCGCGCGCATCACCGCGTCACGCAGCCGCCCCCGCATCCCGAGGCCCGGCGCCAGCCCGCTACCCACCGGCGGCAGCCCCTTCGACGGCCGGTACAGCGGGTGCGGGTTCAACTCGATCCACGGCAGACCCAGCAACTCGGCGCAGAACGCGCCGGCGACCGTGATCGCATCCGACACCACCAGATCCGGCGCCAGCGCCCGCAGCTGCGGCGCGTTCTGCACGGCCATGCGGGCCGCGCGCTGGTTGATCTTGGCGCCGGCGTCCGCGTCGTCGTCGAGATCGGTCGCGTCAAGCCCAAGGAGTTCGACGGCGTCCACCCCGACAGCGCGGGCGGTGGCCAGCCATTCCTTGCCGGTCACCAGCGTCGGTGCATCCCCGGCGTCCACAAATCGAAGGCACAGCGCGAGCGCCGGAAAGGTGTGCCCGGGATCGGGTCCGGCAACTATCGCGACGCGCATTGGCCTACCGTGCCACAGGGCCAGCGCACTAGGCTGACTGCCATGACCGACCAGGCTGCCGCACTGAGATCTAACCTCGACAACGTGCGCACGGTGGAGACCTTCCTCTACGCGCTGCAGGACGAGGACTTCGACACCGTCGACAAATCACTCGCCGACGGGATCGAGTGGCAGAACGTCGGGCTTCCCACCATCCACGGCCGCCAGCGGATCGTAGACCTGATGCGGCGCGGTCAAGGCCGCATGGGATTCGAGGTCAAGATCCACCGCATCGCCGGCGAAGGCAGCGCAGTGCTGACCGAGCGCACCGACGCGCTGGTGTTCGGCCCGGTCCGGATCCAGTTCTGGGTGTGCGGCACGTTCGAAGTCCACGGCGGGCGCATCACCTTGTGGCGCGACTACTTCGACACGCTGGACTTCCTCAAGGGCACGGCGCGCGGCCTGATCGCCACGGTGTTCCCGTCGCTGCGGCCGGGAATGTAACCGCGCGTCGGTAACATAGACAGTCGATATGACTACCGAGAAACCACCCACCCGACCCAACGTCTGGGAGTACATCGGATACAGCTACGGCCGTCGCCTGCCCGACTCGATGCGCGACTGGGTGCGAAACGACCTGGCCGGCGAGGGCGCGACGCGCAGAATGATGATCCGCGTCTTCATTCCCGCGTTCTTGGTGATGGCACCGTTCTGGTTCATCCCGACGACCCTGGACGTGCACCTGACGATGACACTGCCGATCCTGATCCCGTTCGTCTACTTCTCGCACGCCCTCAACAAGGTGTGGCGCCGGCACATGCTGGCCAAACACGGCCTGGACCCGGCCCTGGTCGACGAGATCTCACGCCGCAAAAAGGCCCATGTGCACCAGGCATACGCCGAACGCTACGGTCCGCGCTCGGGCCCGCCGAGCTCACACGACATCTAAAGCTACGCGCCGCGCAGTTGACCCAACTCGTCGAACGCCTGCGCCCATCCGGACAGCCGGTCGGTGGCGTTGGACAGTTGCTCGCGGTAGCGCTGCTGCGACATCGGCGAACGCGACATCGGCCCGGCATTGACCGCGGAAACCAGTTGCGCTGCGGCGTCGACCATTTCGTTGTACTGTCGCGCGCCCTGGTGAAGTTGGGCGGTGTAGGCGTTGATGGTGGGCCCCAGGTGCACCCGCGACTGCGGCGCCGATCGGACCGCGCGCTCCATCGACACCACCTCGGTCGCGGTCGCCGCCATCGTGGCGGCCGTCTGATTGGCCGCGACGGTCAGTTCGCGCAGTTCATCGCGCGGCAGCATCCGGCCTCGCTCCATGACGCCCAGCAGCGAGAACAGTCCCCGCTCCGAGGACGCCAGCGCGGCCATGGGTTGCCGCGCCGCCGAACCCCACGGCGGCAGCCGGCGCGCGGCGCGGGAACGTTGCGGCGGCAAGGGCTCGCGTCGTAGCCATCGGTACCGCAGGAACGTCAGGGTCGCCAGGAACGCCGCACCCGCAGCGATGGGAATCGGGATGAACAGCACCCACGCCGGGGTGCTCCAGGACGCCACCACCGCGGTGACTGCGATCCAGAACACCGACGACACGGCAAAGAACAGCGTCAGCCGCAGCGCCCAGCGTCGCTTTCGCAACAGCTTGGCGCGCGGATCGGATGCGGCGTTGAGCTTCTCGGCCAGCACGTCGGACCACTCGGCGGCGGTGTCAATACCACTTTGCAACCCACGCTGCAGCAACGACCGCCAGGCCTCCGGTCGACTCGAGCGTGGGTTCATCGCGCTTCCAAACAAAAACTATTGGGACAACGGGTTTTCCGGTGCCGCCTGCTGGTCGGTGGCCGGCTTGGCCGGAGCGGGCATCGCGGTGCCACCGGCCGGCAGCTGCTCGCCGCGCATCGAGGCCCGGATCTGCTCCAGCCGGGAATGGCCGGCCATCTGCACGCTGGCCTGCTGTACTTCGAGCATCCGGCCCTGCACCGAGTTCTGGGCCAACTCGGCCGAACCCATCGCGTTGGCGTAGCGGCGCTCGATCTTCTGCCGCACCTCGTCGAGGCTCGGCGTGGCGCCCGGCGCGGCGAGCTCGCTCATCGACTGCAGCGACGCGCTGACCTGCTCCTGCATCTTGGCCTGCTCGAGCTGCGAGAGCAGCTTGGTGCGCTCGCCGATCTTCTGCTGCAGCATCATCGCGTTTTGCTCGACGGCCTTCTTGGCCTGACCGGCTGCCTGAAGTGCCTGGTCGTGCAGGCCCTTGAGGTCTTCGACGCTCTGCTCGGCGGTCACCAGCTGCGCGGCGAACGCCTCGGCGGCGTTGTTGTATTCGGTGGCCTTGGCGGCGTCGCCGGCCTCGGTAGCCTGATCGGCCAGGGTCAGCGCCTGACGGACGTTGACCTGCAGCTTCTCGATATCGGCAAGCTGGCGGTTGAGCCGCATCTCCAGCTGCCGCTGATTACCGATGACCTGGGCGGCCTGCTGGGTCAGCGTCTGGTGCTGGCGCTGCGCCTCCTCGATGGCCTGCTGAATCTGCACCTTCGGGTCGGCGTACTCGTCGACCTTGGAGCTGAACAGCGCCATCAGGTAGCGCCACGCCTTGACGAACGGATTGGCCATGGATCATTCCGCCTTCGTGTCTGAGGTTTTCTCGGGCTCGCCGGCGCCCCGGGTCACCGTCCTGCCCAATCTATCGGTTCGGCACCGATCGCCACACCCAGAACCGGTTCAGGCCACAGCCATCGACACGGCCTGCGGAATGACGACTTTGGTGCTGGCGTCGATGTTGGCCGCCCCCGCGCCGGTGAACGCGACGTGCTCCTCGCGCTCCATCTCCTCGCCGGCGTGCGACAGCACCCGCGACAACGGGACGTCCAGCGCGCCGCAGATGGCGTTGAGCAGCTCACTTGAGGCTTCCTTGCGGCCGCGCTCCACCTCGGACAGATAGCCGAGGCTGACGCGCGCGGAGTCGGACACTTCGCGCAACGTACGACCCTGCTCGATACGGGCACGACGCAGCACGTCGCCGATCACCTCGCGCAGCAATGCCGTCATCGTGCTCTCCTTACGAACTCGGGTCGAGGGGTTCCTACTAGGCAACGCTGTGCACCACGGCGATGGTTCCCGGATGGCGCAGATCAACTGCAAAAAGGCGCTCAGGCCCGGGCTCGGGAATCCCTGGCCGCCGAGATGACGTAGTCGATGCCGGTGAGCACGGTCAACGCGATCGCAGCCCACATGACCACCCACGCGCCGGCCAGCCAGGTGCCCGAGAGGGGCAGGATGAACAGGCCGATCGCCACGGCCTGCACCAACGTTTTGAGTTTGCCGCCGCGGCTGGCCGGGATGACGCCGTGGCGCAGCACCGCGAACCGCAGCACGGTGATCCCGACCTCCCGCACCAGGATCACCGCGGTAATCCACCACGGCAGATCGCCGAGGACCGATAGCCCGATCAGCGCGGCCCCGATCAGCGCCTTGTCGGCAATCGGATCGGCGAGGGCGCCGAACTCGGTGACCATGCCGTAGCTGCGCGCCAACGCCCCATCGAACCGGTCGGTGATGACCGCGACTGCGAACACCACGAATGCGGCTATCCGCCAGAAGGTTTCATGTCCGTCGCCGACGAACAAAAAAGCCACGAACACCGGAACCAACGCCATCCGCACGCCGGTGAGCATGTTCGCGATATTCGCCACCCGGGCGCGCGGAACCAGCGGATCAGTATGAGGTTGGCCCGGCACCGCCACAGAATATCGGTTGCTCAAACCGATACCCTCCACGTGTGAGCACAGATCCCGATCGGGTCGTCGTGCGGCGAGCCCGGACCTCGGACGTGCCTGCGATAAAAGCGTTGGTGGACATCTACGCCGGCAAGATTCTGCTGGAGAAGAACCTGGTGAACCTCTACGAGGCGGTCCAGGAATTCTGGGTGGCCGAGTTGGACGGCGAGCTGATCGGCTGCGGCGCGCTGCACGTGTTGTGGTCCGACCTCGGCGAGGTGCGCACCGTGGCGGTGCATCCGAAGGTTCGCAGCCGCGGCATCGGGCACGCGATCGTCGACCAGCTGCTGGCGGTGGCCGAGGAACTGCGCCTGGAGCGCATCTTCGTGCTCACCTTCGAGGTGGAGTTTTTCACCGCACACGGGTTCGTCGAGATCGACGGCACACCGGTGACCGCGGAGGTCTACGAAGAGATGTGCCGCTCTTATGACACCGGTGTCGCGGAGTTCCTCGACCTGTCCTTCGTCAAGCCCAACATCCTCGGCAACACCCGCATGCTCCTCACCCTCGCCGAAAGGGACAAACGGGCGCCAAAGTGCGAGTGAAACCCGCCAATACGTCGATCTCAGCGCCAGACATGCTCACTCCGTGTCGTCGGCGCCCTCGTCGTCGTCACCGTTGTCGCCGGTACCGCGGATCGACGCCAGCGTGGCCGCCAGCTCGTCGGGCTTGACCAGCACCTCGCGCGCCTTGGAGCCTTCGCTGGGGCCGACGATGTTGCGGGTCTCCATCAGGTCCATCAACCGGCCGGCCTTGGCGAAGCCCACCCGCAGTTTGCGCTGCAGCATCGACGTCGAGCCGAATTGGCTGGACACCACCAGCTCCACGGCCTGCAGGAAGACGTCCATATCGTCGCCGATGTCGGGGTCGACGTCGGTGCGTTCGCTGGTGGTCTTCGCAGTGGTGACGCCCTCGGTGTATTCGGGCTCGGCCTGGGCCTTGGTGGCCTCGACGACGGCGTGGATCTCGTCGTCGGTGATGAACGCGCCCTGTAGGCGGATCGGCTTGTTGGCGCCCATCGGCAGAAACAGCCCGTCGCCCATGCCGATCAGCTTTTCGGCGCCCTGCTGGTCGAGGATCACGCGGCTGTCGGTCAGCGACGACGTCGCGAACGCCAACCGGGACGGCACGTTGGTCTTGATCAGGCCGGTGACCACGTCGACCGAGGGCCGCTGGGTCGCCAGCACGAGGTGGATCCCCGCGGCGCGGGCCTTCTGCGTGATACGCACGATCGCGTCTTCGACGTCGCGCGGAGCGGTCATCATCAGGTCGGCCAACTCGTCAACGATCGCCACCACGTACGGGTACGGCCTGTACTCGCGCTGGCTGCCCAGCGGCGTGGTGATCTCTCCGGAGCGCACCTTCTTGTTGAAGTCGTCGATGTGGCGCACCTTGGAGGCCTGCATGTCCTGGTATCGCTGCTCCATCTCCTCGACCAGCCACGCCAGCGCGGCGGCCGCTTTCTTGGGCTGCGTGATGATCGGCGTGATCAGGTGCGGAATGCCTTCGTACGGGGTGAGTTCCACCATCTTCGGGTCGATCAGGATCATCCTGACCTCTTCCGGGGTGGCCCGCGCCAGCAGCGAGATCAGCATCGAGTTGACGAAGCTCGACTTACCCGAGCCGGTAGAGCCGGCCACCAGCAGGTGCGGCATCTTCGCGAGGTTGGCCGAGATATATTCGCCCTCAATGTCTTTGCCGAGCCCGATGACCAACGGGTGGTGGTCGCCGCGGGTGGACGGATCGGTCAGCACGTCGGCGAGGCGCACCATCTCCCGGTCGGTGTTGGGTACCTCGATACCCACCGCCGACTTGCCGGGGATCGGCGCCAGCATCCGCACGCTCTCGGTGGCCACCGCGTAGGCGATATTGCGGTGCAGCGCTGTGATTTTCTCGACCTTTACGCCCGGGCCCAACTCGACTTCGTAGCGGGTGACGGTCGGGCCGCGGGTGCAACCGGTGACCGATGCGTTGACCTTGAACTGCTGGAGCACCTCGTTGATGGCGTCGACCATCCGGTCGTTGGCCGCGCTGCGCAGCTTGGGCGGATCGCCCACGATCAACAGGTCCAGCGGCGGCAGCGTGTAGGGACCCTCGACCACGCGGTCCAGTGAGAGCGCCTGCTTCTTGGTGGGTTTCTTCTTTCGGGGCCGAGCGGTCGGCTCCGGAACGGTGGGAGCCTCGTCGTCGATCGGGTAGTTGTCCATCGGCGAGCCGGTCGGCCACGCCTGCGCCCCGTCGTCGCCGTATCCGGCGGGATCGTCGTAGTAGCCGTCGGAGAAATCGTCGGCCTGCGCGGCGACGGCGTCGTCCTCGTCGTCGTAGTCCTCGTCGTCGTGCTCGCCACCGAAGCCGCGCGTGGAAAACATCATCTGCAGCGTCGACGGCACCTCACGAATCGTCGTCCCGGTGACCAGCAGAACACCGAAGAGCACCCCCATGAACAGCAGCGGCGCCGCGATCCACGCGGTGAGGCCGTCAGAGAGCGGACCGCCGATCGCGAACCCGAGGAACCCGGCGGCGTGCTGGCGGGCGGCCGGATCGACGGGCGAGCCGGCCCACAGATGCCACAGGCCCAGCGCCGGCAGCGCGATCATCGCCGCGCCGAGGACCAGGCGTGGCCGGGCGTCGGGATCGGGTTCGGTGCGCATCAGCACCAGCGCCACGGCGACCAGCACGATCGGCAGCAGCACCACCGCGGAACCGATGAGCACCCGCAGGAACGTGTCGATCCACTCCCCGACGGGTCGGGCCGCGTCGAACCAGGAACTCGCGACGATCACCACCGCGATGCCCAGCAGCGCCAGCGCGATGCCATCGCGGCGGTGTCCCGGTTCGAGGTCGCGGGCGCGACCGACCGAACGAGCCGTCGACCCCGCGCCCTTGGCGAGCATCAGCCAGCCTGCCCGCATGCCGCGGCCCACGGTGGCGCCGGCGGTGGCGACCGGCGACGGGTGTCGCCGCGGCGCCGGCTTGCGCCGTGGCGCCGAGCGCGACCCGCCCCGTGAACCGGCCTTTGACCTGTTCGAACGGGTTCCAGAGCGCGCGACGGTCTTGCTAGCCATACCTGTCAGCCTAGTCGCAACAGCCCCAGAAACAACATCTGCCACACTGGTCACAGAAAGGTATCACTTCGGCTCCAAGCAGGCATACCCGTGCCGAAACATGTTTTCGCTGCGTATGCCGCTATTGCGGTGGTCGCGCCGGTCGCGACGTAGGTGTACGTGGTCTGAACGGCGGGCAGTAGGCTGTGCACTCGTCCAGCAGGCACTCATCGAGGAGCTCATCGCCCATGCCGATCGTCGTCGTCGCAACCATGACCGCCAAGCCCGAGTCCGTGGACACCGTGCGGGAGGCCTGCCAGCAGGCCGTCGAGGCGGTGCACCAGGAACCCGGCTGCGAGCTGTATGCGCTGCACGAAGCCGACGGCACGTTCGTGTTCGTCGAACAGTGGGCCGATGCCGACGCCCTGCAGGCCCACAGCGCCGCACCGGCGGTCGCGACCCTGTTCGGCACGGTCGGTGAGCATTTGGACGGCGCGCCGGACATCAAGATGCTGCAGCCGGTGGTCGCCGGTGATCCGAGCAAGGGTCAGCTGCGCAGCTGATGGGCGGCCTCGACGGCAAGGTTGCGTTCATCACGGGCGCCGCTCGCGGCCAGGGCCGCGCGGAGGCGGTCAGACTGGCCTCCGAAGGCGCCGACATCATCGCGGTCGACATCTGCGCCCAGATCGCGTCGGTGCCCTATCCCCTGGCCACCCCTGACGATCTCGCGGCGACCGTCAAGCTCGTCGAAGACACCGGCGCGCGAATCGTGGCCCGCCAGGCCGACGTTCGCAACCAGGGCGCGCTGGCCTCCGCGCTGCAGGCCGGGATCGACGAGCTCGGACGGCTCGACATCGTCATCGCCAACGCCGGCATCGCGCCCATGCAGGCCGGCGCCGACGGCTGGCGCGACGTCATCGACGTCAACCTCACCGGTGTGCACCACACCGTCGAGGTCGCGATCCCGACGCTGGTGCAGCAGGGCCAGGGTGGTTCGATCGTGCTCACCAGTTCGGTGGCCGGGTTGATCGGTGTCGGCAGCGACGACGCCGGCGCCATCGGGTACGTCGCCGCCAAACACGGCATCGTCGGTTTGATGCGGCTCTACGCCAACCTGCTTGCCCAGCACAGCGTCCGAGTCAACTCCATCCATCCGGCCGGCGTGGACACCCCGATGATCAACAATGACGCCACCCGACAATGGCTGGGCAGTATCGAGGAAAAGACACCCCAGGAGATGGGCAACGCGTTGCCGGTCCAGGTGCTCTCAGTCGACGACATCGCCGACGCGGTGGCCTGGCTGGTGTCCGACGGGGCGCGCTACATCACCGGGGTGGCGCTGCCGGTGGACGCCGGATCGGTCAACAAGCGCTGAGATGGCTCACGATTCGTCGAAACTGTAAATCCGCAGAGAAAGGTCGAGTAGAGCCCTGCGGGAATACGTTTCGCGGCAAGGGCCTCAGACCTCGATGACCGTCGGCACGATCATCGGCTGACGACGGTAGGTCTCCCCCACCCACTTGCCGACCGCGCGGCGCACCGCCTGGGCGATGCGCGTGACGTCGGTGACGTTCTCGGCGGCAAGGCCTTCCAACGCTTCCTCGACCTTGCGCGTGGCGGGTTCCAGCGACTTCGGATCCTCGGAGAATCCGCGCGAGTGCAGATGCGCGGGTGCGGCCGCACGTCCGGTTCCACGCCGCACCACCACCGTCACCGCGATGAAACCCGAAGAGAGCGTGAGGCGTTCGCCGACCACCGTTTCACCGACGTCGCCGGTGATCAACCCGTCGACGAACATCTTGCCGGTCGGCACCGCGCCGGCGATCGACGCCCGGCCGGCCGCCAGATCAACGCTGACGCCGTTCTCCGCCAGCACGATGTGTTCCTCCGGTACTCCGGTGCGCGCGGCCAGCGCCGCGTTCGCGCGCATCATCCGCCACGTGCCGTGCACCGGCATGACGTTGCGCGGCCGTACTCCGTTGTAGAGGAACAGCAGTTCACCGGCGTACGCATGACCGGATACATGCACGCGCACCTGCTGGTTGGTCACGACGCGCGCACCGATCTTGGCCAGCGCATCCAGCACGCCGAAGATCGCTTCCTCGTTGCCGGGTATCTGCGAGGACGACATGATGATGAGGTCGCCCGAAGTCAGCGTGATGCTGCGGTGCTCACCGCGCGACATCCGCGAGAGGGCGGCCATCGGCTCACCCTGTGTCCCCGTGGTGAGCAGGACCACCTGCTCGGGCGGCAACGTCTCCGCTACGCCGATATCGATGATGTCGTCGTCGTTGGCGACTCTGAGATAGCCAAGTTCCTTGGCGATCCCCATGTTGCGCACCATCGACCGGCCGACGAACGACACCTTGCGACCGAGCGCGACCGAGGCATCGATGATCTGTTGCACACGACCGACGTTGGAAGCGAAGCACGCCACGATGACCCGGCCCTGCGCACTGCGTATCAGCCGGTGCATGTTCGGCCCGATCTCACTTTCCGACGGGCCGACGCCGGGCAGCTCGGCGTTCGTCGAATCGCACAGGAACAGATCCACCCCGGCGTCGCCGAGCCGCGACATACCCGGCAGATCGGTCGGTTGGCCGTCGGGCGGAGACTGGTCGAGCTTGATGTCACCGGTGTGCAGCACCGTGCCCGCGCCGGTGTGGACCGCGACGGCCAGGCAGCCGGGGATCGAGTGGTTGACCGCGAAGTATTCACATTCGAACACCCCGTGCGTTGAGCTCTGATCGGCGTCGACCTCGATGAACACCGGTTTGATGCGGTGTTCACGGCACTTCTCGGCGACCAGCGCAAGGGTGAACCTCGACCCGACGACCGGGATGTCGGGGCGCATCTTGAGCAGAAACGGGATCGCGCCGATGTGGTCCTCGTGCGCGTGGGTCAAAATCAGCGCCTCCACCTCGTCGAGGCGGTTCTCGATGAGGCGCAGATCGGGCAGAATCAGGTCGACGCCCGGTTCGTCATGGGTCGGAAACAACACCCCGCAGTCGATGATCAGCAGCCGACCAAGGTGCTCGAAAACGGTCATGTTGCGGCCGATTTCGCTGATCCCGCCCAGCGCGGTGACCCGCAGAGCACCTGGGGCCAGCGGTCCCGGGGGCTTGAGTTGTTCGTCCACTATTGCAACACCGAAGCAGCCCGCATATCGGCGGCCAGTGCGTCGACCTCGTCGGGGCTCGGCGCCACCAGCGGCAGGCGTGGATCACCGGTCTCGATGCCCTGTAACCGCAGACCGGCCTTGACCATCGGCACACCACCCAGCCGCGACATCGCGTTGCAGAGCGGCGCGATCGAGGCGTTGACCTTGCGGGCGGTGGCGATGTCGCCGGCGTGAAAAGCGGTGATCAACTCGCGCAGCTGGCTCGCGGCGAAGTGCGCGATCACGCTGATGAACCCGGTAGCCCCCATCGCCAGCCAGGGCAAGTTGAGCGCGTCGTCGCCGGAGTAGTAGGCCAAGCCCGTCTCGGCCATCACCTGCGCGCCGGCGTGCAGGTCCCCCTTGGCGTCCTTGACCCCGACGATGTTGGGATGCTCGGCAAGCGTGCGCAAAGTGTCGGAGTGGATCGGGACCACCGACCGGGGCGGAATGTCGTAGAGCAACACCGGCAGCGTGGTGGCGTCGGCGACAGCGGTGAAATGCGCAATGAGACCGGCCTGCGAAGGCCGCGAGTAATACGGCGTAACCACCAGCAACCCGTGGGCGCCCACACCCGCGCACGTCTCGGCCAGCCGCACGCTGTGCTCGGTGTCGTTGCTGCCCGCCCCGGCGATGATGCGCGCCCGGTCGCCCACCGCGTCAACCACCGCACGCAGCATGGTGACCTTCTCGTAGTCGGCCGTGGTCGGCGACTCACCAGTGGTGCCCGACAGCACCAACCCGTCACAGCCGGCATCGATGAGGTGGGTGGCCAGTTGTACCGCAGCGTCGGTGTCGACAGAGCCGTCGGATCCGTACGGCGTCGCCATCGCAGTCAGCACCGTGCCAAAGCGGGCAGATGCGTCGAATCCACTGGTCGTCACGGCGCCTAGATTACCCGCTCGACCTCACGATTCCGTAGCGAGTGGGCTGGTGGCCACCTCGGTGCCGTCCGCGAGCGTCGCGATCTCGAAGTCGGCGAACACCGCAGGGGCGGCTGCGGTCAGTTGGCGCAGGCATTCGATGGCCAACTGCCGGATCTCCAGATCGGCCTGCTCGCTGGCCCGGGCCGCGATGAAATGCCGCCAGGCGCGGTAGTTGCCGGTGACGACGATGCGCGTCTCGGTGGCGTTCGGCAACACCGAGCGGGCCGCCTGCCGGGCCTGCTTGCGCCGCAGCACGCCCAGTTTGTCTGCGGGCTTACCGCCCATGAGCTTGGCCTCCAGCTTGGTCAGCAGCTCCACATAGGCCGCCCGGCTGGCGTCGGCGGCCTCGGTGAAGATCTTCTGCAACTCGGCGTCGTCCTCCATACCCGGCGGCACCACCACCTGAGCGTCGTGCTCGGGAACGAAACGCTGAGACAGCTGCGAATAGGAGAAGTGCCGGTGTCGGATCAACTCGTGGGTGCACGACCGGGAGATGCCGGTGATGTAGAACGACACCGACGCATGCTCGAGCACCGAGAAGTGCCCGACGTCGATGATGTGCCGCACGTAGGCGGCGTTGGTCGCGGTGCGCGGGTTGGGCTTGGACCAACTCTGATAGCAGGCCCGTCCGGCGAACTCCACGAGGGCCGGTCCGCCCTCGGCGTCGGTGCCCCAGGGCACGTCGGCGGGCGCCAGGAACTCCGTCCTGGCGATCAACTGCACGCGCAGCGGCGCGGTCTCGGCCACGCGCTCACCCTAACGCGGCCACGCTGACCTGCTCGGGCGGCCGTTATGCCGTGGTGGGTTTGCGTCCGTGCCGGACGGGGAACAAAGCGGATCCCGGCAGGTGTTAACAAGCACTGTTCGCCTTAGCAATAGGGAGTGTGACGAATGTCCACCGATTACGACGCACCTCGCGTCAAAGACACCGACGACATCGCCGATGAGTCGGTTCAGGAAATCGCCGCACGGCGCCGTCAGGTCGATGTCGCAGTACTGGATGTCGACGACGGCGACGCCGTCGATTCGCTCGACCTGCCCGGCGCCGACCTCTCCGGTGAAGAGCTGACCGTGCGGGTGGTGCCGAAGCAGGCCGACGAGTTCACCTGCTCGAGTTGCTTTTTGGTGCAGCACCGAAGCCGGATCGCGCGCCAGTCGGGCGGCCAGACGCTCTGCGCCGACTGCGCCTGAGGTTCACCGCAGGGCCGCGACGAGCGGCACCGCCAGCTCGCCTCGGGTCCCCACGGTCACCTGCGACAGGTTCAGCCACGACGCCATCGTGCGCAGCTCTCGGGCCAGCGGTCCGGCGATCCGCGACGGCGTCTGCTCCGGCTCGGCGAGGGCGCCCACGACGTGCAGCGCGTCGTTGGCCCGGTCGGCTTTCAGGTCGACGCGCCCGACCAGCATGCCGTCGAGCAGAAACGGCCATACGTAGTACCCGTAGCGGCGCTTGGCCGCGGGCGTGTAGATCTCGATACGGTAGTGAAACCCGCCGAACAGCCGCTCGACGCGCGGCCGGAAGAAGATCAGCGGATCAAACGGGCACAACAGCGCCGTCCCGCGCTCGCGGCGCGGCACCTTCTGACCAGCCCGCAGATAGGCGGGCGCCTGCCAACCGTCCACCTCGACGGCTTCCAGCTCGCCGTCGGCCACCAGGTCGGCCACGGCGGGTTTGGACTGGCGCGGCGACAACCGGAAATAGTCGCGGATATCGGCCTCGGTGGCCACCCCCAGCGCACCTGCGGCACGCAACGTCAGCTGCCGGATCGCGTCGTCGTCGGCCACCTCCCGCCCGACGACCTCCGCAGGCAGCACCCGCTCGGTCAGGTCGTAGTGACGCGCGAAGCCGACGCGGGTGGCCGTCGTCAACTGCCCGGACGCGAACAGCGCCTCGGTCACCCATTTGGTGTCGCTGCGGTCCCACATCCCCTTTTTGGCTGGGCCCTTGCGGCCACGTTGTTCGGCGCCCAGATGCGCCTCGATCTGCCCGGCCGTCGAGGGCCCGAGTTCGTGCACTGCCGCGAGGATCTTCTCGGCCAGCCGCGGGTTCTTCTTGACGATGTGGGTGCCCCACCGCCCATGGGTGTATTCGCGCATGCGCCAGCGCAGCAGCGGCCAGTCGTCCACGGCCATCAACGCGGCTTCGTGCGCCCAGTACTCGACGAGCAGCCGCGGTGAGCGCGCGGTGTGGCTCCACGCCGCCCGGTCGAGCACATCGCGGTCGTAGGGCCCGAGCCGGCTGAACACCGGCGCGTAATGCGCCCGCACCGCCACCGACACAGAGTCCAGCTGCAGCACCTGGATCCGCGAAATCAGCCGCCGCAGGTGGGCGCGGGTTACCGGGCCCGTCGGCCGGGGTTCGGCGAGGCCTTGGGCCGCGACGGCGATCCGGCGCGCCTGGGCCGCCGAAAGTCTGGTCGCCACGGGAAGCCATCCTGCCGCACGCCACCGACATCCCCTTCGCCGAGCGCTCAGTTACGTACGCAAATCGCGGTCGAAAGCGTACCTAGCTGAGCGCTCGCGACGGCGACCTGTTATGCGCGCCGGTAGCTGTAGAACCGGTAGCGCAGCCCCGAACTGCTGGTCTGCCACTCCCCCGCTTCGCCGACCCAGGATTCGTCGAGCATCGGCGCCACCGCATCCCCGTCTCGGCGCGGCAGCTCGATGTCGACCTCGGTGACCTCACAGTGCGTCGCGACGGCCAGCGCCGCCGCGTACACCTCCGCGCCGCCGATCACCCAGGTCGTGTCGTCGGTGAGCGCATCGTCGAGTCCGCTGACCACCTCGGCGCCGTCGGCCACGTAGTCGGCGCGGCGGGTCAGGACGATGTTTCGCCGCTTTGGCAGCGGACGCACCTTGCCCGGCAGCGACTCCCACGTCAGCCGCCCCATCACCACGGTGTGGCCCATGGTGATCTGTTTGAACCTGGCCTGGTCCTCCGGCAGGCGCCACGGGATGGTGCCGTCGCGGCCGATGACCCCCGAGGTCGACTGAGCCCAGATCAGCCCGACCAGCCTCTTGGTCATGATTCGGCCCTGCGAGCAGGCCTCATACGGCCACGGGGGCCTTGATCGCCGGATGCGGGTCGTAGTTGAGGATCGCGATGTCTTCGTAGGTGTAGTCGAAGATCGAATCTCGCGGCGCCAGAACGAGTTCTGGGTACGGGCGGGGATCCCGGCTGAGCTGTTCGGTGACCTGTTCGACATGGTTGTCGTAGATGTGGCAGTCGCCGCCGGTCCAGATGAAGTCGCCGACGTCCAGCCCGGCCTGCGCGGCCATCATGTGGGTGAGCAGCGCATAGCTGGCGATGTTGAACGGCACGCCGAGAAACAGGTCGGCACTGCGCTGGTACAGCTGGCAGCTCAGCCGCCCCTCGGCGACGTAGAACTGGAAGAACGCATGACACGGCGGCAGCGCCATCTGCGCGATCTCGCCGACGTTCCACGCCGAGACGATGATGCGCCGCGAATCCGGGTCGGTCTTGAGCAGTTCGAGCGCGGCGCTGATCTGGTCGATGCGCTCCCCCGACGGGGTGGGCCACGACCGCCACTGCACACCGTAGACCGGCCCGAGCTCACCTGTGTCACTTGCCCATTCGTCCCAAATGGTGACACCGCGCTCCTGTAGCCACCGCACATTGGAGTCGCCGCGCAAGAACCACAGCAGCTCGTAGACGATGGACTTGGTGTGCACCTTCTTGGTGGTGATCAACGGGAAGCCGACCGTCAGGTCATAGCGCATCTGATGGCCGAACACGCTGCGGGTGCCGGTGCCGGTCCGGTCGGATTTCGGCGTGCCGGACTCGAGCACCAGGCGCAGAAGGTCCTCATACGGTGTGGCGATCGGCACGCCGCTAAGCCTAGTCCGAGACCGGACGGGTAGAACGGAAGCCATGCCGAGTATCTCCACCACCATCACCACCCCCGACGGCACCTGCCCCGTCACCCTGCACACCCCCAACGGCAGCGGCCCGTGGACCGGCGTGGTCATGTACGTCGACGCCGGCGGTGTGCGCGACCTCTTCCAGGACATGGCGGCCCGCCTCGCCGGCTTCGGCCACGCGGTGTTGCTGCCCGACGTGTACTACCGCCACGGCGACTGGGCGCCGTTCGACATGGCGACGGTCTTCACCGACGGTAAGCAACGCTCGCGGCTGTTCCGCATGATCCAGAGCATCACTCCGGAAATGATGGCCACGGACGCGACGGCGTTCTTCGACTTTCTGGCCGCACGCCCCGAGGTCAAGGGCGACGCGTTCGGCGTATGCGGATACTGCATGGGCGGGCGCACCTCGGTGATCGTGGCCGGGCGGGTGCCCGACCGGGTCGCCGCGGCGGGCTCGTTTCACGCCAGCGGTCTGGTCACCGACGAGCCCACCAGCCCGCATCTGCTCGCCGATCAGATCCAGGCCACCGTGTACGTCGCGGGGGCCAAAGACGACCAGGGCTTCACCCGCCGTGACGCCGAGACGCTGGAGAAGGCGCTGACCGCCGCTGGCGTCAACCACACCGTCGAGTTCTATCCCGCCGGACACGGTTTCGCGGTTCCCGACAACGCGCCGTACGACGAGGAAGCCGCCGAACGGCACTGGGTCGCACTGCAGGACCTGTTCGAGACCGCGCTGCCGAACTGACCCTGCGACCGAGCGCCACCGAGCGATACGCGACGATTATCAGATGCACGACCAGCAGCAGGCTGACCAACCGGCCGCCAGCGACGCCGGATTCCGTATCGATCCGGTGCTCGCCCGCAGCTGGCTTCTGGTCAACGGCGCGCAGTACGAGCGTTTCGCACCCGCGGCGCGGTCGCGCGCCGACATCGTCGTCCTCGACATCGAAGACGCCGTCGCCCCGAAGGACAAGGCCACCGCCCGCGACAACGTGATCCGGTGGCTGGCCGAGGGCAACAGCGACTGGGTACGCGTCAACGGCTTCGGCACCCCGTGGTGGGCAGACGACCTGGCGATGCTGGCCGACACCTCGGTCGGCGGTGTGATGCTGGCGATGGTCGAGTCCGTCGACCACGTCACCGAAACCGCCAATCGGCTACCCAACGTTCCGATCGTGGCGCTGGTGGAAACCGCGCGCGGGTTGGAACGCATCACGCAGATCGCCGCCACCAAGGGCACGTTCCGGCTCGCCTTCGGCATCGGCGACTTCCGCCGCGACACCGGTTTTGGCGACAACCCGACGACGCTGGCCTATGCGCGGTCGCGCTTCACGATCGCAGCCAAGGCGGCCCGCCTGCCGAGCGCGATCGACGGGCCGACCGTCGGGCACAGTGCGCTGGTGCTCAGCGAAGCGACCGCGGTGTCAGCCGAGTTCGGCATGACCGGCAAGATCTGCCTCACCCCGGAACAGTGCCCGACGGTGAACGAGGGCCTTTCTCCGTCCCCTGATGAAATCGCCTGGGCCAAAGAGTTTTTCGTCGAGTTCGACCGTGACGGCGGCGAGATCCGCAACGGCTCGGACCTGCCGCGCATCGCGCGGGCGAACAAGATCCTCGACCTGGCGCGCGCGTACGGCATCGAGGTGCCCGAGTACGACGACGTCGACGATCCCGCACACATCCCGGCGCCGTCGGACACCTACCACTACTAGGGTTTGTCGTCGTCCTGCTTGCCCAGGAACGTCTTGACCGCGCGCAGGGCGCCGCGTCCGGCGTAGATTCCGGCGGCGACCGAGAGCACGATCATCGCGATGAACATCACCAGCCAGTTGGAGCGGTCGTGGCTGACGTTCCACCACACGATCGTGAACAGCACCGCGCACAAAAACACCACGATGTCACGCCAGTTGCCCGTGTATGACAACGCAGCCGCGCGCAGTTGGCGACTGCGTTCGCCGGCCGCGATCAGGTCGTCGATGCGCTGGTCGATGCTGGCCTGTAGCCGCGCGCGGCGCTCCGTCTGATCGGGCGGAATGCGTTCCAGCAGATCGATATCCTTGACGATCTGGCCGCGCACGTCGGGCGGTTTGAGGTTACCTGCGATGACGCCCAGCATGGCACCGCCGGCGATAGGTGCTGCGCCCAAGGCCAATTCGGCGATACCCGGCATTACTGCGTCCCCTCCGTCATTCCATCAGCATGGCAGCCAAAGTGCCGCCGAGTTCATAGGCGCGCTCGCGAACGCCACTGTCGATACCGCCGACGATCTCGAGCGCATCGGCGGACTTGGCGAGCGCCAGCCCGGTCGCAAGCTTTTCTACCGCGTTGACCGCGCCTGCGGTGTCGTTGTTGCCGTGCACCCAAAGCCCGTAGGGCCGGCCGGCGACGTGATCGAGGCTGGGGTAGTACACGGTGTCGAAAAAGTGTTTGAGGGCGCCGCTCATGTAGCCGAAGTTGGCGGTGGTGCCGAACAGGTAGCCGTCGGCGTCGAGCACATCGGGCAGGGTCGCGGCCAACGCCGGCCGCACCTCGACGTCGACGCCGGTGATCTCGGGATCCTTGGCACCGTCCAGGACGGCCTCCAGGAGTTCCCGGGTTCCCGGGGACGGGGTGTGGTGCACGACGAGCAGCGTCTTGCTCATGGTGAGCGCGCCTCCATTTCGACTGCCTTCCTCATCGCCTCCCGCGCGCGGCTGCGGTCGCCGGCGTAGTCATAGGCGCGCGCGAGCCGATACCAGCGCCGCCAGTTGTCCGGGTCGTTCTCCAGTTCCTCGCGCACGGTGACGAACAACGCGTCGGCCGCCTCGCGTTGGATGCGGCCCGATGCCATCCGCGGCAGCGCGCTGACGTCGAGTTCCATCCCTTCCTCGGTGGCGATGCGCGCCAGCCGCTGATGGGTGAGCCCGCTGCGCAGCGTGCTGACCATCGCCCATGCCCCGATCATCGGAAAGACCATCAACGCGAGCCCGAGGCCGATGGCGGCGCCCTCCCCGGTGCCGATGAAAGCCATCGCGATGCGGCCGAGCAGCAGGAAATAGACGACCAGCGCGACGCACATGAAGCCGATCAGCAGTTGGATGCGCAGTGCGCGGCCGCTCTCGGTCATTCGAGATCGAGCAGCGGCTCGATACCTATCGTGAGCCCGGGTCGCTCGGACACCCGGCGCACCGCCAGCAGCACACCGGGCACGAAGGAGGTCCGGTCGATGCTGTCGTGCCTGATCGTGAGCGTCTCCCCCTGCGTACCGAACAGCACTTCCTGGTGCGCGACCAGCCCGGCCAGCCGCACGGAGTGCACCGGGACGCCGCCGACATCGGCGCCGCGCGCCCCGTCGAGTGCGGTGCTGGTGGCATCGGGATTGGGCGGCAGATCTTTCCGCGCCTCGGCGATCAACTGCGCAGTCCGTGTCGCCGTGCCCGAAGGTGCGTCGGCCTTGTGCGGATGGTGCAGTTCGATGACCTCGACGGACTCGAAGTGGCGGGCCGCCTGGCGGGCGAAGTGCATGCACAGCACGGCGCCGATCGCGAAGTTCGGCGCGATCAGCACCGCAACGTCCGGTTTGTCGGCCAACCAGGTCCGCACCTGGGCCAACCGTTCGTCGGTGAAGCCGGTCGTGCCGACGACGGCGTGAATACCGTTGTCTACCAGAAACTTCAGGTTGTCCATCACCACGTCGGGATGGGTGAAGTCGATCACCACGTCGGTGTCGGTTTCCACCAATTGACCCAGCGGGTCACCGGCGTCGACGCCGGCAGTGAAAGTCAGGTTCTCTGCCGCCTGCACCGCCTGCACCATCGTGGCACCGACCTTGCCCTTGGCTCCCAGCACTCCGACGCGCATGCAGACACCTTATCGACGTGCCGAATGACGATAGGGGCGGCAAGTACGCTGACCCGCGCACCTGCCGTGATCAACGTTGCCATATATCTATCGCTAGTTAACTGACGCTGGTGTTTAATCGGCCTAATGATGTCTCCATATAGACGGATAGCGAAACACCCATCGGACCAGAAATTGACGTCAATCGTTAATAAAGAGCGTGTCATGCCAGTACACAGGGCATTCAAGCGCGATCCATGTCAATGTGTAGTTCGACATTCATCATTGTGGGAGGTTCTCCGCTGACTTTGTTATAAACATGCCATTATATTGCTGAGATTCTGAACATAGTTAGCTGATCGACCGCAACAGCGAAGGGACCGTGCGATGGCCAGCGCAACAAACTCCAAGAAGACGATGCTGACGGCTACGCTCGCCGCCGGTGTGCTCGCCGGTGGTGGCGCCGCGGGTTTGACCGTCACGCTGAGCGCGCCCGCGGTGACGTCGGTCGCAGCGCCCGCCACGATCGCGACCGCACAAGGTGACGTCCAACTGGTCTTCCTGGGCAGCCTGCTCAAGAACCTGCTCAAGCCGTTGATCGGTAACGGCGCCTCGTCGGTCGACGGTGACGGGGGCAACGCGGGCCTGCTGATCGGCAGCGGCGGATCGTCGGTCAACGGCGACGGCGGCAACGGCGGTCTGCTGTTCGGCAGCGGCGGTTCATCGGTCAACGGCGACGGCGGCAACGGCGGCCTGGTGATCGGGCAGGGCGGCGCGTCGGGCACCGGAACCGGCGGCAACGGCGCCGTGTTGATCGGCAATGGTGGTATCTCGCTCACCGGCGACGGCGGCAACGGCGGCCTGGTCCTCGGCAGCGGCGGCACGTCGCTGTTCGACGGCGACGGCGGTAACGCGGGCCTGATCGGCAACGGTGGCGACGGCGGAACCGGTAACCCGCTTGCACCCGGCGTCGACGGCGGCGACGGCGGCAACGGTGGCATCCTGCTCGGCACCGGCGGCGACGGCGGTGAGGGCAGCACCGGGTTGCTGGGTCCGGGTGGCGACGGCGGCGATGGTGGTGCCTCCGGCATCGTCTTCGGCAACGCGGGCGACGGCGGCGACGGCGGCGACAGCAACGGCGTGATCGTGGGGCCCGCGACCGGCGGCAACGGCGGCGACGGTGGGCACACCGTGCTGCTCGGCACCGGTGGTGACGGCGGGGACGGCGGCGATGCGGGAACCAACTTCAACAACGCCACCGGCGGCGACGGCGGCGCCGCGGGCGACGGTTCGATCGTGCTCGGGCCGGCGGGCAACGGCGGCGGTGGCGGCGACGCGACCAGCACCACCGGCACGGCCACCGGCGGCGAGGGCGGAGACGGCGCGGACACCGGGGTGTTGGGCAGCGGCGGGGATGGTGGCGACGGCGGTGACGCAACGTCGATAGGCGCCACCAACGGAGGCGACGGCGGCGGTGCCGGGCACACCGGGCTGCTCGGCACCGGTGGCGACGGCGGTGAGGGCGGCGACGCGATCAGCTCTGGAACTGGCGCCGCCAGCGACTCCACCGCAGGTGACGGCGGCGACGGCGGCTCAGGCGGCAGCGTGATCGGCGGTGGCGGCAGCGGCGGCATCGGTGGCGACGCGTCCTCGGGCAACGCGGGCGACAGCGCCGGCGGCGATGGGGGCAACGGCGGAGACGGCGGCGGACTGCTGAGCAACGGCGGTGACGGCGCGACGGGCGGCAGCGGCAGCACAGGCACCGGGACCGGTACCGGCGGAGCCGGCGGCGACGGTGGTTCCGGCGGCCTCGGCGGCGGCAGCGGGTCCGACGGCTAACCGGCCGACGACGGCAAAGTGGCGACGGTAAGCCCCGGCGGGGGCCTACCATCACCGCATGCATGACGCCAAGATCCTGATCTCGGGTGTGACGGGTCAGGTGGCGTCGCCCGTGGCCCAAGCGCTTTCGGCCGACAACGAAGTGTGGGGCATCGCCCGCTTCACCGACCCGACCGCGCGGGACCGCCTTGAGCTGGCCGGTGTGCGCTGTGTGACGGTCAACCTGGCCGCAGGCGATTTCACCTCGCTCCCATCGGACTTCGACTACGTCCTCAACTTCGCCGTCGCCAAGAGCGGCAGATGGGACAAGGACCTGGCCGCCAACGCGGAGTCGGTGGGCCTGCTCATGGCGCACTGCGCCGACGCCGAGGCGTTCCTGCACTGCTCCTCGGCGGCGGTCTACGATCCGCCCGACGATCAGCCGCGCACCGAGCGGACCGCGCTCGGGGACAACCACAAGTGGCTGTTCCCAACGTATTCCATTTCCAAGATCGCCGGGGAAGTGGTCGCGCGCTCGATGGCCCGCGCGCTGGGCGTGCCGACCACGATCGCGCGCCTCAACGTTCCCTACGGCGACAACGGCGGCTGGCCGTACTTCCACATGGAGATGATGCTGGCGGGCATGCCGATCCCCGTTCCGCCCGGTGACGAGGCGCAATACAACCCGATCCACGAGGACGACATCATCGCCACCCTCCCGAAAATGCTCGAGGCGGCGTCGGTCCCGGCCACCACGGTCAACTGGGCCGGCGAGCAGATCGTCAGCCTCCAGCAGTGGTGCGCTTATCTCGGCTCGCTGATCGACCGTACGCCGGTCTTCGAGGTGAGCCAGCAGGCGCTGCGCGGCAATCCGGTCGACATCACGCAGTTACGCGAGCTCGTCGGCACTAGCACCACGGTCGACTGGCGCGACGGCATGCGCCGAGTGGTGGCGTCGTTTCACCCGGAACTCGCGGCGCCATAGCCACACACCGATCCGGCATCTGTCCTGCTCCGAGCGCTAATCCAGCAGCTGTGCGGAAAATGACATAGGGGGCGGTGGCTGGGAAGTATAGGGTTTTGCCCGATTCCTCCCCGGGCGGTATGTCATAGCGTTGTCTTCAGCGGCTGGCGTATCACACGCGGGGGGACAGCCGCTCAAACCAGATCGCCCCCGGCCATGAGGGGAGGTCGGGCGGCGCTGGTTGTGGTTATGCCAACAGAGCCGGCAGGACCAGGCCCGTGACCTCACCGATCAGCGGGCGCAAGCCCTGGGCGTTCGGATCGCTTGTCTGCGTGCGGAGCATCAGCGCGAGAAGAATCTGCTGACCGTCGGGGCCGTACGCGATGCCGACGTCGTTCGTGCTGGCGTAGTCGCCGCTGCCGGTCTTGTCCGCGCTGGTCCACCCCGGCGGTAGCCCGGCCCGCATGCTCGACGTCTGGTTCGCGCGCATCCACTCCTCGAGCCGGCTGCGCTGCGGTAAGGCGAGGACGTCGCCGGCCAGCAGGTTGCGGTAGCCGCCGCCCAGCGCCTCCGGGGTGCTGGTGTCGCGCGGGTCGCCGGGGATCCCCGCGTTCAACGCCGGTTCCCAACGGTCCAACCGCGACTCCTGGTCGCCGATGCTGCGCGCGAACTCCGTGATGGCCTGCGGTCCGCCGAGCCTAACCAGCAGCAGGTTGGCTGCGGTGTTATCGCTGCGCTGCAACGCCGCCTGACACAGTTCGGCCAGCGTCATCTCGCCGCCGGCATGCGCTTCGGTGACCGGCGAGTTGATCACGATGTCGGTGGGGTCGACGAACATCCGTTGGTCCAACGACAATTCGCCGCGTTGGGCCAACTGCAGCACCCGCGCGGCCGCGTAGGTCTTGAACGTCGAGCACATCGCGAACCGCTCCTGTGCCCGGTGCGCCACCGTGGTCCCGGAATCCGGGTTCGCCGCGAAGATCCCGATCAACGCGGCATGCTTGCGCTCCAAGTCGGCGATCTGGGCCTCGAGGGTGGGAGCCGGGTCGGCGAGGGCGATTCTCTGGGTGCTTGCGGCCGCTGCGAGCGTGAGCCCGCCGATCAGCAGGTGCCGCCGGGACAGTGAAATCATCGGCCCCAGCGTAGATGATCCGTCCGCGCTGGTTTCAGCACGCCCGGGGTCAATTCGGTTGTGGCGGAACGAGCATTGATTGCCACGTTTGCCCCTGCGCACTCCGCCCGAGGTCGGACTGGGTGAACAGTTGCCCGTCGGGACCTCGGTACGCCCCGGTTGCGGGGTCGTAGTCCGCGGTCGCAATCGGAGACATCGGCGGTGCCAGCTGCGGAATCGGCTGTCCGGACAACGTGGCGTTGGGATCACCTTTCCAGTTGAAGCCGTCGTTGAGCGCGACGTAGTTCTCCTCACTTTCACACATCCGCACCGTGGGCGCCCGCTTACCCGGGCGGGTTTGACACGGAAGGTTGCGTGCGCCACGGACGTTGAACGGAGCGTCCTGAGGGATCCGGCAGTAGATGTCGCCGGCCGGGCGGGCCGGATAATCGGTCTCGCTGGGTGATCTTCGCTGTTGCGCAGGCAGATATCCGGTGGCGCAAACCGGCGGCAGATTGACATTCAGATTGAAACTCAGGTATCCCCCCTTGTAAGGCCCCTTGACATTCCGGTTGGCCAGGCCCGCTCCCTGCACCACAGCGGTGTTCTGCGGTAAGAGCACCAGAAGCTGCTCGATGCTGTTCTGGTAGGTCAGTGCGACTTCTCCGACGCTGACCAGGTTCGCCAGCAAGACGGGAAGCGTGGGCTGAACAAGGTCCACCGCTTGGCGCAACTCGTCGGCCGCGCCGGGGCCTCGTTCGAGTAACCGAGTCAGCTCGGCGTCATGTGCCCGGACTTGGTCGGTGATGTCGGCGAGATGGGTCGACCATGCGCGGACCGAACCGGCGGTGCGGGTTTGAGTTTCGAGCACCGGAGGCGCATCCTCGATCAAGCCGGTGAGTGCGGGCAGGTCGGCGCGCGCATCGGTGGCCAGCGTGATGGATCCGCGGACCAACCGAGACAGCTCGGGTCCCAGTCCACCGAACGCCAGGTACGCCTCGTCGACGGCGGTTCGCAAGTTATCGCGCGGAATCGCCTCCAGCCCGGTGTTGGTCGCATTCAAGAGCGCGTTGATGTCGGGGGGCACCGAAGTCCGATTGAGCGGAATCACGTCGCCCTCCTGCAACATGGGGCCGTGGTCCACCCGCGGCGAAAGCGCCACGTACTGCTCACCGATGGCGGACTGGCTGTGCACGCTGGCGTCAAGGTCAGCTGGGATGGGGATTCCCGATGTCAACGACAACTCAGCCACCACTATGTCACCGCTCAATCGGATGTCGTGCACACGACCCACCTCGGTGCCTCGGTAGGTGACGTTGCCGTTTTTGTACAAACCCGCCGCGGCGGGGAGTTCGACGATCACCCGGTAGTGCCCGGCACCGAACAGCAGTTCGGGCAGGCGCATGTAGTTCAGCGTCATGATGGCGCCTCCGGATACGGTGATCACCACGAAAAGTGCCAGCTGAGTCAAAATTCGACGGTTGGGCCGCATGTCACCGTCCCTGATCGAACCGGTACGGCGCCACCAACGGATTGGCGGCGGTGTACGGGCTGGGCAGTTGACCGATGGTTCGCCCCCACTGGATCTCGAGTTCGGTGAGATCGCCCTCGAACCGGGTGCCGGTGAACAATGCCGAGTCGATACGGCTCAGTGTCAGGTCAATCACGGCGGTCAGGTTGGCGTAATCCCCGCGGAACCAGTTGGTGAGCGTTTCCTTGGCGAACGGGTAGGTCGTGAAGAAGCTCAACGACCGGGTCAACGCTGGCCCGGCGTTGGCCAACGACTCTGCCAGCAGCCCAATATGTTTCAGCTCCGCGACCAGAGCCTCCTTGGTCTGGTCGACCGAGTCGCTGGCCAGGGCGCCCAACCGGCCCAAACGGTCCAGCGCATCGGCAAGGTGGTGTCTCATGCTCTTCAGCTCGGCCAGGGCGTCTGGGAGCGTGGTTAACGCCGCGTCCACGATCGGTTTCTCGTCAGCGAACTGACCGACGAGCCGATTGAGACTCTCCGTGGCATTGATGATGTCGCCGGTCTGATCGTTGGCGACGCCGATGAACGTGTCCAGCTCGCTCAGCAGGTCGCGTAGGTCGTCTTCACGATCGGCCAGCGCAGTCCTGAATGCCGTTGTGATGTCCTGCATCTGACCGATACCACCACCGTTGAGCAAGAGTGACACCGCCGCCAGGGTCTGCTCGGTGGACGGGTAGGCGCCGCCCGCTGCCAGCGGAATCATCGAACCCTCGCGCAGCCGGCCGTGTGGTGGCTCGCTGGTCGGCCCGTCCAGTTCGATGTGAAGGGATCCGAGCAGGCTGGTCTGCCCGACCGTCACCGTCGAATTGGCCGGCATGTCGACGTCGCCGTTGAGTTTGATGGTCAACAACGCGTGCCAGCCCTGCCGTTCGATCTTGGTGACGTTGCCGACCGTCACATCCCCTACCCGAACCCGGGAGTTCTGTTGAATGTTGTTGACGTCTGGAAGTTGGGCCTGAATCGTGTACGCACCCGGCCCGTGCCCTTCGGTGCCCGGCATCGGCAGCGTGTTCAGTCCGCGCCAACCACAGCCAGACAACGACGCGGTCAATGTGACCGCCAGTGCCGCCGCGGTAAGCCGCCACTGGTGGTCCGCCCTCACGGCCCTGCCCCCGGCACCATCAGGCCGGTCAATCCGGCGTCCGGGTCTGTACTGCGCGCCGCAGGCGCATCCGGGCGCAGCCAGTCCTCGCTGTAGGTGACTTCGTTGGGCCGTGCGGCGGTTCCGACGAACGGGTTCACGCCGATCGGCGGAAAGTTGTACTGCCGGTTCTTGATGATCGGTGCCAGATACTGCACGCACAGCTTGGCGGCGTGCTCGCCGCTGAGCCTCGACGCAGCCTGCACGGCACCGCAGATGAACGTGATCGGATCGGCGAAATTGCCCACCGCCAATGCGCCGGTCAAAGTTCCCTGTGCAGGCTGGTAGATGTTGATGAAGTTTTGCGCAGCGGTCGGCGCGAGGTGCAGCGCCTGTTCGACGTCGTCGAGACTTTCTGTGAGGGTCTGCGACACGGCGGTCAGCTTTTCGGAGGTGACGCCCACCGTCTCCTTGTTGTCGGCAACGAAGGTCTGCACCTCGCCCACCACCTCGCTGAGATCCTTGATGGCGGTCCCCACCGAACCGGGACTGCTCGTCAACCGTCCGGTGACGTCGGCCAGGTTCTGGTTGAGTTGCTGCATCACTTGGGTGCTGCCCTGCAGAGCCGATACCAGCAGCGACAAATTTCGCACAGCGCTGAAGATGTCGCCGCTGTGATCGCCCAGCGCGGCGATCGCCTGTGACATCTGGATGACGGCCTGCCGGATGTCTGAACCCTGTCCTCGCAGATTGTCTGCGGCGGTGTTGATGAAGGAGCCCAGCGTGCTCGTCCCGCCCGGCTCGGTCGGCCGCAGCATATGGGTGATCCGTTCCAGCTGGTCGCGGAAGTCATCCCATTCGATCGGCACCGCGGTTCGTTCCTGCGGCACCACCGAATGATTCTGCAGCGTCGGCCCTTTCGTGTACGCCGGGGTCAGCTGGATGGCGCGCGCGGTCACCAGCGACGGAGAAAGGATAACGGCGTTCACATCGGCGGGCACCGGGTATCGGCTGTCAACCCAGAAGTGGATCTTTGCCCGGTGGGGTTGCGGTTCAATTCGTTCGACGCGGCCGACCGCGATACCCAGAATGCGTACCTGATCGCCGACGAACAGCCCGGTGCTGTTGTCGAAGTAGCCGATTATGTGCGTTCGGTTTGTACTGCGATCCGTGGAGACGAGCGCTATTCCGCCTATCAGCACCGCGATGAGTGCGACGGTGAGACCGGTCCGCACAGATGACAGCCGGAATCTGGTCATGAGCCGGCCTCGCCAGCAGAAGCGGGTGGCCCAGGCGGCGGACCGCCCCGCGGCGGCGCGGGCAGCGGTTCGCGGTATGGATAACGCTCGTCACCGGGTATTCCGGTAATCGCATCGGGCAGCGCCAGATGCGGTTCACCACCCTGGCCGGTCCGCGGATAAGGCACCGGCAGTGCCGGCAGTGCCGGTTGGCCTGTTTGCGGATCGGTCCGTTCAGACGGTAGTAATACTTGCGGGTCCAAGCCCAGGTCGGCGAAGGCTGCCTCAACAAAGGGCTGGAGGAACTGGCCGGGCAGCAGGTTCGCCAGATAGGCCTTGAAGAACGGTCCTGATGCCAGCGTCTCCCCCAGCGCCAACAGATAGTCGTTGAGGCCCTTGATCGATTGCTGTACTTCGTCCTTGCGGTTCTGCACGAGGGCGAGAACACCGTTCAACTTGTCCAGCGTGGGTTTCAGCGCCTCCCGGTTGTCTGCGATGAACCCGCCGATCTGGCGGCTCACCGCAGAGACGTTGGCCGAGAGGCGGTTCAACGCAGATCCCTGTGCCTGCAGTTCCGCCAGTAACGCGCTGGTGTCGGATACCAACCGCACGATCTGATCGCGATGCTCGGCCAAAACAGTAGTCACCCGGCTGGCGTTGACCAGCAACTCACGTAGCCGGGCATCACGCTCGCTCAGCGTTTTGGAGAACCGGGCCACACCCTGGACGGCGACCCTCAGCTGTGGCGGGGTGTCGGAAAAGGTGTGTGCGAGCGTGTCCAGCGACTCCGACAGTTGATCGGTGTCCAGGCCACTGATCGTCGCGGTCAAATCCCCCAGGGCGTCGGGCAGTTGATACGCCGGTGTGGTGCGCCCGATCGGTATGGGTCCGGACAGCAAGCCCTGCCCGCGCGGGGTGACCTCGAGAATCTTGTTGCCCAGCAGTGCCTTGGTCTTGATCGCCGCTTCACTGCGATCGCCCAACCGTACACCGCGCTTTACCGTAAAAGTGACCACCACGTGGGCGTCAACTAACGAAACACCGGTCACCTCACCGACCTCCAGGCCGGCGACCTGAACGTCGGACCCCTCGGAGAGCCCGCCTGCCTCCGCGAAGTACGCAGTGTACGGGTGCGCACCCGAGATGAGCGGCATCCGGTCATAGTTGACCGCGACGGCGGCGACGGCGACTGTCGACACCAGCCCGATGATCCCGATCAGCGTCCTGTTGCGCTCCTGAAACGATTTCACCGGGGAGTGCACCTTCCCGAGGACTGACCCGCGAGTTTGACGTACACCGGCTGACCACCCTTACCGTTGAGTTTGAGCACCAGATCACACAGGTAAAAGCTGAAGAAATCCCCATACATGCCTTGACGTCCCAGTACCCGATAGGTCTCGGGCAGGGTCGCCAGCAGATTGTCGACATAGTCGTGGTCGGCGACCACGATGCCAGCGGTGCGGTCGGTTTCGTGCAGCGCCTTGCGGAGCGGGGGACGCGCATGGTGCAGGAGGTCGGCGATCGATGCTGAGGACGCGTTTGCGTAGGTGACCCAGTCGCCGATCTCCCTTTTGCGGTCGGCAAGCACCTCTACCAACTCGGACAACGATCCGACCGCCTTGGCGAATTGACTGCGTTGGGCTGCAAATGAAGCCAGCACCGTGTTGAGGTTGTCGATCACCTCGCCGATGAGCTCGTCACGGTCGGCCAGCGTGTGGGTCAATGTGGCGGTTTGACCGAGTATCGAACTGATCGTGGCACCCTCGCCCTGGAACGCTCGGATGAGCTGACCGCTCAGCGCGTTCACCTGATCGGGGTCCAACGCTCGGAACAGCGGGCGAAAGCCACCGATCAAGGCGTCGAGATCGAGTGCCGGTGCGGTTCGGGCGATGGGAATGGTGCTGCCGGGCGATAGTTTCGCGGTGTTGCCAGGTCCCTCCTCCAGGGCGACGTAGCGGCCCCCGATGAGGTCGTCGAAGCGAATGACGACCCGGCTGCCCTCGGTCAACACAACAGAATCTTCGGCGGTGAAGGAGACCTCGACGATGCCGTCGTCGCGCAGCGAAATTTCGATGACCTTGCCGACTTCGACCCCGGCAATCCGGACGAAGTTCCCACTCTTGAGCCCAGTCACGTTGGTGAATAAGGCGTAGTACGTCTGTGCGCGCTCGAACCGGAACTGGGCGAAAATGGTCAACAACGCGAACATGCCGAGTAACGCAACGACGACGAAGACGGACAGCCGCCAGACGACGCCGGGTAGGTGTTCTCTCATGGGTGCTCACCAACCGGCGGTCCGAGAGCTGGCATCGGCCCGGGCGCCGGTCCGCCGGGATGCCGGATGCTGGGCGGCTCCGAAACCCCCCTGGTTACCGGGAAGTAGTTCGCCCAACCCGGGAACCCGATGCCAGGGTTGGGTCGATGGTCCAAACCTGCTCCAAACCCCGTGTTGGTCACCAGCGCTCGCACCGGGAAGTTCTCGGCGACATCGGGCAGCGAGCCGCAGCCCGGTTTTCCGCCCGGCCCGCCCTTGGCCCGTACGATTGGCAAGTTTTCGGGATAGCGATACGGATCGTCGCCGAGCAGCACCGCGGCGTCGACAATGATCGACTTGCCGTTGTAACCCCCGGTGATGTCGTAGTACCCGTTGTCCAAAAGGGTTTTCCCGCCGACCAGAAGGCATGTCAGCGACGGGTTGTAGGTGGCGACCAGTTCGGTGGTGGGTTCCAAACCGTTTACGGCCCGCACCAACGTGTCCTTGTTCGGCTCGAGCAGTGCGGTGCCACTGTGAGACAGGCCGATGAGGTTGAGCAGCAATGCGTCCAAAGCGTCGGCGTGGCTAACCGTGGTTGAGCTCGTGATGCTGACCGCGGCCAGCATATCGAGAATATCGCGGCTCGCGGCACCGTAGGTGTCACTGAACCCTTTGAGCGCCTGCCAGTTTCGTTGCATCGTGGCACTGCGCGCGTTGAGCGCGGCCAGTACCTCCCCGGCGTCGGTGACAGTCCGGCCCATCGCTTCACCGCGACCGCGTACACCGTCGGCAATCGCCGAGAGCACCGCGTTCAGCTTTGCGGGGTCGACCCTTTGGACCACTCCCACCAGGTTCTCGAAGACGGTGTTGACTTCGGTCGTCACGTTGTGCGATCGCACTACGTCACCTGCGGACAGTCGAGCGGCACTCGGATCTGCGGGGATTACGAGGTCGACGAATTTTGCGCCGAACGTTGTGGTCGCCGCGATTCGCGCTTCGGTGTTGGCGGGAATGTGTCTGATCTGGTTTGGGTCGATTTCGAGTTCCAGGCTCACCGCATCGCGTCCAGCATCGATCGCTTTCACACGCCCCACCTGAACGCCACGCAACTTCACTTTGCCGCCCGATTCCATCACCAGACCGGCACGGTCTGACACGAGCGTCACCGGAACATAGGACCTGAACGACCGGGTGAACGAGGCACCGGACAGCACGGTCACCGCAATGATGGTCCCGACGAGGATCGCGGCCGACCAAGCGCGGTGAAGACGACGTTGTCCGTTGCTGATCACGTCAACCTGCCAGGTTGAAGTTGCCGGTCTGGCCGTAGACGGCCAGAGTCACCAAGAGTGTCACGAACACCGCGCTCACCAACGACGTCCGCGTTGCTCTACCGACCGCTTCTCCTACCCCGGCCGGACCACCGGAGGCACTGAAGCCGTGATAGGTGTGCACCAGCATGATCACCACCGCGGTCGCAATCGCCTGAACGAACGACCAGATCAGATCTGTTGGGATCAGGAAGGTTCGGAAGTAGTGGTCGTAGACGCCGGTGGATTGACCGTAGATGTAGGTCGTACCGAACCGGGCCGCGAAGAACGACATCAACACCGCCACGCAGTACAACGGGATCACCACTACAACGCCGGCCACTACCCGCGTGGACGCTAGATAGGCGATCGACCGGATACCCATCACCTCCAGGGCATCGATCTCTTCATTGATCCGCATCGCGCCTAGCTGCGCGGTGGCGCCCGCGCCGATGGTGGCCGCCATCGCGATGGCCGCCGTCAATGGGGCGATCAGTCGAACGTTGAAGAAAGCTGACGCAAACCCGGTCAAAGCCTCCACGCCGACCTGCGCAAACTGGTTGTAGCCCTGCACTGCCACCAGCGCGCCGGTGGACAGCGTCAGAAACCCGACGATCGCGACCGTCCCGCCGATGACCACCAACGCACCGGTACCCAAACTCATCTGGGCGATCAGGCGGACAAGTTCCCATTTGTAATGCCGGAACGCTTCGATAATCGAGCGCACAGTCCGGCCGTAGAACTCGGCCTGCTCCCCGATCCGGTTCCACCGCGCTGACCATTTCCGGAGTCGATGTCCGGTGCGGGGAAAGCGCTTACCCGCCACCACCGAGGAGGTCACATCGTCACCTTGACCCCGACGGCGGTGACTACCACGTTGATCACGAACAGCGCGAGAAATGAGAACACGACGGTCTCATTGACGGCATTGCCAACACCCGCCGGACCGCCGCCGACCGACGTACCTTTGTAACAGGCGATCAGACCGGCGGTGAGCCCGAACAACGCGGCCTTGATCAGCGACACGATGACGTCTCCCAGCCCGGTCACCAGGGTGAGTCCGGCGACGAACGCCCCGGGGGTAACGTGCTGGAAGAACACCGAGAAGGCGAATCCGCCGGCAATACCGACCAATACCACCAGGGACGACAACAACAGCGCAATGAGTGTCGCGGCCAGCACTCGCGGCACCACCAACGCTTGGGTCGTGTTCACCCCCATCACCCGTAGCGCGTCGAGTTCCTCGCGGATGGTCCGCGCTCCAAGGTCGGCACACATCGCAGTGGCACCGGCTCCCGCGACGACGAGTACGGTCACCATCGGTCCGATCTGGGTGACGGCGCCAAACGCGGCCCCGGTCCCGGAGAAGTCGCCCGCGCCGAATTCGACGAACAGGATGTTGAAGGTGAAAACGGTCAGCACCGTGAACGGAATCGACAGCATCAGTGTCGGAAGCATGGACACTCGGGCGACGAACCAACTCTGCGTGAGGAACTCCCGCCACGCGAACGGACGCTGAAAAGTCAGGAGGAGGGTGTCCAACGCCAGCGCAAAGAAGCCGCCCGCCGCGCGGATAGGGACGGTGACCGCGTTGACCGAAGCGACCATGACTACCTGACCGTCAGACCCGCGTCAACCGGCAGGGTCACACCGGTGATGTACCGTCCCGAGTCCGAGCAGAGGTACACCATGGCCTCAGTGATATCGCTGCACTCGACCACCGGCGTGGGTAGCAGGTTCTCCAGTGCCGCACCCATTTCGGGGTGCTCGACCATATACCGCTCGACCTGAGGGTTCATGATCATCGGCGTGGCGACACCGGTCGGGTGAACTGAGTTGACCCGGATACTGTGCTCGGCGAGCGTGGTTGCGTAATAACGCATCAGACCCACAACGCCGTGTTTGGCAGCGGTATACCCCGCCCCGCCATGGCTTTTCGTCGCGTACCCCGGACCGACCGATTTGAGTCCCGCTGCCGAACTGGTAATCACGATGGCGCCGCCGTCACCGTGTCGCACCAGGGCCGGCAATGCCGCCTCGACCGTGAAGTAAACGCCGTTGAGCATCACGTCGATCGCATGCAGATATGCGTTGAGCTGCTGCGACCTGTCTCCGAAGACCGGCCCGATCCCCGCATTCGCCAGCACGTAGTCGATCCGGCCCAACTCCGCCACTGCGCCATCCAGCACTGCTGTCAGCCGTTGAACATTGCGGACGTCGGCACGTTCAGCGACGATACGACGTCCCGTCCTTTCGACCAGGTTGACCGTCTCATCGAGGTCGTTGACTGTGGCCATTGGATAGTCGACGCTGTCGAGCTGTTCGCACAGGTCGACAGCGATGATGTCGGCGCCTTCCTCGGCGAACCGGACCGCGTGTGCGCGCCCCTGCCCCCTTGCCGCCCCAGTGACAAAGGCCACCTTGCCTTGGAACCGGGTTGTCATCTGCCTGCCCTTCATCGACCGGATCGGTTGCCACGAAACGAGATCGGACACCTACTCAGCCTCATTGTGGTGATGCGCGGCGCATATGGAAGACCCACAGCCAGGTTCGCGCAGGCTGCACAACACGGCTGTGGATCTCTGTGCAGGACGACATGGCCCATGCCAGCCGACGGCGCTTAGCTGCACTCATGGCCTCTGTCCGAATTGACCGCGACGGTCGTGTTGCGCACCTGGTGCTCGCCCGCCCGGAGCGCCGCAACGCACTCGATGAGGAACTCGTCGACGACCTCGATGCGGCCGTGGCCGAACTGGAATCTGCCTCGGGCATCGGCTGCGTGGTGGTTCGCGGTGAGGGACCCGGGTTCAGCTCCGGAATCGATGCCGCCACGCTGGCGAAGCTCGCTACAGCCGAAGGGCTTCGGCGTATTCGCAGCGTTTTCGTTGCCGCCTACGAGCGGCTCGAACGGCTGCCGTTACCGACGGTTGCGAGCGTGCACGGCTGGGCGATCGGTGCCGGATTCGAGCTGGCCTTGGCGTGCGATCTGCGGGTGGTCACCGCGGACGCGACGCTGGGTCTGCCGGAAACCCGGATGGGTGTGGTGCCAGATGTCGGCGGCACCGGCCGGCTGGTGTCGCTGTTGGGCGCCGGCCGGGCCAAAGAACTCATCCTCACGTCGGCGATGATCGACGGAACGCGGGCCGGGCGACTCGGCATCGCCACCCGCGTCACATCGGCTGCCAAGCTGACGGCCGCCACATCCGCACTGACCGACGAACTTTTGGCCTGTTCCACCACCGCCAACGGGCTGGCCAAACGCATCATCGACCGAGCCGCCCGGCCGACGTGGGACGACACGCTCGACGATGAACTCGATGCGCAACTGCTGTGCATCGACACTCCCGAGTTCGCCACCGCCTATCGCCGGTTCCTCGACGCACCAGGTTCCAACACTCCCCAGGCCCGGCGATGAAGCGGATCGAGCTCGAACTGTCCGTCGACGAAACCAAAATTGCGGCATGGCATTACGCCGCCGACGGCATCCATCCTCGACCATGCGTGGTAATGGCGCACGGGTTCTGCGGAACCCGAGACGCGGGTCTGGTGGGTTTCGGCGAACGCTTCGCGGGTGCCGGCATCGATGCCCTGTGCTTCGATTACCGCGGCTTCGGCGCATCCGGCGGCCGCGCGCGCCAGGTCATCGACTTCGCCGGCCAACGTCGCGACTACCACGCCGCCGTCGCCGCGGCACGCGAGCTGCCACACGTGGACGGTGTCGCGATCTGGGGCACGTCGCTGTCGGGTGGACACGTGTTCGCCGTGGCGGCCGAACGACGTGACCTGGTCGCAGCGGTCGCGCTGACTCCGATCGTCGACGGGCTCGCGACCCTGCTGCGGATGCGCCGAGAGATTCCGCCGAGGGCGGCGGTGCAGCTCACCGCGGCCGCGGTACGTGACTCGATCGGCGCCCGCACCGGGCGTTCGCCCGTGCTGCTGCCCGCCGTGGGACCGCCCGGCAGCGCGGCGATGCTCACCACGTCCGACGCGCTACCGGGGTACCTGGCGGCTGCCGCAGACGCGCCGCTGTGGCGCAACGAGTTCGCTGCGCGAATGCTGCTGGCCGTTCCCGGTTACCGGCCGGCCCGGCGCGCCGACCGCATTAGCTGCCCGATGCTGGTGCAGATCGCTGCGGCAGACCGCAACGCCCCGGCCGATCTCGCCCGCGCCGCGGCCCAGCGCGCCCGCGCAGTGGTGCACGAGTACCCAGCTGTCGGCCATTTCGACGTCTATGACCGTGGTCTGGCATTTGAATCCGTTGTCAACCACCAGATCTCGTTCCTGTCATCGCTTGTGGAAAGGACCGCATCATGACCGTTGTCAAGCCTCCCACCCGCGCCTGCGTGATTGGCGCCGGATCGGCTGGTCTGGCCGCGTGCGTCGGGCTGAAGGGTGCCGGGATCGATTTCGATTGCTATGAAAAGAGCGACCGGGTCGGCGGCCTGTGGGTCTTCGACAATCCCAGCGGTACCGCGGCCGCGTATCGCACGCTGAGCTCCAATGCTCCCAAAACGTATATGGGCTATCACGATTTTCCGATGTCGGACCACCTGCCTGCCTACCCCAGCCACTGGGACTTCGCCCGGTACTTCGACGACTATGCGCGACACTTCGGGATCCACCCACACATTCGGTTCCAGACCGAGGTGAGCAACGTGTCACCTGCCCCCGGAAGTGGCTTCTCGGTACGACTGGCCGACGGCCGCACCGAGAACTACGACGCCGTGCTTGTGGCAAACGGTCATCACTGGGACAGACGCATGCCGGAGCCGATGTTCCCCGGAACATTCGACGGCGTCCTGATGCACTCGCGGGACTACCGTGATGCGGCGTTTCTCGCCGGTAAGCGCGTGGTGGTGGTCGGAATCGGCAACAGCGCAGTCGATATCGCGACCGAAGCTGCCCATATGGCCGACGAAACATACCTTTCAGTTCGACGCGGCGCGCACATCATGCCCAAGTATGTCTTCGGGATGGCACCGCCGAACTGGCTGCTGAACTCGGCCTCGCACAAACCCGGTCGCATGATGCTGGGAGCGTTGATGCGACTGGCCAACGGCCGCAGCCAAGACTGCGGGCTGCCGGTGCCGGATCACGCCTTCGGCGACGCTCACCCCACCATGTCGGCATCCGTCATGGACGAGTTGCGGCTGGGCCGGATAACACCCAAACCACAGATCGCCGAACTACTCGGCGACCGTGTCCGGTTCGTCGACGGCTCGCTGGTGGAAGCCGACGTGATCGTGTGCGCTACCGGGTACAAGATCACGTTTCCGTTCTTCGACGAGTCTTACATTTGCGCCCCCGACAACCAGATCGCGTTGTATCAACGCGTGGTGCATCCGGACCGGCCCGGCGTCTTCTTCGTCGGCCTCTGCCAGCCGCTCGGCGCCATTCAACCCCTGGCTGAACTGCAGGGCAAGTGGATCGGCGAACTACTGGCTGGGCGCTCCGCGCTGCCAGACCGCGATGCGATGAACCGTGCGATCGACGCCGATCAACGTTGGCTCGCTAAGCGCTTCGTCGCTTCCACCCGCCATACGGTTCAGGTGGATCACAACCACTACCTCAAGACCTTGCGACGCGAGATGCGGGCCGGACGACGCCGTGCGCGTCGGCTCGGCTCGGACAGCGCCGGTTCGGCGTCCCGCCCGCCCGGATTGGTACCCGTACGGTGACCGGCGCGACAACGGCTCGCCCGCACCGATACCGTGACCGGTAGCATCGTCTCGGTGGTCGATCCGCTCACCGCCCATGATGCGATCATCGAGTGTGCGCATGATCTGGGTGCGCGGCTTGACGACGTCGCCGTGACACTCAGCGAGCAGCTCGCCGGGTCGGTTCCCGAGTTCTTCGAGGACGACGATCTGGTGCGTGACGTCGAGGCCAGCGCCTATGGCAATGTCGCCGCGATGCTTTCGGTGTTCCGTTCGGAGAACGTGGCGGAAGAGGTGGCGATCCGCCCGGAGGTCACCGCGTTCGCCTCCACCGTCGCGCGTCGCCAATTGCCACTCGAATCCCTGATCCAGTCCTACCGGGTTGGCCAGACCCTGTTCTCCCGGCTTTGGATGGATGTCCTCGCCGAACGGCTCACCGAACAAGACGTTTTCATTGAAGCGATCCACCGCAGCTTCGATCAGCTGAACGTGTATCTCGACCGCGTTGTCACACAGTTGGTCTCCGATTACGAACGGGAACGTGATCGTTGGTTGCGAGGAGCGGCGGCGCGTCGCGCCGCACTGGTCGAGCGGCTGCTGCGCGGTGATCGGATACCCGTCGATCACGCCAGCCATCAACTCGATCACGACCTGCGTGCGCCACAGACCGCCCTGATCGCGTGGATGCCTTCACACGGTGAGGTCGAGCAGCAACTCGCGGCGCTGGACGTTTGCCTCACTTCGATCATGTCCGCGGCCGGCGCATCGCGGATGCTGATGCTGCCCGTGGGCACTTGCGCCATGTGGGCGTGGATCGCCGGCGAATTGGACCACGCTCGGCTCGCCGCCGGGGCAGACAAGCTGCCACATCCCGACGTCCTGATCGCGGTCGGTCAGACCGCGCACAGCGACGACGGCTTCCGGATCAGCCATGAGCAGGCATTGCGCACGCGTCGCGTCGCGTCCCGGATGCCGGCACCACCGCGGGTCACGTTGCACGCCGACGTCGCGACCGTCGCATTGCTCGCCCATGATCAAGATGAGGCCCGACGGTTCGTGGCCAGGACGCTCGGCGAACTTGCGGCTAGGACGAGCACCGCCGAGCAGTTGCGGGAAACGCTTTGGGTGTTCTTGCAGGAGGGCGGCAACACCCGCCGAGCCAGCGAACGACTGTTCATGCACCGCAATACCGTGCTGTACCGGCTGCAGCGGATCGAGGCGCTCTTGGGCCATCCGCTGGAAGATCGACGGCTCGATGTCGAGGTGGCCCTGCTGCTCACCACAACATTCGGCGATGAAATGCTGCCGGCCGATCCGCCGGGCGGCTACTGAACCTGCACATCGTGCCCTGCCCAATACCGCTTGCGCAGCTCACGTTTGAGGACTTTTCCGGCTCCGGAGACGGGCAGCGCGTCGACGAACTCGACGCTGCGCGGCGCCTTGTATCCGGCGATGTGGCGCTTGGCGTGTTCGCGGATTTCGTCGCCCGACGTGCGCACGCCGGGTTGCAGCACGATTACAGCGTGCACCCGTTCGCCCCAACCCGGGTCGGGCACCCCGATGACCGCGCACTGCGCCACCGCCGGATTGTGTGCGACGGCGTCTTCCACCTCGACCGAGTACACGTTCTCGCCGCCCGTGACGATCATGTCCTTCATTCGGTCCACGATGAACACATAGCCCTCACCATCCATGTATCCGCCGTCGCCGGTGCGCATCCAGCCATCACGCAGGGCTGCGGCCGTCTGATCGGGTTTGTTCCAATAGCCGGTCATCACATTGCCGCCGCGCACGACGATTTCACCGACCGCGCCCAGCGGCACTTCCGTGCCTTCGTTATCGACGATGCGCACCTCACAGTTGGGCACCGCGCGGCCGGCCGAACGCAGCAGGTGTCTGTCGGTGTGGTCCCCGGGTCCCAGCATCGTCGCGATCGGCGCCAGTTCGGTCATTCCGTAGGCCTGGGTGAAGGAAGTCTGGGGCAGGGCAGCCGTGGCGCGTTCGAGCAATGCCTGCGGGATCGGCGAGGCACCGTACAAAATGGCGCGCAGGCTCGACAGATTGTAGGTACCAAGGTCGGGATGGTCGATGAGCGCCTGCAGCATGGTCGGTACCAACGCGACATCGGTGACGCGCCGGTTCTCGATGGTGGCCAACACCGTGGCCGGATCAAAGCGCGGGACCATCACATGCGTTCCGCCGAGCAGTGTGGCCGCACCCCAGGCGGCGAGGTCGGCGAGGTGAAACATCGGCGCGGCATGCAGGTAACGGGTTTCGCGCTGCGGTTCGAACAGGTAGCCGGAGGCCACAGCGCCCAGCCAGGAGGTCACCATCGCGGCATGTGACAGCATCACCCCCTTGGGGTCTCCGGTGGTCCCGCCCGTGTAGAACAGCCCCGCCAGCGCGTCGCCGCCTCGCCTGGCATCGGATGTGGCCTGCGCGTTGGCGATCAGCTGCTCGTAATCCACCGCATCATCGGGCGGTGGGCCGTCACCGGTGTAGATCACCGCCGGCATCTGCTCGCAGGTCGTTCGGATCTCGGCAAGCATATCGCGGTGCGCCTCGTCCACGATCAGCACGACAGCGCCGGAATCGCGGAGGGCGTAGCTGATTTCGCCGGCGCTCCATCGGATGTTCAGTGGGGCGAGCACGGCATCGGCCCACGGCACCGCGAGCAGGTATTCGTGGTAGCGATCCGAGTTCATCGACAGCATGGCGACTCGATCACCGGTACCCACGCCCAGGCTGCGAAGCCCACCGGCCAGTCTGGCCACCCGCTCGGCAACGGCGCGAAATGTCTGCTCGCGTCCGCCACAGATCGTCATGACCGCATCAGGGCTTTGTTGCACCCCTCGATGCAATCCTTGGGTCAGGTACATTGCTTGGCCTTTCAGCCGATGGCACAGGTTCACCGCCGAGCATAGGAGTTCGGAGGGGCCGCAAAAGCCCAAAGTTGCAACCTGCCAGCGAATCTCGAATAGTTTGGTCAACGGCACAAGCGGTCCGACGGTGGTCAGCCGAAACCCAGCACCGCAGCGCTGACCGCAAGGGCGGCAGCGTCGACATTGGCGAAGACGCGCAGGTGCGGTGTGGCCGCCACGTCGTTGATCACCCCGAGTGCCGCCTGCACCCTGATCCGGCACTGAATCGGGTCCCACCCCGGTTCGACTTGACGGAGCATGTGCACCCACTCGGCGATGTATTCGTGCTGCGCCGCACGGGCCCGGTGTTGTTCCTCGGCCGGAAGCTGACCTACCTCCGAAATGAGCAGGGCAATGGCTTCAGGGGTTTCGAAGACGTATTCGGCGTAGCCGGCCAGCAATCGCTCCAGCGCATCCCGTGGGCCGGCCGCCCGCGCAACCTGTCGACGCATATCCGCATGCAGCAGTTCGCGTCCCCGCGATATCGCCGTCGCGAGGATGTCTTCCTTGGCAGCAAAATGGTTGTAGACACTGGGCCCGGCGATGCCGACGCTGGCCCCGATATCGTCGATGCCAACGCTGGCAAAACCGTTGCGCGCAAACAGCTTCATCGCCGCGTTCAGTATCTCTTCGCGCCGGCTCGGTGACCAGCCGGCTGTGCTATCACCGGTCCGCACAGGTGCGCGCCGCAACCGGGGCACGATCACCCGGATCACCGAGTGCATCATCTCCGTCATCAACCGCACGAACCGATCTGTCGGCAGACTCAGGCTGTGGAAGGACACGCTGGTGGCCACCGCCAGAATGCACCATGCGAGCAGGTCGGCGACTGTGTCGTCAACGCCGCGACGTTGCCGCGCCACCAGTTGTGCCAGCCGGGTCCCGATATCGCGTAACCGGTGCCGCAGAGCGGCGTTGGCCTCAGGCGACAGGTGGCGTGACTCAGCGTGCCAGAGGGCCCCGATAGCGCGGTGCTCCAACATGGTTTCGGCAATCGCGGCAATCGGCTCGGTGGCCGGATCGGCCAGCAGGCGGTCCAGGAGCGCATCAACGACGCCAAGCGCATCCGCCACGACGGCGTAAAGCAGATCCTCTTTGTTGGAAAAATGCCGATACAGGGCCGACGGTCCGATCGCGACCCTTTCGGCGATCTCCTTCATCGAAACTTGTGTATACCCGTTGCAGTAGAACAGGTCTGTAGCCGCAACGATGATGAGGCGGCGGCGATTGGCCGGGCGGGTACCCCGCACTGGAGGATCCGCCGGCGGTCCGTCCGGCCCTGTCACCATTCATCTACCTCGTCATTCGGCTGGCACCCCTTGGCGCACCGCGGCCGATCGTATCCGGTGCGCCGCCGACCCGTACCAGTCACGAGCCGGTCGCAAACCGCCTGATCTTCTCGACCGCGCCGCGATCGCGTAGGGCGAACGACTGTGCACGTGTCTCGGCGAGCAACTGATCTGCGAGGTTCGATGTCACGGCGTTGTCGATCAGCTCGCGGGTTGCCACGACGGGATAGCGGTTTCGGGCCAAATCACCGGCGAGCGTATAGGCCTGGTTCAGGAGTTCATCGTCGGGTACCCACCGCCAGATCAAGCCCCAGCGCTCAGCCTGTTCAGCATCGATTCGGCCGCCGGTAAGCGACATGCCGAGCGCCCGGGCCCGGCCCACCAGCCGGGGCATTATCCAGGTCGAACCGGCGTCGGGCACGATGCCCAGGGAATGCACCTGCGGGACCAGAAAGTACGCCGATTGCGCGGCGATCGTGATGTCGGCGAGCAGGGCCAGGCCCACGCCTCCGCCTGCACACGGTCCGTTCACTGCGACCAGTACGGGTACGGGTGCATCGAGGATGGCACGACACATCGGGTTCAGGCTCGCTGACATCCCGCGCTCTACAGCTGCCGCGAGCTCACCGACATCGGCGTCCAGATCGATCAGGTCCATCCCGGCCGAGAAGCCTCGGCCCGCGCCGGTGATCACCAATGCGCCCACCTCGTCGCTGGCCGTGAGGTCGCCTACAGCGGTGCGGATGTCGTCCATGACCGTCCACGTCAACGCGTTGAGTCGGTGCGGTCGCTGCAACGTGATTGTGGCGATGCCGCCGTGAATACCGATGTGCACCACGGTCAGATGTTGAACCCGCCGGCACAGACCAACGTCTGCCCGCTGACATAGTCGGACTCCGGTGTGCACAGCAGGTAGACCGCGCCTGCGGCCTCTTCCGGGCTCCCGCTGCGGCCCAGAGGGATCGACTGCTCCATCACCGCCAGCAGGTTCGGGTTGACTCCGACCTTGATTGTCCGCCCTGCAACGTCGATGCTGCCGTCACCGTGGGCAGGTGTATCGGTGAGCCTGGTCCGGATCAGCCCGAACGCAACGGTGTTCACCGTGACGTTGTAACGGCCCCACTCCTTGGCGATAGTCTTGGTCAGGCCGGCGACGCCGGCTTTGGCCGCGGCATAGTTGGCCTGGCCGGGATTGCCGCCCAGACCAGCGACCGAGGAGATATTGACGACTTTGCGGCAGGGCACCGCGATACGTTCCGCCTTCGCTGATTTCACGAGTTGCGAGATCACGGGCTGGGCTGCGCGCAGAATCCGGAACGGCGCCTTCAGATGAACGTCGAGGACGGCGTCCCACTGTTCATCGGTCATCTTCTGGATTACCGAATCCCAGGTGTAGCCCGCGTTGTTGACGATGATGTCCAGGCCGCCGAAAGCGTCCACCGCGGCGTTGATGAACGTCTCGGCGAAACCGTCGTCGGTGACGCTGCCCGGTACCGGCACCGCCCTACCGCCTATGCGCTCGATCGCGCGGGCGGTCTCGGCGGCGGGGTCTTCGTCGAGGTCGTTGACAACGACGGCGGCGCCCTCGGTCGCCAGCTTCAGTGCGATGCAGTTGCCGATGCCGCGACCGGCTCCGGTGACGATGGCCACCTTGCCGCTCAGAGTTCCCATCTTGTGCTCCTACAGTTGTTCTCAGATCGCCACAACGGCGTCGCCGGATAGCGTCTCGGTGCCATCGGCCAGCGTGACCGACAACGCAAGGGTGACCCGGCGTTCCCCGTCGACCATGTCGACGGAAACGACGCGTCCGCGGGCGGTCGGCTCGGCGTTTACCGGCGTGATCGCGCAGAACCGGACCCCGTAGGACCGGATGGCTGCCGGTTCTACCCAGCCGGTCAGCAGCCGGGCCAGATAGGCCATCGAGAGCATGCCGTGGGCGAAAACGTCCGGCAGGCCCGCCGACTTCGCGACGTCGATATCGATGTGCATCGGGTTGTGGTCGCCGGAGGCCCCGGCGAACAATGCCAGCGTCGTCCGGCTGACAGCTCCGAGTTGCAATGGAGGAAGTTCGGCGCCGACCTGAGGAACGAACGATTCGACCGTCATTTCATGACCTCCGGGTTCTGAACGACCAGAACAGATTTGAGGTCTGCTACCGTGCTGCCGTCGTGACGGAGGACGGTAGTGTCCTTGACCACGAACTCCAGGGCACCACCTTTCTTGCTGTAGACGTCGACGATCTTGGGCCTGGCCGTCACGACATCCCCGGCATAGGCGAGCGAGTGGTAGACGAACCGCTGTTCGCCGTGCAGCACCCGGCGAAGGTCGATTCCCAGCTCGCTGACCCAGTCGAACGGGTCGGGCCGCTCGAGCTCGATGGCGAACAGAAACGTCGGTGGCGCAGGAAGCCCGGGGTGCCCGGCCGCCTTCGCCAGCTGTTCGTCGATGTAGATCGGGTTGGCTTCGCCGATCGCCTTGGCGAAGAACTTCAGCCGTCCGGCGTCGAGAGCCAGTTCGGTTGGGGGCAGTTCAGTGCCCGTCACGGTCGGGTCGACGGCCACGTCAGGTCACCTTCTCGTACAGGCTTACAACGGCCGCGCCACCTAAACCGATGTTGTGTTGCAACGCAAGTCCGACTCCGTCGACCTGCCGTGCGCCTGCCGTTCCACGCAACTGCCACACCAACTCCGCGCACTGCGCCAACCCGGTGGCGCCCAGCGGGTGCCCCTTGGACAGCAGTCCTCCGGACGGGTTGGTGACGACCCGGCCGCCATAGGTGTTGTCGCCGTCGGCGATGAACTTCTCGGCGGTGCCCTCGGGCGTGAGGCCGAGTGCCTCATAGCTGAGCAGTTCGTTGGTAGTGAAGCAGTCATGCAATTCGACCACTCCGATATCCTCGGGTCCAACACCGGCCGCGTCGTATACCTGCTGCGCCGCGGCTTTGGTCATGTCATAGCCGACGATCTTGATCATCGACCGTTCTGCGAAGCTCGAGGCTGAATCGGTGCTCATCGCCTGGGCGCGCACTGCGACCGTGGCGGCGATGTCGAACTTCTTCGCATAGCTCTCGCTCACCAGAATCGCCGCGGCGGCACCGCATGTCGGCGGACAGCACTGCAGACGGGTCAGCGGGCCGTAGATCGTCGGTGCGGCCAGCACCTCCTCGACCGTGACCGGGTCGCGGAACACGGCGTACCGATTGTACGCCGCGTGCTTGCGCGCCTTGACCGCTATTCGGGCGAAAACCTCCTCGTCCATGCCGTGTCGCTGGCAGTACTCCCGGCCGGCGCCGCCGAAATACTGTGCGGCGAAAGGGGCATCGCTTTCACCTTGGATTCCGTGCACGACCTCGGAGAAACTGTCGAACGGTGTCGGCCTGTCGGTGTAGGCCATCTCCAGCGCACCGTGGCGCATCTGCTCGAACCCCAGCGCGAGGACGACATCGGCGACGCCATGTTCGATGGCTTGACGCGCCAGGAACAGAGCCGAGGAACCAGTGGCGCAGTTGTTGTTGACGTTGACGACGGGAATGCCGGTGGTGCCCAACCGGTACAGCGCGGCTTGTCCCGATGTCGAGTCGCCGTAGACGTACCCGACGTAGGCTTGTTGGACCGCTTGGTAGGCAACTCCCGCGTCGGCCAACGCCGCGCGGGTGGCCTGTTCTCCCATCACATCGTAGGTATCGGTGGTGCGGGGTGTGCGAAACGGAATCATCCCGACGCCGGCGACAAGTACGCGATTTCCCATCAAGGCTCCTGACCGTGGATCTTCCCCGCAGAGACTAGCGGTAATTCACTTAGTCAGCAATATGCGTCAATTATCCACTAAATAGTGGATAATTTGCGGAGCGCAGCTTCGCAGGAAGTGACACGGCTATACCAGATTCACTTCCAGCGCGACGTCGGGAACAGGCGAGTCGGTTGCGTCAGCCTGCTATCGCCCGAAGCGGCTGCGGTAGCGAGCTTTTCGAATGTTGCGGGCCCAGCACGGCGCCACCGTAGGGCCTGGTCAGCAAGCGGCGCGCCACCGCGTTCACCTCATCGAGGGACACGGCTTCGATCTTGGCGAGGGTGTGCTCGATGGTGCGGTGTTCGCCGAAGTTCAACTCGCTGCGGCCGATACGGTTCATCCGCGAACCCGAGTCCTCCAGCCCCAGCACCAGTCCGCCCCGCAGCGAGCCCTTCGAGATGCGGCACTCCGCTTCGGTGAGGCCGTCGCGCGCCACGCTCGCCAGCACGTCGGTGGTCACCGTGACCACGTCGTCGAAGCGCTCGGGTGAGCATGCGGTGTAGATGGACAGCGCACCGCTGTCGGAGAAGGTGTCGACGGTCGAGTACACCGAGTACGCCAGCCCGCGGGCCTCCCGGATCTCTTGGAACAGCCGCGAACTGAGGCCGCCGCCGAGCGCGTTGTTGAGCACCGCCAGCGCCCAGCGATGCTCCCAGTGACGTCCCGGTGTCCGCACGCCCAGCGACAGATGAGTCTGCTCGGAGTCGCGGTTGACCACTTGCAGGCTCGGCTGCCCGCCCACCCGGCCGGTGCCCTTGCGCGGCGGTGTCGGTTTTCGCCCGGAGATCAGCCGCGGCCCGAAGTACTCCCGTACCAGCGCGACGACATCGTCGTGGTCGACGTTTCCGGCGACCGCGACCACCATGCGTTGCGGGGTGTAGCGGCGCACGTGGAATGAGTGCAGCTGCCCGCGGGTCATCGCCGCGACGGAATCCACGCTGCCGATGACCGGGCGGCCGACCGGATGCGCACCGAACATCGCCGCCAGGAATACGTCGCCGAGCGTGTCTTCGGGGTCGTCATCGCGCATCGCGATCTCCTCGAGCACCACATCGCGTTCGACCTCGACGTCGTCGTGCGCGCAGCGGCCGCGCAGCACCACATCGGCGACCAGGTCCACGGCCAACTCCAGGTCGGTGTTGAGCACGTGCGCGTAGTAGCAGGTGTGCTCGCGGGCGGTGAACGCGTTCAGCTCTCCCCCGACGGCGTCCATGGCCTGGGCGATGTCCACCGCCGTGCGCGTCGGCGTCGACTTGAACAGCAGGTGCTCCAGGAAGTGCGCGGCGCCGGCGACGGTCGGTCCCTCGTCTCGGGAGCCGACGTCGACCCACACCCCGACCGATGCCGAATGCACCGACGGGAGGTACTCGGTGACCACCCGCAAGCCGCCCGGCAACAGCGTGCGCCGCACCATCGGGGGGCGGGCGGGCGACGATGTCGTGAGGTCCCGGGCCGATGACTGCGCGTCATCTCCGGCGCGGCGCAACGCCCTAGCTGCTGCCTGTGGCGGCATCTGCCGACGCGGTCTCCGAGTCGGAATCAGCCGGTGCGTCGTCGTCGACGAGGACCAGCGAGATCTTGCCGCGGTTGTCGATGTCGGCGATCTCCACGCGCAGCTTGTCGCCGACCTTGACGACGTCTTCGACCTTGCCGATGCGCTTGCCGCGACCGAGCTTGGAGATGTGCACCAACCCGTCACGGCCCGGCAGCAACGATACGAATGCGCCGAAATCGGTTGTCTTGACGACGGTTCCGAGGAAACGCTCGTTGATCTTGGGCAGCTGCGGGTTGGCGATCGCGTTGATCTTGTCGATCGCGGCCTGCGCCGACGGGCCGTCGGTGGCCCCGACGAACACGGTGCCGTCGTCCTCGATGGAGATCTGCGCACCGGTGTCCTCGGTGATCTGGTTGATGACCTTGCCCTTGGGCCCGATCACCTCGCCGATCTTGTCCACCGGCACCTTGATCGTGGTGATCCGCGGCGCGTACGGGCTCATCTCATCGGGCCCGTCGATCGCCTCGTTCATCACCTCGAGGATGGTCAGCCGCGCGTCCTTGGCCTGCGCCAGCGCTCCGGCGAGCACCTGCGACGGGATGCCGTCGAGCTTGGTGTCGAGCTGCAGCGCGGTGACGAACTCCTTGGTGCCAGCCACCTTGAAGTCCATGTCGCCGAATGCGTCCTCGGCGCCGAGGATGTCGGTCAGCGCGACGAAGCGGCGTTCGACTTTGCCGTCCACTTCAATGTCGTCAGACACCAGGCCCATCGCGATGCCGGCGACCGGCGCCTTCAGCGGCACACCGGCGTTGAGCAGCGCCAGCGTCGACGCGCACACCGAGCCCATCGACGTGGAGCCGTTGGAGCTCAACGCCTCTGAGACCTGGCGGATCGAGTACGGGAACTCCTCGATGCTGGGCAGCACCGGCATCAGCGCCCGCTCGGCCAGCGCGCCGTGGCCGATCTCGCGGCGCTTGGGCGAGCCGACCCGGCCGGTCTCACCGGTCGAGTACGGCGGGAAGTTGTAGTGGTGCATGTAGCGCTTGGAAGTTTCAGGTCCCAGCGAGTCGATCTGCTGGGCCATCTTCATCATGTCCAGCGTGGTGATGCCGAGGATCTGCGTCTCACCGCGCTCGAACAGCGCGCTGCCGTGCGCGCGGGGCACCACGGCCACCTCGGCGCTCAACGCGCGGATATCGGAAATGCCGCGGCCGTCGATGCGGAAATGATCGGTCAGGATGCGTTGGCGCACAAGCTTCTTGGTCAGCGACCGGAACGCCGCGCCGATCTCCTTCTCGCGGCCGGCGTACTGTTCGGCCAGCCGGTCGAGCACCTCGACCTTGATCTCGTCGGTGCGGTCGTTGCGCTCCTGCTTACCGGCGATGGTCAGCGCTTCGGCGAGCGCGTCGTTGGCCACCGAGGCGACGGCGTAGTAGACGTCGTCCTCGTACTCGGGGAACACCGGGTATTCAGCGACCGGCTTGGCGGCGCGTTCGGCCAGCTCCTGCTGAGCGCGCACCAGCGTACTGATGAACGGTTTGGCAGCCTCGAGCCCTTCGGCGACAACGGTTTCCGTCGGCGCCTGCGCTCCCCCCTCGACGAGTTCTATGACGTTGTCGGTGGCTTCGGCCTCGACCATCATGATCGCGACCTCGTCGTCCTGCCCGTCGCTACCGGCGACGACACGGCCGGCGACGACCATGTCGAACACCGCACGCTCGAGCTGCTCGACGGACGGGAACGCCACCCAGGTGCCGTCTATCAGCGCCACCCGCACAGCGCCGATGGGGCCGGAGAACGGCAGCCCGGCCAGCTGGGTGGAGATCGATGCGGCGTTGATCGCCACGACGTCGTAGAGCTGGTTGGGATCCAGCGACATCACCGTGACGACGACCTGGATCTCGTTGCGCAGACCGTCGACGAACGACGGCCGCAGCGGACGGTCGATCAGCCGGCAGGTCAGGATCGCGTCGGTGGACGGACGGCCCTCGCGGCGGAAGAACGAGCCGGGGATGCGGCCGGCGGCATACATGCGCTCTTCGACGTCGACGGTCAGCGGGAAGAAGTCGAAGTGGTCCTTCGGGTTCTTGCTGGCGCTGGTCGCCGACAGCAGCATGGTCTCGTCGTCGAGGTAGGCGACGGCGGAGCCGGCGGCCTGCTGGGCCAGCCGGCCGGTTTCAAAACGGATGGTGCGGGTGCCGAAGCTCCCGTTGTCGATCACGGCGGTGGATTCGAATACGCCGTCTTCGATTTCAACTACAGACATATGCGTCCGTATGGCCTCTCTGGATTCGTCTTCTGCTGTTTCGCGTCGTCACAGCGTAGGAACCACCGGCCTGGATGCGGCTACGGCCATCGATCGAAGCTGCCGGTTCGGTCCCGAAACGGGAAACCCGGCAGCCACTACCGAAGACCGCCCGATCTAGGCGGGTTCCCGATATGACGCGCGGGAGCGGTTCTTGCGGAACTGCGAAAACCGCACCCGGACGTTCGAGCCGGAATGGCTGGTGAACTCATCCATCGTACATTGCAGCAGGTACGGGGCCGACCCCACTGCAGACGACGTCAGCGCCGCAGGCCCAGACGTTCGATCAACGAGCGGTAGCGCTCCACGTCGACCTGTGCGACGTACTTGAGCAGCCGGCGCCTGCGGCCGACCAGCAGCAGCAGCCCACGGCGGGAGTGGTGGTCGTGCTTGTGCACCTTGAGGTGCTCGGTCAGGTCGATGATCCGCTTGGTCAGCAGCGCGACCTGGGCCTCCGGCGAGCCGGTATCAGCCTCATGCAAGCCGTAGGAGGCCAGGATTTCTTTCTTCTCTTCGGCGGTGAGCGCCACGAAGTAACTCCAATTCCATCGGTCCGCGACAAATTTCTTCCGGGTGGCCACCGCGAACTGCAGCACATCCGGGCCGGCTGTGGAGTTTAGCAGCGGGCGGGTTCTGCCACGAAATCCGCCGTGGTTCACCGGCCCAGGATCGACCGTGCCCGCTCGGTGTCGGCGCCCATCGCCTCGATGAGGTCGTCGACGTCGGCGAACTTCTCCTGCCCGCGGATGCGCGCGACGAAGTCCAGCGCGACGTGCTGGCCGTACAGATCGGCCTCGGTGTCGAGGACGAACGCCTCCACGGTGCGGGTGCGTCCGGAGAACGTGGGGTTGGTGCCCACCGACACCGCGGCCTGGTAGCGCTCCCCCGGAATGACCGAGCCGGCGATCGGGCCGTAACCCAGGACGGTGAACCACGCCGCGTACACCCCGTCGGCGGGGATCGCCGCATACATCGGCGGCGCGACGTTGGCCGTCGGAAAACCGAGCACCTTGCCGCGGCCGTCGCCCCGGACCACCACGCCCTCGACGCGGTGCGGCCTGCCGAGCGCCTCGGCGGCGGCCACCACGTCACCGGCGTCCACGCAGGACCGGATGTAGGTCGACGAGTACGTGACGGCCTCATCGTGGGAGTGTTCGGTCACCTCGGAGACCAGCGACATGTTCTCGACGGAAAAGCCGAACCGCTCGCCGGCCTTGCGCAGCAGCTCGACGTTGCCCGCGGCCTTCTTGCCGAATGTGAAGTTCTCCCCCACCACGACCTCCACGACATGCAGGCGTTCGACGAGCAGTTCGTGGATGTAGCGCTCCGGGGTCAGCTTCATGAAGTCGGCGGTGAACGGCATCACCAGGAACACGTCGACGCCGAGCTCCTCGACCAGTTCGGCGCGCCGGGTCAGCGTGGTCAGCTGGGCGGGATGGCTGCCGGGGAATACGACCTCCATCGGATGGGGATCGAACGTCATCACCACCGTCGGCACGCCACGGGCGTGGCCGGCCTTCACCGCCCGGCTGATCAGCTCTTGGTGACCGCGATGCACACCGTCGAAAACACCGATCGTGATAACGCATCGGCCCCAATCGGTGGGGATCTCCTCCTGTCCGCGCCAGCGCTGCACAGTGGCTAGCCTACGGCGCGGCGCGCGGCCCGGCTCCGCGAGATCCCCGGTTTAGGTGACGATTGCCTAAACTTTGAGCTGTGAGCGTTGCCGGCGATGCGCAGGACCTGACGACGGTGGCCCAGGACTATCTGAAAGTCATCTGGACCGTCCAGGAGTGGTCGCTGGAAAAGGTCAGCACCAAGGTGTTGGCCGAGCGGATTGGGGTGTCGGCCAGCACGGCCTCGGAGTCCATCCGCAAGCTCGCCGATCAGGGGCTGGTCAACCACGAGAAGTACGGCGGGGTGACGTTGACCGACTCCGGCCGGGCCGCCGCGTTGGCGATGGTGCGCAGGCACCGGCTGATGGAGACGTTCCTGGTGCGCGAACTCGGCTACAGCTGGGACGAGGTGCACGACGAGGCCGAGGTGCTCGAGCATGCGGTCTCGGACCGAATGCTCGACCGCATCGACGCCAAGCTCGGCTATCCCACCCGCGATCCGCACGGCGATCCGATCCCTGCCCCCGACGGTCGGGTCCCTACACCGGACGCGCGGCAACTGTCGGAGTGCAGCGACGGTGACACCGGCACGATCGCGCGAATCTCCGACGCCGACCCCGAGATGCTGCGGTACTTCGACAGCGTGGGCATCGCGCTGGACTCGCGGTTGCAGGTGCTGGCCCGCCGTGACTTCGCGGGCATGATCTCGGTGGCGGTCAAGTCCGCCGACGCCGCCGAGAACGAACCGGGCGCCACGGTGGAGTTGGGCAGCCCAGCCGCGGAAGCGATCTGGGTGATCGGCTAGCCGGGACTCACGGCTGCGGGCTCGGACCGGGTGACGCCGGAAGCCCGCACCAGCACCGCCACCGCGATCGCCGCCACCAATAGGGCGGGCACGTCGCCGACCAGATGGCCCATCTGGTGCTCGCTGGTAAACGACTGCACTGCCATGATCACCGCGTGCACGACGCTGGACCACACGGCGAACCAGATCAGGCTGAGATGGTCCCTGGGGTTACGCGCGGCGATCAACAGAAAAACCCCGAGCGTGACGTACAGGCCGACGATCATCATGAAGTAGTCGGAGTGATGCGGCGGCCCCGAATGCCAGGCCCACCCCGAGGGCCACAGCGCGGCCAGCGGATACAGGCAGATGGCGACGATGCCGAACACGGCGAGAACGATCTGGAGAGCTTTGTACGGGGACATGTCGTGGCTCCCATCTGAACGGGGCTCTCAGTATGCGCCGAACAGGGGCTACAGGGTGGCTGGACGCAACACCACGACGGATTTCGTGCGTTTCGGCTCGTCCAGCAACAACGCGATGACGCGCCCGTCGGTGGCGGTGGCCGCGTAGACGCCCGGGATCCCGGCGGGGGCCAGCGCGCGGCCGTGGCTGGCGGACTCGGCCTCCTCGGCCGTCAGATCCCGACGCGGAAACGACAGCAGGCAGGCGGCGTCGAGTGAATACGACAGGCGCGGTTGGTCGGCCAGGGCATCGAGGGTGCGCGCCTCGTCCAGCCCGAACGCGCCGACGCGGGTGCGGTGCAGCGCGGTGAGGTGCCCGCCGACGCCCAGCGCGGCGCCGACGTCACGGGCGAGCGCGCGGATGTAGGTGCCGCTGGAGCAGTCCACCTCGACGTCCACGTCGAGCGGGCCATCGGAGTGACGACGCACCGCGAGCACGTCGAACCGGTCGATGCGCACCCGCCGCGGCGCCAACTCGACGGGCTGCCCCTCACGGGCGAGCTTGTAGGCCCGCTGTCCGCCGACCTTGATCGCACTGACCGCCGACGGCACCTGATCGATCTCGCCGTGCAGCGCGGCCACCGCCGCCTCGATCTGGGCGTCGGCCACCTCGGCTGTCGAAACCGTCTGCAGCACCTCCCCTTCGGCGTCTTCGGTGGAGGTGGTCTGGCCCAGCCGGATCGTGGCGGCATACGACTTGTCGGTCGCGGTCAACAGCCCGAGGATCTTGGTGGCGCGCTCGACGCCGACCACCAGCACACCGGTCGCCATCGGGTCGAGGGTGCCGGCGTGGCCGACCTTTCGGGTGCCGAAGATGCGCCGGCACCGACCGACCACGTCGTGGCTGGTGAAACCCGCCGGCTTGTCGACGATGACAAGACCCGCCTCGGTCATAAGACGATGGCGGTCAGAGCCAGACCGTTACGCACCGACCAGCGCCCCGACAACGTCTCCAGCGGTGGCCCGCTCAGCGCGGCCGGGTCGATCAAGATGCGGGACACGAACCGGCCTGCGCTGCCGGTCTCGTCGACGTCGAACACGATGTGGGCGTCCTCGAACCCCAGCCAGCGCCGGGTCAGCGGATACCACGCCTTGTAGGTCGCTTCCTTGGCGCAGAACAGGATTCGGTCCCAGTGCAGACCACTCTGAAGCTCGCGCAGTTCGGTTCGCTCCGCGGGCAGGCTGATCGCGTCGAGCACACCGTCGGGCAGCACACCGTGCGGTTCGGCGTCGATACCGACCGACCGCACCGCACCCATTCTGCCGACGGCCGCGCCGCGGAACCCCTCGCAATGAGTCAGGCTGCCCACGACGCCGTCGGGCCAGCGCGGTTCACCCTTGTCCCCCTTCAGAATCGGTGCGGGCGGCACGCCGATCTGGCGCAGCGCCTCGCGCGCGCAGTGGCGCACGGTGACGAACTCGTTGCGCCGCTTGGCCACCGAACGCGCGATCAACGGCTCCTCTTCGGGCAGCGGCGCGAGGTCGGCCGGATCGTCGTAGGTTTCGGCGGCAGCAAGCTCGCCGACGGCCGCCGGAAGAACACCGGACAGCAGGTTGGCGGCCATCCTCACGACCGCCTCTGCCGGATGCGCTGCTGCACCTTGGCGGCGTTGTCGCGCATCTCCTGCGTGATCTCGAAGTGGCCGCCGAACTCGTTGAGGTAACCGGGCGGATAGGCGGGGTCGGGCAGGACCTGGCGCAGCCAGCGGTACGGCTTGCGCCGGCGCCACTCCCGCGGATAGCCGACCGACACCTCCTCGAACCGCACGCCGTCATACCAAGTGGTGCGCGGGATGTGCAGGTGCCCGTACACCGAGCAGACGGCGTTGTAGCGGGTGTGCCAGTCCGCGGTGGCCGTCGTACCGCACCACAGCGAGAACTCCGGATAGAACATCGCCTCGCACGGTTCGCGGACCATCGGGAAGTGGTTCACCTGCACGGTCGGCATCATCCAGTCGAGGTCCTCGAGCCGCTTGCGGGTGTAGGCCAGCCGCTCGCGGCACCACGCGTCGCGGGTGGCGTAGGGCTCCGAGGACAACAGGAATTCGTCAGTGCCGACGACATTGCGCTCCCGCGCGATCGCCAGGCCTTCGGCCTTGGTGGCCGCCCCCGCCGGCAGGAACGTGTAGTCGTACAGCAAAAACATCGGCACGATGGTCGCCGGCCCGCCCTCCTCGGTCCACACCGGATAGGGGTGCTCGGGGGTGATGACGCCCATCTCGTCGCACATGTTGACGAGGTAGTCGTAGCGGGCCTTGCCGAAGATCTGCATCGGGTCGCGGTTGGTGGTCCACAGCTCGTGGTTGCCCGGAATCCAGATCACCTTGGCGAACCGTTTGCGCAGCAGATCCAGCGCCCAGTAGATCTCGTCGGTGCGTTCAGCGACGTCCCCTGCGACGATCAGCCAGTCGTCAGGGGTCGCTGGGTGCAGCGCCTCGGTCACCGGTTTGTTGCCTGTGTGACCGGTGTGAAGGTCGCTGATCGCCCACAAGGTGGGTCGTCGGCCATCTCGGGTCACAGCCGACCAGCCTACTTGCGCGGTTGTGGTCGGCGGGCCCCCGCTCACCCGGCAACTAGAACATGTTCTTATTTATCCGTCCGGGGTGCAGGCGGCACCGCTACACTCCCCCGCAGGGTCGGACAACCCGCGGCGGCATGCCCGCCACGACAGCAGGAGGTCTGATGGTCGCCAAACTGCGCCTCGTCGCAGCGGCGTGTGCGCTGGTCGCGGCGGTGATCGTGGTGTGGCAGACCAACCCGTCCGGCCAGCCGGTCCAGGTGCGTGCCGCCGACCTGCCGATGACGAACGTCACGACCACCATCAAGTGGCCGGTGATCGAAACGGTCGATCCGTCGCCGTTCGATCCGTGCCAGGAGATCCCGCTCGGCGTGATCGAGAGCCTCGGGCTGGCGTTCACCCCGCCGGTCCCCGAAGACCAGCTGCGCTGCAGATACGACGCCGGTAACTACCAGATGGCCGTCGAGGCGATCGTCTGGCGCACCTACGAGGAGACGCTGCCGCCCGACGCCGCGCAGCTCGACATCAACGGTCACCGCGCCGCGCAGTTTTGGATCATGAAGCCGACCGACTGGAACAACCGCTGGTGGATCACCTGCATGGTGGCGTTCGACACCAGCTACGGCGTCCTTCAGCAGTCGCTGTTCTATTCACCGATCTACTCCGAACCCGACCCCGACTGCATGCAGACCAACCTGCAGCGCGCCCACGAGCTGGTACCGCACTACGTGTTCTAACGCGTCTCCTCGAGCTGGTCGGTGGGGCTCGAGCGCTCCAGCATGCCGATCGTCTCCTCGCCGTCCCAGCGGTAACGCACGCCCGCCTGCTGCAGGGCCGGAAAACTCCAGTCGGCCAGCTTGGCGAGTTGCTCAGCGGGGATATCGCCTGGGTCAGTGATGTCGTGGGTGGACAGCACGGTCTCGCCTTCGATGCGCACGGTGCCGCGCAGGGTCTCCAGCACGACGGAGACGTCGTCGCCGCGGGCGCGCAGCCGGCGCAGCCAGGGTGCCTGGACCACGCGGGCCGGAATCAGCCCTCCATCGCCGAGATAGAGGTAGCCCTCGTTGTAATTGGGTTGGCCGTCGGGTCGCGGCGGATAGGCGATGTAGCCGAACGCCCGCCCGCTGGGAAACAGTGCGGACTGCCAGCAGTGTCCCCAGAATCCCTCCAGCCGTCGCACGCCTTGGCGCCTGATCCGTAGCCCGCTGCCGGAGAAGGCGTGGCGCTGTCCGCCCGCGGCAACGGAACCGGTGGCGCGGAACAGCTGCTCGTAGCGCGGCCCACCCATCAGGTCACCGACCACCGTGGTCTTCAGCTGCTCATCGGCCGCGGGTTGCATGGCGCCCTGAACCCACGGTGGCACAGCCATTTTCGCCTTGACTTCGAATCGCAGGTCCACGAGCGGGCCGTCCTTGCGCCCGGCGGCCAGGTCGGCCGACGACGTTTGCACGGCCCGCCCGTCGAACGTCATGGTCCACACGTCGAACGGCGCCACGCATTCGAAGGCCAGCGGCCCGGCACCCAGCACGCTCGGATGCCCGTCCGCGCCCTCGACCGGCCTGCTCGGGGCGTCGTCGCGCAACCGGTAGACCCGGCCGTCGGCGAACGCGACGTTCACCTGGATGCTGTGCGCCTCCCAACTCGACGCCACCGCCTCGATGCCGATGCGGGGCAACCCGACCTCGCCGCGGTCGTCGAACACCCAGAAGCTCGCCGAATCCCGCATCTCGGGGTTTTCGGGCCGGGCGGCGAAGACAAACTCGCGGGCACCGTCGAGGCCGCCGGTCAGGGCACTGGTCATGGGCGCTGTCCCCCTGTGGGTATGTAGGTGTTGACGTAGTCGGCAAACAACGGCCGAATCGCGTTGGCGTTCAAGCCAAATGCCTGTGGGTCTGCTTTGGGGTGCGGCTCGCGTTGCTCGGCGTTCTCGGCCCACCACGCCTGCATCCGGGCGGTGAACTCCTCGGTGACCGGTTCGCCGAGCCACGCGTAGAGCCGGGTCACTTCGCCGACGGGGTCGGTCACCATCGAGCGAAAGTCGATGTCGTAGAAGCGATTCTCGGCACCGCCGCCGCGAAAGGCCATCACCCGCTCCATCCCGGTCGACCACTGGGCGACGTTGAGCCGGCCGAGGTAACGGGTGTCGAGGTGGTCGGTGAACCCGCCGACGATATCGGCGTAGACGTCAGCGACCGACAGCAACACGTCGGCCGGGTCGCGATGGGTCATCACGAAGCGGGCGTCGGGAAACACCCGGTCCAGGTACTGCAGCGAGAGCACGTGCGCGGGCGATTTCAGCCGCCACCGCCGGGCCTGCTCACCCCACTGCAGCAGCTTGAGCACCCGTTGCTGATAGCGGTAGGTCGACGTGAAATCGGCTTGGTCGACCAGCCATTCGGAATACGACGGGATCTGGGCATAGGCCTGAAAGATCTGGGATTTAAAGTCGAGCGCCATCAACTCCAGGCATTCCATCGGGCCGCGGATGTCGTTGGGCACGTGATGGCGGCTCCCGGCGATCAGCGTGCGTTCATCGGGCGGGATGCGCGGATCGTCGCCCCGGACGGTCGCAGGCGGCGGGCACGGCTGGGCCGACTCCCAGCTGCGCAGGTAGCGCACGCGCGGGTCCTGGGCGAGCAGGAACGACAGCGCGGTCGAGCCCGTGCGCGGCAACCCGAGCCCGAACAGCGGCGCGACGATTTGCTCGTCGCCGATCTCGGGATGGCGGCGGTACCAGTCCTCGACCTGCAGGCGCTGACATAGGTGCAACTCGATGCGCTGGTAGAGGAAGCCTTCACCGCGGGCGTTGAGCCGGGCCTCGTTCTCCAGCGCCCGGGTCAGCACCTCCAGCCCGTCGCGGAAGGCGTCGTCACCGAAGTCCTCGCACCCGGTCCGACTAACGGCTGCGGCCATCAACTCCTGCGCTGACGCCACGGTGCACCTCCACTCCGCGCGAACGTGGGTTACCCGCACGCGTTTCGGGCGGCTTTTTCCGTGGCGGTAACCCACGTTCGTCGCCCGGGGGCCGATTTCGTGACAGTACACTGTCACTATTATGGCCGACTCGTCAACGGCACCGCGCCGCTCCTACGACAACCGCGCACGTCGACAGAAGGCCGCCCAGACGCGCAAGCGCATCATCGAGGCAGGCAGTGCACTCGTGCACGAGTTCCAAAGCTGGGATTGGCGCGGGCTGACGTTCCGTGCGGTCGCCGAGCGCGCCGGCGTCGGCGAGCGCACGGTGTACCGGCACTTCCCCACCGAACGTCACCTGCACGACGCGGTGATGACCCAACTCGAGGCCGAGGCGGGGGTGTCCTACGAGGACGTCGACGTCGACAACCTCGGCGCGGTGACCGCGCGCGTCTTCGCATCCCTGCAGCGGTTCGCGGTGCGCCAAACAATGCCCACCCCCGCCGATTCGGCGTTCGTCAGCTCCGATCAACGCCGCCGGGCGGCGCTGCTGCGTGCGCTCTCCGCGGCGTACCCCGACCTGCCGGAGGCGCAACGGCGCGCGGTCGCCGGGCTGCTGGATGTGCTGTGGAGCCCCACGTCCTACGAACGCCTCGTCGGCGGCTGGGCACTGTCCGGCGCCGACGCGACCCGCGCGATCGAGTGGCTGATGGCGCAGGTGCTGGCTGCAATCGAGCGTGCCGATCAGGTTCCGTGCGTAACCTCGGTGCCGTGACCGCAGTTTCCTCCGTAGCAACCGTCAACTCCCGCTCCAAAACCAGGCGGCTCGCCGGACGAACGGCAGCACGCCTGCTTCGCCTGCCGCCGCACACGACGGATTTCACCGTCAGCAGCGTGGCTGTGCCGATGCGCGACGGTGAGCAGTTGGCGGCCGATCACTACCGGCCCACGACCCCGAACCCGACCGGCACACTGCTGGTCCGCTGCCCCTACGGCCGAGGTTTCCCGTTCTCGACGCTGTACGCCGCGACGTACGCCGCGCGCGGCTATCACGTCGTGCTGCAGAGCGTACGGGGCACCTACGGCTCCGGCGGCCAGTTCACCCCGATGTCCGATGAGATCTCCGACGGCGCCGACACCGTGGCGTGGCTGCGCGAACAGCCTTGGTTCACCGGCACGTTCGGCACCGTCGGGTTGTCATATCTGGGCTTCACCCAGTGGGCGCTGCTGGTCGACCCGCCGCCGGAGATGAAGGCCGCCGTCATCGTCGTCGGACCCCACGACACCAGCGGACCACGGTGGGGCGCAGGATCGTTCGGCATCCACGACTTCTTGGGCTGGAGCGATCTGGTCTCCCGGCAGGAGCAGCCGGGCCGAATCCGCCTGCTGCTGCGGCAACTCGGCGCCCGCCGGGCATTGGCGCGCGCGACGGGCGAGCTGCCGCTCGGCGAAGCCGGACGCAGGCTGCTCGGTACGGGCGCGCCGTGGTTCGAATCGTGGTTGGAACACACCGAACCGAGCGATCCGTACTGGGCGCCCATGCGGCTGCACCACGCGTTGGAGCGCTCCGAGGTTCCGGTGCTGCTCGTCAGCGGCTGGCAGGATGTCTTTTTCGAGCAGACGATGACCCAGTACGAGCGGCTGCACCGGCGCGGCGTCGAGGTCGGCCTGACCGTCGGGCCCTGGACGCACAGCCACCTGACGACCAAGGCGGCCCCGACCGCCATCCGCGAATCACTGGACTGGCTCGACAACCATCTGGCGGGGCGCCGCAGCAGCCGGCGCAAACCGGTGCGGGTGTACGTCAACGGCTCCGGCTGGACCGATCTTCCGGAGTGGCCGCCGACGATGCCCGAGGTGGTGCGGTACCTGCAACCCGGCGGCCGGCTCGGCGACGCGGTGCCACCCGAGACGGCGTCGCCGTCGCTGTTCACCTACGACCCGACGGATCCGACCCCCACCCTCGGCGGTCGACTGCTCGCGCCCGAAGGCGGCTACCGCAGGGACGACCGGCTGGCGCAGCGCGCCGACGTGCTCAACTTCACCGGCGACCGGCTGCCCGCCGACCTCTACGTCGTCGGCACGCCGGTCCTGGAACTGGCGCACAGCTGCGACAACCCGCACAACGACCTGTTCGTGCGGATCAGCGAGGTCGACCCGAAGGGGCGTTCACGAAACGTCAGCGACGGATATCTCAGAGGCGCACTGGATGCCGGAACGGTCCGCATCGAACTCGACCCGGTAGCGCACCGGTTCCGCGCCGGATGGCGCATCCGGGTGTTGGTGGCGGGCGGATCGCATCCGCGTTTCGCCCGTAATCTGGGCACCGGCGAACCGATCGTGTCGGGTCGGCGCACGGCGACCGCCACCCACACCGTGCATCTCGGCGACGGCGCGTCGCGGCTGGTGCTTCCCGCCGGTGCGCGTGCGCCGTCAGCCGACTGAGCGGCGCACCCGCTCGGCGACTGCGGTGAGAGCGGCGTCGTCGTGCACCGGATCGGCCCAGCCGGGGTCGGCGGGCACCTGCACCCAACTGGTGCAGCCGGCGTAGCCGGGGGTGCGGGTGAGCCGCAGCGGCTCGGTCAGCGGGCAGGCCTGCACCACCAGGACGGTCAGGCGGTGTTTGGGACGAAAGTCGAGCCGGTCGTTGCGCACCGATTCATCGGTCCAGATATGAAGCGGCGCAATGTCGGTCAGCGCCTCTGGCTGGTGGACGTCGACAGCGGCGACGACGCGGGCACCGGCACGGATCACCACGGAGTCCTCGGTGCTGTCGGCGGCCGCGGGGTCGAGCAGATCGCGGTGTGCTGGCCGAACCCGTTCGGCGTGGCTGTGCGCGACGGTCGGGAATAACAGGAAGCGCGACGCGGTCACGGCGAACCGCTTTTCGTGGATACCGCCCTTGCGCAGCAGCACGGTCTGCCTGCCGTCGAGCAGCGCGTGCACGGCCGCGCTCCACTCCTTGAGCGCAGGCGCCGTCACGGCGCCTTAGCGGCGATCCGGGCCCGCACCTCGGGGCGGCGCAGCGGCGGCACGGTCTTGGGCGGTTGCCGTCGGGCAGGCAGCTCGGTCAACAGCCGCGCGGTGGTGGCCGTGACCTCCGCGACGGCGGCTTCGAAGGCGTCGACGTTGGCCGCCGTGGGCCGCGTGATGCCGCTGACCTTGCGGATGTACTGGCGCGCGGCCGCCTCGATCTCCTCGTCGGTGGCGGCTGGTTGCAGCCCGCGGAGCTCGGTGATGTTTCGGCACATGGCTCCACGATATGTTCAGCGGCATGGTCAGCTCAGAAACACCGGATATCTTGCTCATCGACACCACCGAGCGCGTACGCACGTTGACGTTGAACCGGCCGCAGTCACGCAACGCGTTGTCGGCCGAGCTGCGCAAACGATTCTTCGGCGCGCTGGCCGAGGCCGAGAGCGACCGGGACGTCGACGTCGTGATCGTCACCGGCGCCGACCCGGTGTTCTGCGCCGGGCTCGACCTCAAAGAGCTCGGTGACACCACGGAGCTGCCCGACATCTCGCCGAAGTGGCCGGCGATGAACAAACCGGTGATCGGCGCGATCAACGGCGCCGCGGTGACGGGCGGCCTGGAGCTCGCGTTGTACTGCGACATCCTGATCGCCTCCGAGCAGGCCCGCTTCGCCGACACCCATGCCCGCGTCGGGTTGCTTCCCACCTGGGGGCTATCGGTGCGGCTGCCGCAGAAGGTGGGCATCGGGATGGCCAGGCGGATGAGCCTGACCGGTGACTACCTGTCGGCCGCCGATGCGCTGCGCGCGGGGCTGGTCACCGAGGTGGTGCCGCACGACGAGCTGCTGCCGGCCGCGCGCCGGATCGCGGCCGCCATCGTGGGCAACAACCAGCGGGCGGTGCAGGCGCTGCTGGCGTCGTATCACCGCATCGACGAGGCCACGACCAACGAGGGGCTGTGGATCGAAGCGGCCTCGGCGCGGAAGTGGATGCGCTCGGCCAGCGGCGACGACATCGCCGCCAACCGTGACGCCGTCCTGCAGCGCGGCCGTTCCCAAGTCCGCTGATCTGCGCGCAAATTGCGCGTGAGCGTGCGTGGCTGAGGGCGACACGCCGAGTTCTTTTGCGATTTCGCGCACGCTCGTAAGCTGCGAGCGTGAACGAACTCCACGAGTATTGCGGCAGCGACGACTGGCGGCAGCTGATCCGTGAGGTGATCCTGCCGTGGGCGCTGGGTGAAACCGACCTCGGTGACAATGTGCTCGAGGTCGGCCCCGGATACGGCGCCACCACCGACGTGCTCGGCGCGGTGGCTCCACGCGTGACGTCGGTGGAGATCGACGGCGAGCTCGCGGCGATGTTGGGTGAGCGGTTCGCCGATACGCCCTCGGTGGAGATCGTCACGGGCGACGCGACGCAATTGGCCTTTGCTGATCAAACCTTCAGCGGTGCAGCGTGTTTCACGATGCTGCACCACGTCCCCAGCATCGAACTACAGGACCGACTGTTCGCCGAGGTGGCACGGGTGCTGCGTCCGGGCGCGGCGCTGGTGGCCAGCGACAGCCTCGGCAGCGACGAGTTGGCCGACGCGCATGAGGGCGACACGTACAACCCGGTGGATCCGGCCACGCTGCCGGAACGGTTGGCGGCCGCGGGCTTCGAGGGCATCGAGGTGAAAACCACCGACTACGGCTGGGCCGCGATCGCCCGCGCGTCCTAACCACACCCGCGAGCGTGCGCAAACTCGCGTTCGGAGACGGCGTGTCGGGCTCAAACACGCACGCTCGCCACAAGATAAGGGGTGCTACCCCGTGCCGGGGATCAGCCAGCGCCCGGAGAACGCGCGCCAGCCGACGAACACCAACCGCAGCACCATGAACGTCGACAGGCCCGCCCAGATGCCCAGCAGGCCCCAGTCGAACGCCAGCGACAGCCAGATCAGCGGCAGGAATCCGACCAGCGCGCTGATCAGCGTCGCGTTGCGCATGAACTTCGCGTCACCGGCGCCCAACAGCACCCCGTCGAGCGCGAACACGATTCCGGCGACCGGCAATTGGGCCACCATGAACCACCACGGCACCCCGATGGCGTCGAGCACCGAACGGTCGTCAGTGAACACGGCGGGAAACACCGACGATCCGACGGCGAACATGATCGCCAGCACCGACGCGGCCAGCGTGGAGAAGATCGTCACCCGCCACGCCACCGATTTGGCGTGCACGAGGTGACCCGCGCCCAGCGCGGCCCCCACCAGCGACTGCGCCGCGATCGCCAGTGAATCCAGCACCAGGGCAAGGAAATTCCACAGTTGCAGCACCACCTGATGGGCGGCCACCGCGGCGGCGCCGAACCGGGCGGCCACGGCGCCCGCGGAGACGAAGCAGGCCTGAAACGCCATCGTGCGCAGGATGAGATCGCGGCCCATCACGAGCTGCGCGCGCAGCACCGCGGGCTGGATCCGCAGCGACGCCTTCTCCACCAGCAGCGCGCGGAAGAAGAACAGCGCAGCCAACCACTGCCCCACTACGTTGGCGACCGCGGAGCCGGCCAGTTCCAGCCGCGGCATGCCCAGCCAGCCGTAGACCAGCAGCGGGCACAGCACCGCCGAAAACCCGAATCCCACAACGACGTAATGCAACGGACGCACGGTGTCTTGCACGCCGCGCATCCAGCCGTTGCCCGCGGCCGAAACGAGGATCGCCGGCACCCCGAAGATCGCGATCCGCACCCACGGCGTCGCCGCATCGGCGATCTCGCCGCCGTCGGCGTCTCCGGCGAGCACCGAGACCAGCGGAACGGTGAACGCCTGCACCGCCAGCACCACCACGGCGCCGACGCCGAGCGCCAACCACGTCGCCTGCACCCCCTCGGCCACCGCCGCCGCACGGTTGCCTGCGCCGAAGAACCGGGCGGAGCGCGCGGTCGTGCCGTAGGACAGAAAGGTCATCTGCGAGCTGAGCGTGGTCAGGATCAGCCCGCCGATGGCCAGCCCGGCCAGCGACAGCGCACCAAGCCGGCCGACGATCGCGATGTCGAACAGAAGGTAGATGGGTTCGGCGGCCAACACCCCGAGGGCGGGCAGCGCCAGCGCCGCGATCCGGCGACCGGAGGCGTCAGCGACCGGCAGATCGCCTTCGGGTTCAGCCAATTGCCGCGCGCAGCGCCGCGACGACCTCGTCGACGGTGCCGGTGGCCGAGTATCCCGCGGCGAACCGGTGCCCGCCCCCGCCGAACGCGGCGGCGACGGGAGAAAGGTCATAGGTCTTCGCGCGCATCGACACCGACCAGTGCGCGGGTTCGATCTCTTTGAACACCGCGGCGATCTCGGCTTCCTGGGCGGTGCGCACGATGTCGACGATGCTCTCCACCTCCTCCGGCCGCGCGTTGGCCCACTCCTGGTGCGGCACAACGGTATACACGAAACCGCGGCCGCCAAGCGCCTCGGGAACCAGGCGTGCCGAGCCCAGCACCCGCGACAGCATCGGCAGCCACGCGAACGGATGGCTGTCGAGCAGCGCGCGGCTGATCGCCGCGTTGTCGACGCCCAACCCCACCAGCCGCGCGGCCAACCGGTGCGCGCGCGGGGTGGCCCAGCGGAACGAACCGGTGTCGGTGGTCAGCCCCGCGTACAGGCAGTGCGCGACGCCGATGTCGATCGGCTTACCCCACGCGTCGAGCAGGTCGGCCACCAGCATCGTGGTGGAGTCGGCCGTCGCATCGACGTAGTTGGCGGAGCCGAACAACTGATTGGAGGCGTGGTGGTCGATGACTAGCACCTCGCGGCCCACATCGGCCAGCGGGGACAACGCCCCCAACCGGTTGACGCTGGGGATGTCGACGGTCACCACCAGATCGGCGTCGCGGCGCATCGCGTCGGGTTCGACCAGCAGGTAGCCGCCAGGCAGTGTCTGCAGTGAATCCGGCAGGTCAGCGGGCGCTGCGAAGCTGACTTCGACGTCCTTGCCTGCCTGGTCCAACACCAGCGCCAGCGCCAGCCCGGCACCGATGGTGTCGGCATCGGGGTAGACGTGACACACCACGCTGACGCTGGCCGCAGCCGACAGCAGATCGGCTGCCTCGCGCGCATCGACGACCGGACGCGTCGCAACAGCGGCGTCAGTCATCTTGTCGGTCGCGGTCACCGGTGTCCTCAGAGTCAGGCCCCCCAGCACTACGGTACGGGTCCGCGTCACCCGCGTGCTTGGCGCCTTCCCGAACCCTGGCCAGATCCTCATCGGCCGCGCGTGCCCGGTCGAGCAGCTCGGCCATCCGCACTGCCGTGTCTGGCACCGTATCGCGCTCGAAGGCCAGTGTCGGGGTGAATCGCACTCCAGTGGCCGCGCCGACCTTGCTGCGCAGCACTCCCCTGGCCTTGTCCAGCGCCGCCTCGGCGCCGGCATAGTCGGGCTCCTCGTCGAGGCTGTTGCCCATCACCGTGTAGTACAGCGTGGCGTCATGCAGGTCGTTGGTGACCTTGGCGTCGGTGATCGTGACGCCGGCCAGCCGTGGATCCTTGATCTCGTACTCGATCGCCGAAGCGACGACGGTCAGGATTCGTTTGGCCAGCCGGCGTGCTCGTGCCGGATCGCTCACGAGCGCTCTTTCTCGACCAGCTCGTAAGTCTCGATGACATCGCCTTCTTTGATGTCGTTGTAGGTCAACGTCAGACCGCATTCGAAGCCCTCGCGGGCCTCGGTGACGTCGTCCTTTTCCCGCCGCAACGAGGACACCGTGAGGTTCTCGGCGACGACGACGTTGTCACGCAACAACCGGGCCTTGGCGTTGCGGCGCATGACACCCGAGGTGACCATGCAGCCCGCGATGTTGCCGACCTTCGACGACCGGAAGATCGCGCGGATCTCGGCACGACCGAGCTCACGCTCCTCGTACACCGGCTTGAGCATGCCCTTGAGGGCTTTCTCGATGTCGTCGATGGCCTGGTAGATCACCGAGTAGTAGCGGATCTCCACACCGTCGCGGTTGGCCAGTTCGGTGGCCTTGCCTTCGGCGCGCACGTTGAACCCGATGATGATCGCATCCGAAGCCGACGCCAGGTTGACGTTGGTCTCGGTGACGCCGCCGACACCGCGGTCGATGACGCGCAACTGCACCTCGTCGTCGACCTGGATGCCCAGCAGGGCCTCCTCCAGCGCCTCGACGGTGCCGGAGTTGTCGCCCTTGAGGATGAGGTTGAGCTGGCTGGTTTCTTTCAGCGCCGAATCCAGATCCTCCAGGCTGATGCGCTTGCGCGAACGCGCGGCCAGCGCGTTGCGCTTGCGCGCGTTGCGCCGGTCGGCGATCTGGCGGGCGATCCGGTCCTCGTCGACAACCAGCAGGTTATCGCCGGCACCTGGCACCGACGTGAAGCCGATGACCTGCACCGGCCGCGACGGAAGCGCCTCGGTGACGTCGTCGCCGTGCTCGTCGACCATGCGCCGGACGCGCCCGTAGGCGTCGCCGGCCACGATCGAGTCGCCGACGCGCAGCGTGCCGCGCTGCACCAGCACGGTCGCCACCGGGCCCCGGCCGCGGTCGAGGTGCGCCTCGATGGCCACACCCTGAGCCTCCATGTCGGGGTTGGCCCGCAGGTCCAACGCGGCGTCGGCGGTCAGCAACACGGCCTCGAGCAGCGCATCGATGTTGGTGTTGTTCTTGGCCGAGATGTCGACGAACATCGTGTCGCCGCCGAAATCCTCAGCCACCAAACCGTATTCGGTGAGCTGCCCGCGGATCTTGGCCGGGTCGGCACCTTCCTTGTCGATCTTGTTGACCGCCACCACGATCGGAACATCGGCGGCCTGCGCGTGGTTGATGGCCTCCACCGTCTGCGGCATGACGCCGTCGTCGGCGGCGACCACCAGGATCGCGATGTCGGTGGCCTTCGCACCGCGGGCACGCATCGCGGTGAACGCCTCGTGACCGGGCGTGTCGATGAAGGTGATCAGCCGCTCGTCACCTTCGTGCTCCACGCTGACCTGATACGCGCCGATGTGCTGGGTGATCCCACCGGCCTCGCCCTCACCGACATTGGCCTGGCGGACGGTGTCGAGCAGTCGGGTCTTGCCGTGGTCGACGTGACCCATCACGGTCACCACCGGCGGGCGGCTCTCTAGATCCGATTCGTCGCCCTCGTCCTCGCCATAGCTGAGGTCGAAGGATTCCAGCAGCTCGCGGTCCTCGTCCTCGGGGCTGACGACCTGAACCTTGTAGTTCATCTCGCCGCCGAGCAGCTCGAGGATGTCGTCACCGACCGACTGCGTGGCGGTCACCATCTCACCGAGGTTGAAAAGCGCCTGTACCAGCGATGCCGGGTTGGCGTTGATCTTCTCGGCGAAGTCAGACAGCGACGCGCCGCGGGCCAGCCGGATGGTTTCGCCGTTGCCGTGCGGCAACCGCACACCACCGACGACCGGCGCCTGCATCGAGTCGTATTCCTGGCGCTTCTGCCGCTTGGACTTGCGGCCGCGCTTGGGCGCACCGCCGGGGCGACCGAAGGCGCCGGCCGCGCCGCCGCGCTGCCCGGGACGGCCTCCGCCGCCGGGACGACCGCGAAAACCGCCAGCGGGGGGCGCGCCGCCACCGCGGTAACCACCGCCACCACCGCCGCCGGGACGACCGCCGCCGCCGGGAGCCGGACGACCGCCCGGGCCTGGGCGAGGACCGCCGGGGCGGCCCGTGGCGCCCGGACGCGGTCCGGCCGGGCGCGGCGGCATATTGCCCGGAGACATACCCGGTCGCGGCGCACCCGGACGGGGTGCACCCGGGCGTGGTGCCTGCGGACGTGGGATCGGCCGGTCGACGGGCTGCTGTGTGGAGAACGGGTTGTTGCCGACGCGCGGGGTGCGCGGGGCCGGTTTCGGTGCGGCCGACGGGCCGGGCCGTGGACCCGGCGTCGGGCCGGGCCGGGCCGGCGGAGCCTCCGGCGGTGCGGCCGCTGCGGGCGGCGGTGCCGGGGTCGCCTGCGGCGGTGCGGCGGCCGGCGGCTCGACCGGTGCCGCGGGTTTGGGCGCAGCCGACTTGGCCGGCGCCTTCGCGGCGGACTTGGCGGGAGCGGCCGCCGACGCACCGTTGCCGTCGGCCTTGACCTTGTCCGGTGCGGCCTTACCGCCGCCGAACGATTCGCGCAGCCGGCGCGCAACGGGGGCCTCCACGGTGGAGGACGCTGATTTGACGAATTCGCCCTGTTCGCTCAGCCGGGCGAGTACTTCCTTGCTGGTGACACCGAGTTCCTTGGCCAACTCGTGTACACGGGCCTTTGCCACTACATCTCCATCTCTAGAGGCGTCAGCGGTGGTAGGCGCCGCGCCTCGGTTTAGCTATGACGCATTGTCATCGGGACTTCACGGTGTGCTCATGTTCTTCGCTACCTGTTCTGTTGCCGGGTGGATCGGCCAGTTCGGCGCTGCTGGCAGCGCTAACGTACTCGATCACCGCAGTTAGGTCCGGTGAACCGGTGATGCGCAGCGCTCGACCGAATGCTCGCCGGCGAATGGCCGCCTCAAGGCACTGCGGATCGGGATGCAGCCACGCACCCCGCCCCGGCAGCTTTCTCGCTGAGTCAACGGTTACGGCGCTGGGACCGTTCCCAGTGCCATCGACCACAGCGACTACTCGAAGCAGTTCGACGGCCAGCTCTCGTTTTCGGCAGCCCACGCACGTCCGCACCGGCCCGACTATGGCGTCGGAGCTGCGTCGATGCGTCGAAGCCGAAGTCTCGCGCTGGATCACAGGTGAGTCTACCGTCCCGTCGGGTGCGATTCGCAACGGCGGTGCTGGTCGGCGTGGCCGGCTTAGCGGTCGCGGGCCGCGCCGCGCGCCGCGCCGGGATCGGGTTCAGGGTTGTCGGCGACGGTGGCGTCGCTCCGGATGTCGATGCGCCACCCTGTCAGCCGGGCGGCCAGCCGGGCGTTTTGGCCTTCCTTACCGATAGCCAGCGACAGCTGGAAGTCGGGGACGACGACGCGTGCTGCCCGGGCCGCTTCGTCGATCACGCTCACCGACACCACCTTGGCCGGGGACAGCGCGTTGGCCACGAACTTCGCCGGGTCGGGGTCGTAGTCGATGATGTCGATCTTCTCGCCGGACAATTCGCTCATCACGTTGCGGACCCGCTGTCCCATCGGGCCGATGCAGGCACCTTTGGCGTTGAGCCCGGACACCCGCGAGCTCACCGCGATCTTCGAGCGGTGGCCCGCCTCGCGCGCGACGGCCACGATCTCCACGGACCCCTCGGCGATCTCGGGGACCTCCAGGGAGAACAGTTTGCGCACCAGGTTGGGGTGAGTGCGCGACAGCGTGATCAGCGGTTCGCGGGCGCCGCGGGTGACTCCGACGACGTAGCAGCGCAGCCGGTCGCCGTGCTCATAGCGCTCGCCGGGCACCTGTTCGGCGACGGGTATGACGCCCTCAGAGCCCTTGGTTTCGCTGCCCATCCGCACGACGACCAGGCCGCGGGCGTTGGCGCGGGCATCGCGCTGAATGACGCCGGCGACGATGTCCCCCTCACGCGCGGAGAACTCGCCGAAGGTCTTTTCGTTCTCGGCGTCGCGGAACCGCTGCAGCATCACCTGACGAGCGGTGGTGGCGGCCACCCGGCCGAAGCCCTCCGGGGTGTCGTCCCACTCGGTGATCGGGTTGCCGTCGGCGTCGTGTTCGGTGGCGATCACCTTGACCTCGCCGGTCTTGCGGTCGATCTCGATGCGGGCCTCGTCGGCGTGCCCGTCGGTGTGCCGGTAGGCGGTCAACAGCGCCGACTTGATCGTCTCGACGAGTTCACCCACCGGGATGCCGCGGTCCACCTCGATCGCGTGCAGTGCCGCCATGTCGATGTTCACGCCCCGGCCTCCTTCCCAGATCGGCCGACCAGCTCCAGCTCACGCGGATTTGGAGGCGAAAAGTCCACTTGGACAACGGCTTTGACGATGGATTCCAGCGGAAGTTCGCGCACCGTGAAGTCGGGTCTGCGGCCTTCGCGGACCACCAGTCGCACCGCGCCGCCTTCGGTTTCGCCAAGGCGGCCGGTGAGCTGGGAGCCGTCGGACAGGGTCAACTCCACCTTGCGGCCGTGGGCGCGCCGATAGTGCCGCTCGGCGGTCAACGGCCGCTCCACCCCCGGTGAGGTGACTTCGAGGATGTAGGGCGCCGACTCGGCGTCGAGGCGGTCGAGCAGTTGGGATGCCGTGCGGGACAGCTGAGCGAGCGAGTCCAGATCCAGGCCGTCGTCGGCGTCGACGACCACGGTGATGCGCGGGGGACGCGCGTTGGCGGCGGTGACCACGTCCTCGATTTCGTAACCCGCGCGCGCGAACTCGCCGTCGAGCAGCTCGATCACCTGTTCCTGCGACGGCAACTCCGCAGAACGCTCCGACACGGCGAGCTCCTCATCTTGAATTGTCCGGACACAGGTTCGGCGCACTGCTTCTTAAGACACCGAAACCGACTACCCACGATACGCCAGCGCTGCCGGGGTAAGCCCTAAACGCGCTGCGACCGCCGCAGCCGACGATGGCAAGATGTGGCACGTGCCGAGCAGCCCACCGCCGACCCTCAGCAGGCGACGTGTCCTGATCGGGGCGGCGGCGCTCTCGCTGCTCGGGGTGGCCGCCAGCGGATGCGGATCCTCACCGCCGCCGCCGGAGGTCGACGAACTGCTCGCCCAGCTCAACCGCGCCCGCACCGACAGCCAGCTGGCTTCGGATGCCGCCGCCCACGCCGAGAAGGCCGTCGCGCAGGCGCTCAACGCCGTCGCCGCCGAGCGTGCGGCCCATGCCCAGGCGCTGACGGACGAACTGGTCCGGATGCGCGGCGAGGACGCGCCGACCGCGACCCCGACCAGCACCACCGCCGAGCCGACCCGGCCACCGACCGCCAAGGACGTCGTCGGCGCGCTACGGGTCTCCGCGCAGAGCGCTGCCGAGCTGGCGGCGACTTTGTCGGGTTACCGCGCCGGGTTGGTGGCGTCGATCGCCGCCGGCTGCACCACGGCCTACCGCGTCGCGCTCGTGTTTCCGGAGGAGGCGCCATGACCGCCCCGCAGCAGCCCGCCCGTCCGTCCGATCCCGCCGCCGGCGCGTTGTTCGACGCCGTGGCCACCGAGCACGCGACCATCTACGGCTACGGGGTGGTGTCGGCGCACTCGCTGCCCGAACGCAACTACCTGGTGTCGGAGGCGATCACCGAGCACCGCGAACGCCGCGATGCCGCGCTGGCCATGCTCGAGGCGCACTCGGCGGACGCGCCGCTGCCCGCCGCCGGGTATTCGCTGCCGATCGACGTCGACACCCCGACCGCCGCCGCGACCCTGGCCGTGCGCATGGAGCAGGACGCCGCGGTCGCGTGGCGCGCGGTCGTCGAACAGGCCACCGACCAGCAGGACCGCGCGTTCGCGGTGACCGCGCTGACGCAGTGCGCGGTGATGGCCGCGCGGTGGCGCACGGTGCTCGGCGTCGTCCCAGTCACCGTCGCGTTCCCGGGCGGCAACGAGTAAGTGGCCTGCTGCGCTGGCTGTGCGGTTTCGTCCGCGACGCGCCGGGACGGGCGTATGAAAGCGCACAACCGCGGCGCTCAGGCGCGGCCCGTCTCGGGAGGCACGTCGTAGCGGGCGATGTAGTCGGCGAAGCGCTCACGGATCTGCCCCTGAGCCAATCCGTAGTCCTCGAGCCGGTAGCCGTGGGCGCCGAACCGGCCACGCGGATGGGTGCCGACGTAGGCGCTGATCGCTTTTCGCGCCTGCGCCGACAGCTCGCGGCCGCAGCCGGCGTAGATCGCCTCGACGGTGCCCACCGGGTCGACGACGAGATCGCCGTACCGCACGTCCAGAACCGTGTGCCCGGGGTTCGCGCGGCGAAACGCCTCGATCCGCTCGATCGACACCTCGAGCATCCGGGTCCAGTGCTCGGCGATGTAGGCGGTGTGGTCGGCGTCGCTGAAAGTGCCGGTGAGCGTGGACAACAGGCTGCACGCCGACGCGCACAGCACGGTTGGGTCGCGGTGCAGGACCACGAGTTGCGCATCGGGGTAGACGGCGCTCAGCGCGTCGAGGGCGATCGCGTGGTGCGGGCTCTTCAGCGTCCACCGGCCGCGCGCGCCGTTGCTGGCCAACACCTGCAGCGCGGTGCGGTGGTACTCGTAGGCCGAGCGGTGGTCGGCGCCCAGCAGCCAGCGGCTGTAGCCGGGCACGTTGGCGATCGCTTCCCAGGTCAGGCTCTTGAAGTCCTGGCCCAACAGGGTCAGGCACTCGGTGGGGCCCGCGGGGTCCTCGTGGTGGACCACTTTAATCTTCGGGTTCAGCGATTCGAGCATGTCGATGGCCGCGGCGGCCGCGTCGACGCGCGGGCCCGACCGCAACGTCTGCGGCGTCGGCGGCGGAACGCTGTCGGCGGCTTCCCAGCGCAGCAGCGACCGGTTGGCCCGATCCTGGTCGAGCAGTTCGCTGACGAATGTCGTACCCGCACGGAACAACCCGACGATCACCAGCGGCGCCTCCACCGGTTCGGCGGTGACCTCGGGATGCTGACGGACCCAGTCGAGCACCTTCAGCCGGTTGACCAGGCCGCCAATCAAGTTCTGCCGCACGGCCATCACGCCGAGCTCGTTGAGCTGGGCCTCATCGCTTGCCGATGCGCACAGCACGGTGAGCCCCTCGCGGAAGTCGTCGGAGCCGAATTCGTCGCAGCCCGCGAGCTCGACGGCGCTGGCCATGAGGTCGTCGACGTCGAAGATCGCCACGGCCCGCCCTATCCGTGTCCGAGGACGACGACGGTGCGCCCGGTGGTGCGGCGCTGCTCATGGTCCTGCAGGGCGCCTGCCACCTCGTCCATCGTCGCCCGCCGCCCGACCACCGGCCGCACCGCACGAGCCGCGACGAGTTCGAGCAGCGCGCGGTGCACCTCCCTGCCGACCTCGGGAGGAAAGAAGTTGAGCCCGAATCTGCGAAAGTCCGTGGGCAATTCGCCGTAGGCGAGGATGACGCCGAGCACCGAGATGTTGCCCATTGCGACCTTGCGCAACGGCCGGCCCGTCAACCCAGCCTGCGGGTCGTCGTTGAAGCCGACCGGCAGGTAGCGGCCCTCCCGGGCCAGACACGTCCAGATCTCCTCGGTGCGCTGGCCGCCGACCACGTCGAACGCGACATCGACGCCGTGTCCGCCGGTGTGCGCGATGACCGCGTCGAACAGGTCCGCGGCGGTGTGGTCGAGGCCGGTGGCCCCCAACTCTTCGCACACCTTGACCTTCTCGGGCCCGCCGGCGACCGCGAGCACGTCGGCGCCCGCGGCGACGCCGAGTTGGATCGCGGCGGTCCCGACCGCGCTCGCCCCGCCCACGACCAGCAGCCTCTCCCCCGCCGCCAGGCGTGCGCGCCGGTGCAGCGCCAGGTAGCTGACGTGAAACGGCAGGGTGAACGCCGCGGCGTCGGCGTCGTCGAGTTCGGGTGGGGCGTCGAACACCGTCGCCGACGGTGCGATCGCGCACTCGGCGACGCCGCCCAGCGACTGTTTGGTCATCGCCACCACCCGGCGGCCGAGCCATTCGGCGGCGCCTTCCCCGGCACGGTCGACGACACCGCAGACGTCCATACCGAGCGTGAACGGCGGCTCACCGGTCACGCTGGCGACGGTGCCGCGGCAGCGTGCGATGTCACCGAAGTTCAGCGATGCCGCAGAAACCGCAATCCGCACCTCACCCGCCCCCGGCGCGGGCTCTGGAACGTCCTGCACGGCAAGCACTTCCAGTGGATCACCGTGGCGCATCACTTGGACTGCCCGCACTCACACCTCCCGACGGCACGGGCCAACCGTAATAAGCAGCGGTGCTTATGTCAACGGCACGGGCGCGGTCATGGCCGCGGTCGCCATGGCGATCAGGTTGGCGACGAACGGCTCGTAGGCCAACTGCGGGCGCCCGCGCCGACCGGTGCGCTCCAACAGGCGGGCGCGGTCGGCGATCGCGCGCAGCACGAACATCGCGACAAGCGAGAACCGCTCGACCCGCAGCTCGTCGGTGAGGAATTGCGTTCGGGCCGTGAGCAGTTCGTAGACCTCGTTACCACCGGTGCGCGCCAGCACCGCCTGCAGCTCGGCGCTGTAGGCCGCCCGGTCCTCACCGGTCAGCTCGGCGATGATCAGCAGGCAGCACCGCCCCCGCCAGCCGCTGTCGGCCACCTCGGCCGCGGGCCGCACGATGGCCTCCAGAACCGGGGCGAGCTGGTCGTCGGGTGTGGTCAGCGCGAGGTCGAGCAGGTCGCGTTCGCGCCGCGCGAGGAACTCGGCGTGCCGGTCGATGACCGCGCACAGGATGCCGTCGCGGGAGCCGAAGTGGTAGCGCAACGCCGCCCGGTTGCGCTGCCCGGCCTTGCGCGTGATGTCGATCAGCGACGCGTTGAAGACGCCGTCGGCGGCGAATGCGCGGGCTGCGGCGTCGAGCAGTCGGCCCCTGGTCTTCGACGCATCCGGCGGCACGGGTGCGGTCCGCTATCCGAGCGCCGCGGCGACGTCGGCGGCCGCGTTCGCGACGGCGATCTGCCGTGTCTCACCGGTGAACCGGTTGCGCAGCTCCACCACACCTTCGGCCCAGCCGCGCCCGACGACGACACTCCATGGCACACCGAGCAGTTCGGCGTCCTTGAACTTGACCCCGGGCGACGCGGTGCGGTCGTCGAGCAGCACCTCGACGCCGAGCCGGTCCAGTTCGGCGGCCAACTCTTCGGCGCCGGCACGCGCGGCGGCGTCCTTGTTGGCGATCACCACGTGGGCGTCGAACGGCGAAACCGTTGCCGGCCAACGCAGCCCGATCTCGTCGTGGTGCTGCTCGGCGATGACGGCGACAAGCCGCGACACCCCGATCCCGTAGGAGCCCATCGTCAGGCGCACGGGCTTGCCATCCTCGCCGAGCACGTCGGCCTCGAACGCCTCGGTGTATTTGCGGCCCAGCTGGAAGATGTGGCCGATCTCGATGCCGCGCGCGGACACCAGCGGTCCGGCCCCGTCCGGCGACGGGTCGCCGTCGCGCACCTCGGCCGCCTCGATGGTGCCGTCGGCGACGAAGTCACGGCCGGCGACCAGCCCGACCACGTGCTTTCCGGGCTCGTCGGCCCCAGTGATCCACGACGTGCCGTCCACCACCCGCGGGTCGACCAAATAGCGAACACCGTTGGCCAACAACGCCTTCGGACCAATGTAGCCCTTAGCCAGAAACGGATACCTGGCGAAGTCGGCGTCGTCGAGCAGCGTGTACTCGGCGGGTTCGAGCGCCGCGTCGAGGCGTTTGTCGTCGACCTCCCGGTCACCGGGCACCCCGACCGCCAGCAGTTCCCATTCACCGCCGGGTTGGCGCACCTTGAGCATGACGTTCTTGAGCGTGTCCGCGGCGGTGACCTGACGGTCCAGCGCGGCGTTGGCCCATTCGACCAGCGTGGCGATGGTCGGGGTGCCGGGAGTGTTGTACACCTTGGCTTCGGGCTGGCCGTCGATCGGCAGCGCCGGCGGCACCGCGGTGGTGACCGCCTCGACGTTGGCGGCGTAGCCGGATTCCAGGCAACGCACGAACGTGTCTTCGCCGATGTCGCTTTCGGCCAAAAACTCCTCGGAGGCGCTGCCACCCATCGCCCCCGACGTCGCCGAGACGATGACGTAACGCAAGCCGAGGCGATCGAAGATGCGTTGGTAGGCGTCGCGATGGCGCGCGTAGACCGCGCTCAAACCGTCGTCGGAGACGTCGAAGGAATACGAGTCCTTCATCACGAACTCGCGGCCGCGCAGAATCCCCGCGCGGGGCCGGGCCTCGTCGCGGTATTTGGTCTGGATCTGGAACAGCAGCAGCGGGAAGTCCTTGTAGCTGCTGTACTCGCCCTTGACCGTCATCGTGAAGAACTCTTCGTGAGTCGGTCCGAGCATGTAGTCGTTGCCGCGCCGGTCCTGCAGCCGAAACGCGCTGTCGCCGTACTCGGTCCACCGGTTGGTGGTCTCGTAGGGCGCTCTGGGCAGCAGGGCCGGAAACAGGATCTCCTGGCCGCCAATGGCGGTCATCTCCTCGCGCACGATGCGTTCGATCTTGCGCAGCACCTTCAGCCCCAACGGCAGCCAGCTGTACAGGCCCGGCCCGACCGGGCGGATGTAGCCCGCCCGGATCAGCAGCTTGTGGCTGGGGACCTCGGCGTCGGCCGGGTCGTCGCGCAGGGTCCGTAGAAACAGCTCCGACATGCGGGTGATCACAGCCGACAACCTTACTGAGTGGCGTCGTAGTCGCCGAGCGCACGGTTGTTGACGGGGTCACTCGCGTTTCGTGTACATCAACCGGGCGCTCGCGGGCCGTGGTTACAGCTCGCCGGCCTCCACCGCTTCGCGGGTGTGCTGTGCGGTGGCGATCTGGCGGGCCGAGAACCGGATGAAGAACGCGGCGACGCCGACGATCACCGCGACACCGGCCACCCACAGCAGCGAGTACGTGTAGCCGTATCCCAACGCGTCGAGCTCGGCGGGCGTCATGTCCTTGACGGGCCCGGTGGTGCCGCCCAGATACAGCGTGCGCGAGGTCTGCACGGCCTGGATGACCACGAGCACCAGCGGACCGCCCAGGTTCTGCACCATCAGCGTGATCGACGACACCGGGCCGATCTCGCCCGGGCCCACGCCGGCGATGGCGCACAGCGGCAGGATCACCGCAATCATCCCGATGCCGAACCCGCCGACGACAATCGGGGCGAACAGGTCTGGGAAGTACGGGATGCTGCGATCCAGCGTCGAGCCGTACAGCATCGCCCCGAGGACGAAGACGCCGCCGCCGATGATCAGCCAGCGCGGGGCGATCCGCGGTGCCAGCTTGGCGGCGACCGCACTTCCGATGCCGAACGCGAGCGCGAACGGGATGAACCCGACGCCGGCCTCCAGCGCCGTGTAGCCGAGCACGTCCTGCACGAGCAGACCGATCATCACCGTCAGCGTCAGCAGCACCCCGCCGGCCAGAAACAGCGCCACGAACGTCATCACCCGGTTGCGGTTGTCGAACACCGAGAACGGCACGATCGGATGTGCGGCGGTGCGCTCGACGAGCAGGAAGCCGATGAAGAACACCGCCGCGGCCACCGCGGCGCCGATCACCAGCGGATCGACCCAGCCCCGCGGCGGGCCCTGGGTGAAGACGAGCACCGCCGACGTGCAGCCGAGCGTGGCCAGCAGCGCGCCGGTGACGTCGAGTTTGAGCCGTTCGTGGTGGGTTTCGGCGAGATAGTACACCGCGACCGCGACGATCAGGATGCCGATCGGCACGTTGATCAGAAACGCCAGCCGCCATGAGATCACCGTCAGCGCACCACCGAGCACCAGGCCCAGCACCGAGCCGATGCCCTGCATGGCCGCCGAGATCGCCAGGGCTCGGTTACGGGCCTGACCGACGGCGTACGTCGTCGCGATCAGCGCCAGCCCGGTGGGCGCGGCCACCGCCGCGCCGGTGCCCTGCACCGCGCGCGCCACGATCAGCGTGGTGGGGTCGTTGGCCAGGCCGCAGGCCAGCGAAGCGATCGTGAACACCCCGACGCCGGACAGAAACGCGCGTTTGTGGCCGATGGCGTCTCCGACGCGCCCGCCGAGCAGCAGCAGCCCGCCGAACGCCAGCACGTAGGCGGTGATCACCCAGCTCTTGCTCGCATCGGTGAGCCCGAGGTCGGCCTGCATCCGGGGCAGCGCGACGATCACGATGGTGCCGTCGAGCGTCGCCATCAGCTGCATGCCGGTGATCGCGAAGATCGCCGGTCCCAACACCTTCGACGCCAGCGGAGCCGACGAGGGCGGCGTGTGGTCCGTCGACCCGGCAGACATGGATAGCCACCCTACCCACAGGTGATTTGGGCGTGTTCGGTCACGCCCAGCGTGACGAACTACCCCAGAATCGCTACAGCTCGCCCTGGTCCAGCGCGTCCTTGACTTCTTGGGCGTGGGCGACCTGCGCGGCCGTATAGCCGATGAACAGCGCCGCGACGCCGACGATCACCGCGACCGCGGCAACCCACAGCAGGCCATACGTATAGCCCTGGTCCAGCGCGTGCAACTGTGCGCTGTCCATGTTGTGCACCGGACCGGTGGTGCCGCCCAGGTACAGCGTGCGCGACGTGATCACGGCCTGGATGACCGCCAGCACCAGCGGGCCGCCCAGGTTCTGCAGCATCAGCGCGATCGCCGACACCGGGCCGATCTGGTCGAAGCCGACACCGGCGATGGCCGACACGGTCAGCGGCACGACGATCATGCCGATGCCGAACCCGCCGACGGTGATGGGGATGACCAGGTTCGGGAAGTAGGGGATGTCGCCGTGCAGCGTGGAGCCGTAGACCATCGCGCCGAGCACCAGCACGCCGCCGGCGATCACCAGCAGCCGCGGCGGGAACAGCGACACCAGGTGCGACGACAGCCCCAGCCCGATGCCGAGCGCGATGACGAACGGGATGAAGCCGATGCCGGCGCGCAGCGGCGTGTAGCCCATGATGTCTTGCACGTAGAGCCCGATCAGCACGGTCAGCGTGAACATCACGCCGCCGGCAAGGAAGATCGCGGCGAACGTGGCGACCCGGTTGCGGTCCTTGAACAGCTCGAACGGCACGACGGGGTTCTCCGCGGTGCGTTCGACGTAGAGGAACGCAAGCAGCGCCGCGCAAGCGACGAGGCCCGAACCGAGCGTGATCGGCGACATCCAGCCCTGCTCCGGGCCCATCGAGAACCCGAAGACCGCGGCCGTGCAGCCGAGCGTGGCCAGGATGGCGCCCGCAGCGTCCAGCTTCAGTCGCTCACGCTGCGTCTCACGCAGCGTGGTGCGGGCCAGGTAGACCACCAGCAGCCCGATCGGGACGTTCACCAGGAACGCCAGCCGCCAGGACACCTCGGTCAGCGCACCGCCGACGACCAGACCCATCACCGAGCCGACGCCGGTCATCGCGGCGAACACCGCGGTGGCGGCGTTGCGCGACGGTCCCTTGGGGAACGTCGTGGCGATCAGCGCCAACCCGGTCGGTGAGGCGATCGCGGCGCCCACCCCCTGCAGCAGCCGGGCGACCACAAGCGTGGTCTCGTCCCATGCGATGCCGCACAGGATCGAGGCGATCGTGAACAGCGTGACACCGACGATGAACGTGCGCTTGCGGCCGATGGTGTCGCCGAGCCGGCCGCCCAGCAGCATCAGCCCGCCGAACGCCAGCACGTAGGCGGTGATGACCCAGCTGCGGCCCGCATCGGACAGGCTGAGCTCGTCTTGGATCTTCGGCAGAGCGACGATGGCGATGGTGCTGTCCATGGTGGCCAGCAACTGCATGCCGCCGATGGCGATAACAGCCGCGAAGAACCGTCGCGACGGTTGCCATACCGGCACCTGACCCGTTCGCTGGGCAGCGGCGCGGCCCCCGCGTACGGGTTGTGACCGATTTGCCCCGCCCTCGGCGTCACGGCGCATCGCTGCTCGCGCTGCGTCATTGAGAGCCGTCATAACGGGTTACCTTACAGTAATCTTAGAAATCCTTTAACCGCCGAACGCCGCCACCGAGCCGATCACGATGACCGCCGGCGGTCGAATCCCGTCCTCCCGGATCCGTTCCGGCGCATCGGCGAGCGTCGCTCGCAACGTTCGCTGCGACGCGGTTGTGCCGTGCTGCACCACTAGCACCGGCGTATCCGCAGGTCGACCGCCTGCCATTAACGCCTTGCTGAACAACTCGATGCGTTCGACAGCCATCAGCAAAACGATGGTGCCCGAGAGGGCAGCCAGGGCATCCCAATTCACTAACGATTCGGGGTGTCCCGGCGCAACATGGCCGCTGACCACCACGAATTCGTGCGTGACGCCGCGATGGGTGACCGGAACGCCCGCCAGCGCAGGCACCCCTATGGCGCTGGTCACTCCGGGCACGACGGTGACGGGGATTCCCGCGTCGATACACGCAAGAACCTCCTCGTAGCCGCGGGCGAACACGAACGGGTCGCCGCCCTTGAGCCGCACGACGAACTTGCCGGCGCGGGCCCGCTCGATGAGCACCGCGTTGATCGCGTCCTGGGCCATCGCCCGTCCGTAGGGGATCTTGGCAGCGTCGATCACCTCGACGTGTGGTGCCAGTTCGGCGAGCAGTTCCGGTGGGGCCAGCCGGTCGGCGACCACGACGTCGGCGTGCGACAGCAGCCGTCGGCCGCGGACGGTGATCAGTTCGGGATCGCCGGGGCCCCCACCGACCAGCGCGATGCCGCCCGCCACGACGCCGGGGGTGTCGCCGGGCGCGATCAGCCCGCTCTGCATCGCCTCGTGGATAGCCGAGCGAATAGCCGCCGACCGTCGATGTTCGCCGCCGGCCAGCACGCCGACCGATAGGCCTTCGTACTCGAAGGACGCCGGCGTGACGGCCGTGCCCTCACGGGCGATGTCGGCGCGCACGCAGAAGATGCGGTGGCGTTCGGCTTCGGCGACCACGGCGGCGTTGACGGCCGGATCGTTGGTTGCGGCGATGACGTACCAGGCGTCCTCGAGGTCACCTTCCCGAAATGTTCTGAGCTCCAGCGTGACTCCAGGGTTCTGCTTGCTCAGGGCTTCGACCGCCGGGGTGGCTGCGGGGGTGATCACGTGCACGTCGGCGCCGTTGGCCACCAACAGCGGCAGCCTGCGCTGCGCGACCGTGCCGCCCCCGACGACCACGACTTTCTTACCGGTCAGGCGAAGGCCGACGAGGTAGGCGTTCTCACTCACCGTGCGAGCCTAGAGGTTGCGGCTGTGGTGACGAAACGGGTGATCGCGCCCGTATGCGCGGCGGGGTGGGTGTGCAGGTAGCCGGCATGCACTCCGGCCTCGACGGCGCCGTCCCGCACCGGGGTACCCGTGTTTCCCTCGTAGACCCAGGCTGGTGGATAGCTGTCAGCGAACTGCACTGCCGTGCGGTGAAACTCGTGTCCCATCACCCGCTCCCCGACCGCGTGCAGCGCTGAGTCGGCCACGACGACGCCCTGCCGGTAACCCAGCGTGAGCCGGTCGGTGAAGCGTGCGGTGCCGGACAGCACCCCGCACATCGGGTATCCGTCGAGTTCGTCGACCAGGTAGGTCAGCCCTGCGCACTCGGCGTGTACCGGTGCGCCGGCGTCCGCGAGCGCCTTGATCTGCTGGCGCACCGGGTCGTTAGCCGACAACTCGGTGCCGAACTGCTCGGGGAACCCGCCGGGGATGACCAGCGCGCCGGTATCGGGCGGCAGCAGATCGGTCAGCGGATCGAACTCGACCACCTCGGCGCCGGCGGCGCACAGCAGTTCGCGATGTTCGGCGTAGCCGAAGCTGAACGCCTTGCCGGCCGCGTATGCGACCGTGACGCGGTCTGCGGCGGTCGCAGCGACGGCCGGATCCCACGGTGCGGCGGCGACATGGCTGGTGGCCACCGCGGTAAGAGCCGCCAGGTCGACATGGCGAGCCACCAGCGCGACCATCGCCTCGACGGCGGCCCGCGCCCGCGCGCCGTACTCGACGGCCGTGACGAGCCCGAGATGCCTTGACGGAACAGCTAGTTCGTCTGTGCGCGGGATGACGCCGAACACGGGGACACCGGCGTGTTCACACGCCTGGCGCAGCACCTCTTCGTGGCGCGCGGAGCCGACGCGGTTGAGGATCACCCCGGCGATGCGCACGGAATGGTCGAACGTCGAAAAGCCGTGCAGCAGTGCGGCGATGCTGTGGCTTTGACCGCGCGCGTCGACGACGAGGATCACCGGCGCGCCGAGCATGCCCGCGACCTGGGCGGTGGACCCGGCCGCGGTGCCCGACGGGTTGCTGCTGTCGATCTGCCCGTCGAACAGGCCCATGACCCCCTCGATGACCGCGATGTCGGCAGCGGCGCTGCCGTGCCGGTACAGCGGGCCGATCAGGTGCTCGCCGACCAGAACCGGGTCGAGGTTGCGCCCGGGCCGCTGCGCGGCCAGGGTGTGATAGCCGGGGTCGATGTAGTCTGGCCCGACCTTGAACGGCGCGACGGCGCGGCCCGCCTGTCGCAGCGCACCGATCAAACCCGTTGCCACGGTGGTCTTTCCGCTGCCGGACGCCGGCGCCCCGATGACAATCGCAGGCGTCGACCAACTCACGCTTGGTCCTCGGCTTGTTCGGCGAGCGTGCGTGTTCGCGAGCGACACGCCGGTGAATAGCGCGAGTTTACGCACGCTCGCGGGGAAGCGGAGCGGGTGTGGGTCACCACTCGATGCCCTTCTGACCCTTGCGGCCGACGTCCATCGGGTGCTTGACCTTGGTCATCTCGGTGACCAGGTCGGCGGCGTCGAGCAGCGCCTCGGGGGCGTCGCGGCCGGTGATGACGACGTGCTGGGTGCCGGGCCGCGCAGTCAGCGTGGCGACCACCTCGTCGACGTCGACCCAGCCCCACTTCAGCGGATAGGTGAATTCGTCGAGCACGTAGAAGTCGTGGCGCTCGTCGGCGAGGCGGCGGGCGATCTCCGCCCAGCCGTCAGCGGCCGCCGCGGCGTGGTCGTCGTCGTTGCCGTGTTTGCGCGTCCACGACCACCCGGCGCCCATCTTGTGCCACTCGACAGGACCGCCCACGCCTTTCTCGTCGTGCAGCCGGCCCAGCTGACGAAACGCCGCCTCCTCGCCGACCTTCCACTTGGCGCTCTTGACGAACTGGAACACCGCGATGTCGAAACCCTGGTTCCACGCCCGCAACGCCATGCCGAATGCGGCGGTGGACTTGCCTTTACCCGCGCCGGTGTGCACCGCCAGCAGCGGGGCATTGCGTCGGGCTCGCGTCGTCAACCCATCATCGGGAACGGTGAGCGGTTGGCCCTGGGGCATGTCGAACTCCTCCAGATCAGGCTGCGGTGCGGATCACGGCGGTGAGGTTGTCGGCGCGCAGCTGTGCCAACTGCACCGCAGGCGCGCCCAGCTGGTGGGCCAGCTGCTCGGCGAGACCCAGCCGCACATAGGAGGTTTCGCAGTCGACCACAACGGCCGCCGCGCCCTCGGCCACCAGCCGGGCGGCGGCTTCACGTGCCCGTCCCAGCGGGTCGGGTCCTCCGGTTGCGCGTCCGTCGGTGAGCACCACTACCAGGGTGCGCCGCGCACGGTCGCGCGCCTTCTCCCGGACCACCACGTCGCGAGCGGTCAACAAGCCTTGTGCCAGCGGGGTTTTGCCGCCGGTGTCAAAGCGGGCCAGTCGCCGGCTGGCGATGTGCACCGACGACGTCGGCGGCAGCAACACCTGCGCGGACTGCTGACGGAACGTGATCACGGCGACCTTGTCGCGGCGCTGGTAGGCGTCTCGCAGCAGCGACAGCGCGGCACCGCCGACCGCCGCCATCCGGTCGCGCGCGGCCATCGACCCCGACGCGTCGACCACGAAGATCACCAGGTTGCCTTCGCGGCCTTCGCGGATGGCGCGGCGCACATCGTCGGGCCCCGGCCGCGGCCGCCCCGCACCGCGTTGGCGTTCGGCGGCGGCCAGCAGTGTTCCGAACACGTGCACTCCGTGGCCGGCATTCCGGTCGGCCGCGGCGGCGATGGTCTTACCGGTGCGGTTGCGCGCCCGAGACCGGCGCCCAGGAGCGCCCTCCCCGACCCCCGGGACCACCAGTGAACGGGTGCGGTACACCGCCGACGGCGGTGCGCTCGGTCGCGAGGAACCACCGGTGTTGCCCTGTGGCCCAGCGCTATCCGGTGTCGCCTCGCCCCCACCGCCGGACGGGTCGGGGTCGGGATCGGGATCGGGTTCCGGTTCCTGCTCGGCGGATTCGCCTGCCTCTTGTATCGCCTGGTCGAGTTGTTCGGGATCCAGCCCGGGGTCGTCGAACGGGTCGCGGCGCCGACGGTGTGGCAGCGCCAACTCGGCGGCGACCCGAATATCTTCTTCGCCAACGGTATCGGCGCCGCGCCAGGCGGCGTGTGCCACCGCGGTGCGCGCGACGACGAGGTCGGCACGCATACCGTCGACGTCGAAGGCCGCGCACAGCGCCGCGATACGTCGTAACTCGCTGTCCGGCAACGCCACTGATTCGACAGCCTTACGGGCTTCGGCGATCCGACGGGCTAGCTCGGCGTCGTCGTCGGCGTAGGCCGCGGCGAACCCGGCGGGGTCGGCCTCATAGGCCATCCGCTGCCGAATCACGTCGACGCGGACGTCGACATCGCGGGACGCGCGCACGTCGACGGTCAGGCCGAACCGGTCCAGCAACTGTGGGCGCAGTTCGCCCTCTTCGGGATTCATGGTGCCAATGAGCACGAACCGGGCGTCGTGGCTGTGCGAGACGCCGTCGCGTTCGATGTGCACCCGGCCCATCGCGGCCGCATCGAGCAGCACGTCGACCAGGTGGTCGTGCAGCAGGTTCACCTCGTCGACGTAGAGCACACCGCCGTGGGCGCGGGCCAGCAGCCCCGGTGAGAACGCATGCTCGCCGTCGCGCAGCACCTTCTGCAGGTCCAGCGATCCGACCACGCGGTCCTCGGTGGCGCCGATCGGCAACTCGACCAGCGAGGCGTCGTCATCCACGGCCGCCAGCACCGCGGCCAACCCACGCACGGCGGTCGACTTCGCGGTCCCCTTCTCACCGCGGATCAACACGCCACCGATGTCGGGTCGAATCGCGCACAGCACCAAAGCCAGTCGTAACCGGTCGTGGCCGACGAGCGCGCTGAAGGGATAGGTCATGATTTCACCATCGGTACGTGGGGGATTCCGTCGTCGACAAACTCTTCACCATCACGGACGAACCCGTGGTGGGCATACATGGCCTCCAGGTATATCTGGGCGTCGACCCGGCAGGGGTAGTCGCCGACTTCGGCCAGCGCGGCCGAAAGTAGCCGGGTGGCGTGGCCGCGCCCGCGCGCTTCGCGTTTGGTGCACACGCGGCCGACCCGAAATCCTTTCTGCCCGCCGGGATGTTCCTCCATCAGCCGCAGTGTGCAGACGACCTCGTTGTCGGCGGCTTCCAGCCAGAAGTGGCGGGTCTCGGCGAGCAGATCGCGTCCGTCGAGCTCGGGATAGGGGGTCGCCTGTTCAACGACGAACACCTCGATCCGCAGCTTCAACAGCTCATAGAGCGTCGCGGCGTCGAGGTCCTTGGCCCAACTGCGACGGAGCGCAACGGTCATTCCGCCGCCGCTGTCGGTACATGGTCAGGCACTGGTGGTCGGTCCTCCGTCGTCGCGTGGCCGTTGGGCGTGGTCACCTCAGGTTAGCCCGACGCGTTAGCGGGAAACGCCGACGGTGTGTCGCCGACTAAGGTTGCAACCGTGCCCGAATGGCAGGCCGATGTGCTGCCTGGTTACCGGCAGCATTCGATGGCGCTCGGACCGGACCCCGACGGGGAAGGTGAGCTCGTCGCCACCCTGGTGCGGCGCGGTGATGTCGATCCGCCGGCGAGGCGGGCAGTGCTGCTCGTGCACGGCTACACCGACTACTTCTTCAACACCGAACTCGCCGACCATTTCGCCACGCGGGACTTCGCGTTCTACGCTCTGGACCTGCACAAATGCGGCCGCTCCTGGCGCGAGGGACAAACCCCGCACTTCACCACGGACCTGTCTCGCTACTTCGCCGAACTCGACCGCGCCCTCGATGTGATCGGCGCGGAGCTGCAGCAGCCCGACGTGCTGGTCTACGGGCATTCGGCCGGCGGGCTGATCGTGTCGCTGTGGCTGGATGGGTTGCGCCGACGGGGGCTGACCCCGCGCAAACGGGTGACCGGCCTGATATTGAACAGCCCCTGGCTGGATCTGCAGGGCCCAGCGGTGCTGCGTGCCGCGCCGACCACCGCGGCGATCAGGGCGGCATCGCGGGTCCGTAAGCGCTGGGTGGTGCGCCGTCCCACACAGGGCGGCTACGGCACCACCTTGCACCGCGACTACCACGGCGAATTCGACTACGACCTGAAATGGAAACCGGTCGGCGGCTTTCCGGTGCTGCTCGGCTGGATCCACGCCATCCGGCGCGGACATGCCCAGTTGCACCGCGGCCTCGACGTCGGCGTGCCCAACCTCATTCTGCGCTCGGACCGCAGCGTGCGCGAGGCCACTGAGCGCGTCGAGGAGATCCAGCGCGGCGACGCAGTCCTGGACGTCGAGCAGATCGCCCGATGGGCAGGGTGTATCGGTAACCGGAGCACCATCGTGCCGGTCAGCGACGCCAAACACGACGTGTTCCTGTCGGTGCCCGACGTACGCCGGCAGGCCTACCGCGAACTCGACCGGTGGCTCGACTGGTACACCCGCGAGATCACCCATGCCGCCCCGCATTCCGAACGAGGATGACCACCATGACCCATTTCGACATCGCGATCATCGGCACCGGTTCGGGCAACTCGATCCTCGATGAGCGCTACACCGACAAGAAGGTGGCGATCTGTGAGAAGGGAGTGTTCGGCGGCACCTGCCTCAACGTCGGTTGTATCCCGACGAAGATGTTCGTCTACGGCGCCGACGTAGCTCAAAACGTCAGCGAGTCAGCGCGTTACGGAATCGATGCCCATATCGACGGAGTGCGGTGGCCCGACATCGTGTCGCGGGTCTTCGGGCGCATCGACCCGATCGCGCTCAGCGGCGAGAACTACCGGCGTGCCTCACCCAACGTCGAGGTGTTCGCCAGCCACACCCGGTTCGGGCCGACCCGACCCGACGGCCGCTACACCTTGCGCACCGAAGATGGCGACGAGTTGACCGCCGACCAGGTGGTGATCGCCGCCGGGTCCCGTGCGGTGGTCCCCGAGCCCATCGCCGAATGCGGCGTGCCCTACTACACCAGCGACAATGTCATGCGCATCGCCGAGGTGCCCAAGCATCTGATCATCGTGGGCGGCGGCTTCGTCGGTTGCGAGTTCGCCCATATCTTCTCCGCGCTCGGCGCTCAGATCACCATGATCCTGCGCGGCAGTACGCTGCTTCGCGGCCACGACGACGAAATCGCCATGCGCTTCACCGATCTGGCCGCGAAGAAGTGGGCGATCCGCGACCATCTCGAGGTCGTCGACGCGCGCCAGGTCGGCGACGGTGTCGAGGTCACCTGCCAGGACGGCACGATGGTGCGCGGCGACGCGCTGCTGGTGGCGACCGGCCGGGTGCCCAACGGCGATCTGCTCGACGCCGAGCAGGCCGAGATCAAGGTGACCGCCGACGGTCGCGTCGTCGTCGACGAGTACCAGCGGACCACCGCGCGTGGTGTTTTCGCGCTCGGTGACGTGTCGTCGGAGTACCAGCTCAAGCATGTCGCCAACCACGAAGCGCGGGTGGTGCGCAATAACCTGTTGCAGGACTGGGACGACACCGCCGCGCTGATGCCCTCGGATCACCGCTACGTGCCGTCGGCGGTGTTCACCGATCCGCAGATCGCCAGCGTCGGGCTGACCGAAAACCAGGCCCGAGCACAGGGTTTCGATGTCCGGGTCAAAGTTCAGGATTACAGCGACGTCGCGTACGGGTGGGCGATGGAAGACACCACCGGCATCGCCAAGGTGCTCGTCGACGGCGAGACCGGCTTGTTACTCGGCGCGCACATCATGGGCCATCAGGCGTCCTCGCTCATTCAGCCCCTCATCCAGGCCATGAGCTTCGGCCTGCCGGCCCAGGACATGGCGCGCGGGCAGTACTGGATTCATCCCGCCCTGCCTGAGGTTGTCGAAAACGCGTTGCTGGCCTTATGCGGTGAGCCCTCCTGGCCACCGTCCAAACGGCACTAGCTGTTTCTCGCGCGAGCAGATGCAGCAACAGCTATTTCGGCGTCGAGGAACAACCTCCTGCGTCTGCTCACGGGGCCGGGGGTGGTGGCTAGGTGGTGACCGAGAAGCCCCACGGCAACTCGAGGCGGTGGGCAGCAAGCAGATCGGCGTCGGAGAGAATCTCGGTGATTGGGCCGTCGGCGACGATGACCCCGCTGTCCATCACGACCGCCCGCTGACACAGTTGCGCGGCGTAGGGCAGGTCGTGGGTGACGATCAGCATGGTGGCGTCGAGCCCGGTCAGCGTCTCGGCCAGCTCCCGGCGCGCGACCGGGTCGAGATTGGCCGACGGCTCGTCGAGAACCAAGATGTCGGGCTCGCAGGCCAACACGGTCGCGAGCGCCGCGCGCCGGCGCTGCCCGGCGGACAGGTGCGTCGGGCTGCGTTCGGCCTGTTCGGTCAGCGACACGGCCTGCAACGCCCGGCCGACCCGGGCGGCCAGCGCCTCGCCGCGCACACCGAAGTTGGCCGGGCCGAACGCGACGTCCTGAGCGACGGTCGGCATGAACAGCTGATCGTCCGGATCCTGGAAGACCAGCCCGACCCGACGCCGCAGCTCTTGAACACTCTTGCGGTTCAAGGGGATACCGCAGATCTCGACCGTGCCGGCGGTGGCGGTGAGCACTCCGTTGAGGTGCAGCATCAAGGTGGTCTTGCCTGCGCCGTTGGGCCCGAGCACCGCGATCCGCTCACCGGGCGCAACGGTCAGGTCGACGCCGTCGAGCGCCACCTGCCCGTCCGGGTAGATGTAGCGCAGCGCCTCGATGCGGATCGCACTCATCGCAACACCCACGCCATCACTGCCACCGTGACGGCGGCGTACGCCGGGATCAGCGCGACGACCCACTGCGCGGCAGCGGCCCGCGGCGGTGCCCCGATGACCGCCAGATCCGGTGCGCTGCCGTCGAATCCCCGTGACAACATCGCGACGTACACCCGCTCGCCGCGTTCGTAGGAGCGCAGGAACAGCGCGCCGATCCCCCTCGCGATGGCCGCGGCCTGATGTAGCACCCGCGGCGAATCGCCACGCGAGATCCTCGCCATCCGCATCCGGCCGGCCTCCGCGGCCAGTAGATCGACATAACGCAGCATCAACACCAGCACCGAGGTCGCCACCGCCGGAACACCCAGTCGGCTCAGGGCGGCGGGCAACTCGGTCGTCGACGTGGTGGCGGCGACGGTCAGCGCCGCCGCCACACCGAGGGTGCCCTTGATGACGATTCCCCACGCGGCCCACAGCCCGCTCACCGAAAGCTGCAGTCCGGCAACCTCGACGCGGGCACCGCCCTCGGCGAAGGGCAGCAGCACCGCCAGCACCAGAAATGGCGCCTCGATCAGCATCCGCGGCAGCACCCACCGCAGCGGTATCCGCGCGAGCCGCCAGACCACCACGATGATCGTCGCGTAGACGGCGAACGGCCAGAACATCTCTCGCGGGGTGGCGACGACGGCCAGCACGAACACCAGCAGGCAGACGATCTTCACCTCCGCGGGTGCCCGGTGCACCGCCGATTCGCCGTGGCGGTAGAGCGGGTGGGCCCCGGCGCCCATCTACCGCCGACTTTGCTGCCGGTGGTCGTCGATCACCCGCAACGACGATCCTGCCACCGCCGACGTGAGCGCATCGCTCATGTGCTTGGCGACCAAGGTGACTGCCATGACCCGAGCCTAGGACGCGGGCGATTACCTGTCTAGCTGAACAGATCTGCAGGCGTGGGCTGATTCGTCCCGCGCTTCTCGCGGCTTTCTCGTCCCGGCCGGGCACGCCCAAACGCTCGATCCATCCAGCCTCACCAGCTCATTTCACGAACGAACAAGCTTCGTCGAATCGCTGTCGAGCATTGTTAAACCGTTCCATCGGGGGCGTACGACGGCCCCCACCAAAGCGAGGAGAAGTTGAAATGACCGCATTGAAGGACATCGGATCGCTGCTGGGCGGGACGGCCGTGATCGCGGCCACCGTCGGGCTGACCGTCGGGCTAGCGCCGGCCTCCGCGGCTCCGCAGCAGAGCCCTGGGGTCACCCTGACGTTGCGCGGCGCCGACCCGGCCGTCCAGGGAAACCTGCTCTTCTGGATTCAGGGCGTGTTCCCGATGAGCGAGGGCTCGGCCCGCGACAGCATCGACAACCTCGGATCGAGCGGCGGCATGGATTACATCGTGTTCGCCGACGACCCTGGCGAGCCCGATTCGCGCATCGGCCCACCCCACGGATTCATCGGCGCTCCTGGGCCGCCCGGTGGCTACCTGTACGCGGGACAGGCCGGTATTCACTTCGGCCGCCATCTCAGCGTCCCCGAGCATCTGCTCAACGAGGACAAGTGCTTCAACGACGGAAGTGTCGGCTGCACTACCGGCCGGCGCATTGACGAAATCTACGTATCCGCGCGGTTCGTCCAATCGGGCGCCGGCTCGCTGCTGGCGTACACGAACCCGGTCTCGGCCCAGTTCGACGAAATCTCGGGCGGGATGTGACCTTCGGCGGACGTTCGCCTACCCGGCCGACCGACCGGCACCCTCCGACCGCGGACTTCGTCGCCGGCGGTGGGCGATCGACCAGAACAACAAACCCGCCCCCGCCACGGTGACGAGGACCCCGATCACCCCGGCGATCCCGCCGGTGCCCCCGACCCCGCCGATCGCATAGTCCGCGAGCGGCGACCCCGAAAGGGCATGCTCGTCGGCATGCTGGGCGATGCAGTGCCCCGCGAGCTGTTCACCGTCGGCCGTCTCGACCACCTCGCAGCCGCGCAGGGTTGTGGCGTCCAGCCCGTCGGGGCTGGAGCTGGCGAAGTAGGAGACAACGCCGGCGATCAGCAGGGTGACGGCGGCGAATGCCACCCAGAACCGCCACCGCGAGCTCATGCCCGCACCTCCGCGCGCGTCCGGCGCAGCAGGTAGACCAGGTCGGGACGCGCACGAGCGACGGCCACCACGGTCACCGCGGTGATCAGGCCCTCACCGACCCCGATCAGTACATGCGTGCCGAACATGTAGCCGGCCACGGCACCGAGGGAGGTCGTCGCCGCGCCGCCGATTGCATACTCGAGCACGAAACCCATTGCCGCACAGACGGTACCGACCAGCGCGGCGATAAACGCGACGACGCCGAAGCCGGCCGTGGGCACTTCCGCGCGCCTGCGGGCAAGGGTGAACAGTCCCACCGCCGTCGCGTACCCCGCCGCGACGCCGATGACCGCCATGTTGACGATGTTGGTGCCCAGCGCGGTCACACCGCCGTCGGCGAACAACAGCGACTGCACCACCAACACGATCGCGATGCACAGCGCCCCGGTGTAGGGGCCGACCAGGATGGCGGCCAGTGCACCGCCCAGCAGGTGGCCGCTGACCCCGGGCAGGATCGGGAAGTTGATCATCTGCACCGCGAAGATGAACGCGGCGACGAGGCCGGCCAGCGGGACCGTGCGCTCGTCGAGTTCGTTGCGTGCCTTCACCGCGCTGAGACCGACGGCCGCGACCGCGATGACCCCGAAGATGAGGGAGGTCGGGGCGTCGACGATGCCGTCGCTCATGTGCATGGCGACGTTGTGGACAGTCACCCGTCTGAGCGTAGAACCGCCGCCTATATATGTCTAGCTGGACAGGTGTTCAGGTAAGCCTGCCCAGGGCGGCTTAGCCGTCTACCGCTTGCGCGCGGTGACGAAAAGGTACTCGGCCTCCCAGTACGCCCGGTCAGGCGCGCCGCAGTTCCACTCGGTGAGGAAATCGCGGAAGTCGCGGTCGAGGGCCGCGACCCGGTTGGATTTCTCGGCGTTGGCGTAGGCGGCGATGGTCGGCCCGTAGTTGCGCTTCCAGTACGCACGGAATTCCGCCGGGGTCGCGCAGTGGTCGAGCACGACAACCCGGCGCCGCATCGTCAGGTTCTTGACCCGGTCGCCGAACAAGGCACGGACGTGGTCCTCGTCGCCCCACAACGGCGGCGGGTCGGCGCCCGGCGGTGGCGGCGGTGCGTAAGGCTTCATCGTCGCGAACAGCATGCCGATGAACCCGTCAGGCGTCCAATTGATCAACCCGATCGTGCCGCCGCGGCGCACCACCCGGACCAACTCGTCGGCGGCTGCTCGGTGACGTGGTGCGAACATCACCCCGACGCAGGACATCACGACGTCAAAGCTGTTGTCGGCGAACGGCAACGCCTCGGCGTCGGCTTCGACCCATTCCAACTCGACACCACGCTGAGCAGCAACGGTCTTTCCGGGCGCGAAGAGTTCCGGTGTGAGATCGCTTGCGGTGACAAGCCCTCCGGCGAGCGCGGCCGGGATCGACGCGTTCCCTGACCCGGCGGCGACGTCCAAGACGCGGTCGCCCGCTTGCACGCCGCAGGCACGCACGAGTTCAGGACCCAACGCCGGGATCAACTGCGCGGCCACCGCCGGGTAATCACCGGACGCCCACATCGTCCGGTGATTGGTCTTCAGCTTCCGGTCCGCTTCGACGTCGACAGCAGTCATCGGATTCTCCTTACGTTCGGTCAACGACGTCTTCAGGTTGCGGCGGTGGAATTCAGCGTTCGTTCGGCGGCTGTGAAATCTCCTGATCAACGGGACTTCGCATCGCTTTCGCGCCGTCGAACCGTGCCCCGACGAGCACATTTCACGAACTCATCATCCTCACCGAAACGCCCGCGCGCACCGTTGCACCGTCCAGAACCGAGCCGTAGCGCTCACCAAACAGGAGAACGAAAATGAACGCACGAAAAGCGTTGGCGTGGTTGATGAACGGTGCGGCAGTGGTCGTCACCGCCGCCGGAGTGGTCGCGGGCGCGACGCCCGCCTCCGCGGCTCCCGGCCAGTCGGGGGCGACGCTTCACATCATTCAGGATCCCCAGAACCAGGGAAACTACCTACTCGCCATCCTCGGGCGCTTCCCGATGCCGCAGGCCGACGCGGTCGGGTTCCTCAACAACCTCAACAACGGGGACTGCCAGGGCGGCATGAACTACTACGTCTTCGGCGACGACGACGGCGACGAAGGCGCCAGGTACATCCACTTCAAGCCGGTCCTCGGTGCCCACAACAACCCCGATGGCTACCTGAAGGCGAGTTCGCAGGGCTTGGAGTACCGAACCCAGATCCAGTTGCGGAAGAGCTTCTTGAACGAGGACAGCGGGGTCTTCGATGACAACGACGAGATCTATGCCCAGGCGCACTTCAAGGATTCGGACTGCAAGATCAGGATTCAAACCTCACAGGTCATCACCCGCCTGTTCTGACGAGGCGCAGACGTGTCCAGCGCATCGAGACATGGTGCGTTGGACACGTTTCGGTATCAGCAGTAGCGCTGCAGAACGCTGCGGGCGAGGGCAACGGCTTCCGCTCCCCCCAACGTCTTCGGTTCCGCTGCAGCGGTTTCGGGCACCACGGCGATGTCGAGTGGCGGCCGTCGGCCGGCCGCCACGACGGCGCCATGCAACGTGACGGCGTCCGCGTATGCGCCGACCCGCGCCAGAAATCGGGTCACGTAGTGCAGTGTGAGCCAGTGCAGGGCACCGGTTCCCGGCCCACCGTGGTCCCAGTGGTCGAACGCCTCGAGGAACAGTCGCGCCGCCGCAGCGGGCGCGCCGTACGCGGCGCGGACCGCTGCGACCTCCGTACGCGCTATGCCCGTCAGCCAGTTGTTCTGCACGGCGGCGGCGACTGTCGCGGCCTCCTCCAACAGGTTCAGTGCTCGGTCTGGGTCCGGCGCCTTGAGCGCTCGTCCCAGCGCGCAGCGCGCCATCGCCCGCGCCGACGGGTTTGCCGTGGTGTCGGCGACGCGCATGGCCTCCTGTGCGGCATCCACACCGGCCGCCGGCGCGTCCAACGCGTCGTGGCAGATCGTTACGTTGTAGAGGGTCCACAGCAGTCGGAACGAATCGGCGTCTCGGCGCGCCAGCTCGGTCTCGCGCTCATAGTGCGCCAGGGCAAATGCGACATCGCCCTCGTAAAGACGGACATCGGCCAGCGTGTCGTCCGGATAGGCCACGAACGAGCTGCCGGGGCTGGGTCTGCGCCCCTGCGCCAGTTTGGCCAGCCGCCGGGCTCGGGCGAACTCGCCGAGCACCCACCTGCCTCGCGCGGCCACCCCGACCGCCGCCACGAACAGCGCGTGGTCGGGGTCGGCTATCTCGACTGCACGTTCCGCCCACTCGATCGAGTGGTATCCGATCCGCAGATGGATCGACTCGGGCATCGCCGTGATCAGACGTAGCGCGAGGCCGATCTCGCCTGCCGCGATCGAGCGGTCGAACGCCGCGCGGAGGTTGTCGTAGTCGGGGGCGGTGAATGTGGTGCGCGCGTCCGGGGTCAGCCGCTCGACCCACCATCGTTCTTCGGCCCCGTGTTCCCCTGCGGTCGCGCACTCGAGGAACTCGGTGAAGTACGTCGCGTGACGCGTGGCGAGCCGGTCGTGAATCCCCTTCTCACGCAGCCGATCCCGACCGTATGCGCGCAATGTCTCCAGGATGTCGTAACGGGTCACGGCGGCGTCGGCGCGCACCACCACCATGGACCTGTCGACCAGCCCGGTGAGCAGGTCCATGGTGTCGTAGACATCTCCGCTGTCGGCGCAGACTCCGTGCGCCGCATCCAAGTCGAAACCACCGGCGAACACGCACAACCTTTCGAACAGCGACTGCTCCTCGGCGCTGAGCAACCGGTACGACCAGTCGATGGTCGCGGTGACGCTGTGCTGCCGCGGATGCGTGCCACGCGAGCCGCCGCTCAACAGCCGCAGCCGGTCCAACCTTCGGGCCATGTCGAGGCTGCTCATCGCCCGCATGCGGGCCGCGGCCAATTCGATGGCCAGCGGCAACCCGTCGAGTCGCCGGCAGATTTCGGCCACCGCCCCCACCGGCTGCTGCTCCAGGGCGAAGTCGCCGCGGCTCGCCTTGGCGCGGTCGGCGAACAGCGCGATGGCGTCCGATTCCGCGAGCGGTTCGACCGGTATCACCTGCTCGCCCTCGATGGCGAGCGCTGCCCTGCTGGTGGCCAGCACCGAGACCCGGGGGCAGTACCGGGTGATCCGGTCGATCAGCGCCGCCACGTCGTCCAGCAGGTGCTCACAGTTGTCCACCACCAGCAGCAGCTCACGCGTCCGCAGGTGCTCGATCACCGTCTCGTCGAAGTCGAAACCGTCGCGGGGCTGAAGGCGAAGCGCCACCGCAACGGCCTGGCTAACCGCCCGACCGTCGTCGAGGGGGGCCAGCTCGCAGATCCACGCCCCGTCATGGAAGTGCTCCCGTTCGCGGTCGGCCACCTCCAGAGCAAGCCGTGTCTTGCCCACTCCCCCGACACCGGTCAGCGTCACCATGGCGCCGTGGTGGATGGCCGCGCAGAGACGCGCCGTCTCCCCCTGCCGGCCGACGAAACTGCTTGCGCGACGCGGAAGCTCGGGGGCGGGGGCCACGGCGGGTGGTGACCGCTTTTCCGGGCGGGCGGGTTCGCCCGGGTCACCGTCGAGGACCTGTTGGTGTACGGCGCGAAGCGACGGGCTCGGCTCCACACCGAGCTCCTCGACGAGCCGCTCACGCATGGCGCGGTAGGTGTCCAACGCGTCGGCCTGTCGCCCGCTGCGGTACTGGGCCAGCATCAGCTGGCCGGCCATCCGTTCGTCAAGCGGGTGCTGTTCCAACGCCGTAATCAGTTGCGCCAGCACGTCGGAATGCCTGCCGGCGGCCAAAGCGGCATCGTTGCGGTCCAACATCACCGAAAAGCGCTCCAGCTCCAGGGCGTCCCGCACCCCGTTCGCCCACGGCGCATCAATTAGCTCGAACGGTCTGCCTCGCCAAAGGCCCAGCGCCTGATTGAACAGTTCAGTTGCCTCACCGGAATTCGAACACGCTCGCGCTTCGGACACCAGGTGCCGGAACCGATGCAGGTCGATCGACAACGCATCGGCCCTCAGCAAATATCCGGCGGGGCCACGGACGATCTCGACCTCGTCGCTGACGAACAGCCGCCGCAATCGGGATATGTAGGCTGCCAACGCGTTACGCGCCTTGTGCGGGGGCTGTTCGGCCCATATGCGGTCAATGAGCTGATCTGATGACACGGGCCGGTTGATGTCGACGAGCAGACAGACGAGCACGCAGCGCTGGCGGGCGTGACCGACCTCGACGGGCCGTCCGTCCACGAATGCCTCGACCTCGCCGAGTATCCGAAACTCCGTTGTCATCGCAGTACAGCGTCCAACACAATGCCGTTGCGCGCCCGGCGAATCGCCATAGCCGATCGCCGGGCGTGCAACCCGATCATTTCCTAGCCGTCGGCACCGTTTCTGCCGTTGGTGCCGTTCGTGCTCGTCGGGTTTCCATTGCCGGTGCCTCCGGTGCCGCCCGTTCCGCCTGGGGCGCCTGCTCCGCCGTCTCCGCCGGCCCCACCGTTACCGCCGACGGCCTGGCCCGTGGTGGACTTGGCCGCGCCGCCGTCGCCGCCGCGGCCCCCCGCCGACCCGGGGCTTCCGTTTCCGCCGTCCCCGCCGGTGCCGCCGGCTGCCCTGGTCGAGACACTCGTACCGTCGCCGCCCGTGCCGCCGTTGCCCGCCGCGCCGGAAAGCCTGCCGCCGTCGCCGCCGTTGCCTCCGGCGTTTCCGCCGGCGTAGCCACCGGCCGCCGCAGCGGTCGCATCGCCGCCGTCGCCCCCGCTGCCGCCGTCGCCGAGGATCTTGGCGTCGCCGCCGTGGCCGCCCGCTCCGGGATTGGCTGTGCCGCTGAGGGTTACCGCGTTGCCACCGTTGCCGCCGATGCCGCCGTCGCCGACCGCCCCCGGTGCGCCTCCGTTGCCGCCGTTGCCGGCGGTCGCGACACCCTTGTCGGTTTGTGCAAACCCACCGTTTCCACCCAGACCGCCGTTGCCCCGGAAGGTGCCGCCCGTGCCGCCGTTTCCACCGTTACCGCCGATGGCGCTGGCGACGTTGGACGAGACCGCGGCACCGCCGTGGCCGCCGTTGCCGCCGTTGCCGAACAGCCCCGCATTGCCGCCATCGCCGCCGCGGGCGCCGGCTCCGCCGAGCCCTCCGTTGCCGCCGTTGCCGAACAACCCACCTTGGCCGCCGTTTCCGCCGCGCTGGCCGTACTCCCCGTTGCCACCGTTGCCGCCGTTGCCGAACAGCAACCCGCCCCGGCCCCCGTTCTGTCCCGGCCCGCCATCGGCACCGTTGCCGATCAGCAGACCAGCGTTCTCACCGGGTTCGTCGCCGTCGCCGATGAGCACACCTACCATCGCGCTGATCGGGTCGCCGCTGGGCGCCAGACCGGTCACCGCGGGCGAGGCCGTCGCGGACCTTCGCGCGTGTACGCCGGTTCGCGCGGGAGTGTGCGCCGCGGTCGCGAACACCAGCGAGACATGCCCGGCAACCCGGGCCCGCCGCGAAGGCTCGCCGCCGGCGCGGAGAGTTGCGGACCTACCCGCGTCGCCAGGCTCGGCGAATACCTGCGCCGACGGCACAGGGACGGCCGGTGGGGTAGGCATTCGCGCGGCCACAAACGCCGGCATCGGCAGCTGTGGTGCCCGCGGTGTGGAGACCGCCACGGCGGGATTGACCGTTGTCGTCAACCGTAGTTCGGGCGCCTCTTCGACTGCCGGAGCGAGCGCGGACACTCCCAGTGCGACCGCGAGCACCCCGACCCGTCCCATGTGTTTGGACATTGCCATCTCCAAAACGTCGTGCCGGGCGCAGCCCAGCGTTGCCATCTGATGGCTAAACGGTGATCCGCGGACGTTCAACGACGCTGAAGCGGCGATGAAATGACCGGGTGACAGCCGCCAATGCGACGTCAGGCACCAAGGAGGTGTGCGAACGGCTCTCAGCCGTGCCGGGCGCCGATCCAGTGCAGGAGGTCGTGCACGATCTCGTCTTCAAGTCGGTAGCTGACCGAGCGCCCGACGCGCGTCGAGCTCACCCAGCCCTGCTGGCGCAGTACACGAAGCGCTTGCGATACGGCGTTCTCCGATCGGCCGAGCGCGGCGGCGAGGTCACCCACGCAGATGCCCGGTGCGCGGTGCAAGGTGAGCAGGATTTCCAGCCGGTTGGTATCCGATAGCAGGTCGAAGCGCTGAGTCCACACGGCAGAGTCGACGTCGGCCAGTGCCGACGCCGCCTGTTCCACCTTTGACTGGTCACTCTGCGTTTCCACTGCCCACAATCTAATCCAGCCGTCGCAGGGAAACCATGCAACAGGCGGCCGAAGCGCTGCGTATCGTCGGACCCGAAAGAAGCGTGGGCCGCGGGTTCGAGCCGATCGTGCCCATGCGGCAGATTCGCTGCGACGGGATTTCTGTTGGACCACGATGACCCCTTATCCGATACCACGCTGTTCAAAGACTTCGGCACGTGGCTGTCGGCCGCGGACGACCCCTTCCCCCTTGACACGGTGTCCGCCGCGGAGGTGTTCGTCGACTGGTTTGTCGCGCGGGATAACAGTCTCGGCGCGATCAACGAGGACGACATCGTCGAGTACTTGCTCGACTGGTGCCCCGCCAATATGGCGCTCACGTCCGAAGAGTGCCACCTGTGCTGCGCGTCGCTCGGCGCATTTCTCGAGTTCCTCGGAGACACCGGCCGGCTACCGGCGGGGACGGACCGCGGGAATGGGCTGAGCCACTTGGCCTTGGGCCTCGCGTCCGCGATGCACAACACGATGACCAAACCCGAGAGCGACCCAAAAGCCATTTTGACCCACCCGGGTTTCAATCCACCGGGCAAACCACGCTACATCGAACTCCTCGCGTTACCGGAGCCCATGTCCGAAGATGAGATGAAGGCCGAACTTCACTCTCGAATGGCCGAGTTCAAGGCGTTGCCAGCCGATGAGCAGGCCGCGATCATCGAGGCACACCTCCGTGCGGAACCAGAGCCCGTCCTGCTGCCGTTCCTGTATGTGCCGCCGACCGAGGCAGACGTTGAATCCGTTGCCGCAGCGGCACCGCTGCTGCGAAAACTTGAGGCGTTGCGCGACTATCTCGGCGAAACCGGAAAGACGTTGACAGACCGGGGAAATATCAAGCGAGCCGACGGCAAGGCGCTGATCGAGCTGCTCGACACGGGCGACGAAATGGACCCGACGTTCGGCGAGCGAACCTTCAGAACCAGCACGACCGGGCGGCTACCGGGGTTGAACTCCATCATCGAAATCGCGAAAAAGGCTGGCGCCGTTCGCCTGTACCGGAAACGACTGGTACCGGTGAAAAGCTGGTCGCGCGCCTCGATGACGGGCCGGGCGACGTCGGTGTATCGGGCAATCATCGAGCTGGGTGCGCTCGGGTCCAGGGGCGGCACGTACCAAGTGTTCGACAGCGTCAACGACATGCTCGACGGCAGCACTGTGCACTTTCTCGCGCGCATCCTCAACCCCGACACCGCGGTCGATCTCGATGAGCTCGTCGAGTTCGTCGAACCGGTGTTGCGTGACGAGATCGAACCGTATTGGCCGCAATGGTCGGACAGTATCGAAAGCACCGCACGGTACGGCTTGAGCCAGGTTTTCCAAACTCTCGAGGGCGCCGGCGTCGTCGAATGGACCGACCGGCGCCAGGTGGTCCGGACCTTCGACACCTATCCAACCGGTGGAACGATCCGCCTCACCGCGCTTGGTCGCTACCTGGTGCCGATCCACCTGGAAGAAGCCGGCTACTTGCTGCGCCGCGTCGACGACCTCGCCGAAGCACCCGCATCAGCGTTCATCGCCATCCTCGACTCGGTGCCAGACGACGATCGCCAGATGGTCGCGGACTCTTGGCAGCCCGGTACCGACATTGCCGGGCGCGTGCAACAGATCGTCGAAGTGCTTGGCGCGGTTAATGACCCAGCGTTGCAGCTCAGTGCATTCGCGGCACTGGAACTATTTGACGCCGCCATCGTGGGCCCGCAGTTGCGCGAGCTACTCGACGGTCCTGTAGCGGGTCACGCGGCCCTGTACCTGCTAAGCCGCGGGTTGGCCGACGACGCCGAAGTCCGTCACCTCGTCGACATCGGGGTGTTCGTCGACGTGCTGGCCTCCTCTTTGGACGAACCCGACGTGCTATGCGCGATGTTTTCGCAAGCACCACATCCTGCCGACCAATACACGGCGCTTGAACAGATGTGGCGACACCCGTCGGCACAAACCGCCGCAGTGCTCGACGTGTTGGGGCAGGACCATCCCGACCGCAAGCTCGCCAAGGCTGCCCGCAAGGCCGCGATGCGGCACCGCAGTTGGATGGCCAGCCGCGACTGACGCGCCGGCCGAGCGTGCGCAAACTCGCGACAAACGTCTGCATGTCGGCCGCAAACACGCCCGCTCGCGGGGACAGGCGGGCCGGGCCGAGCTAGTCCAGGAAGCCGTGCAACAGCGTGGCCGAGCCCTCGATGTGGGCCTTCATCGCCTCGGCCGCGCCGTCGGCATCGCCGGCGAGGATGGCCATCACGATCGCTTCGTGCTGCTCGTCGGAGTGCTCGATATTGGGGGGCAACAACGGGATCTGGTCCAGCAGCGCATTGAGATACATCCTGTTCTCGGCGAGTATCGGCACCAGCGATGGCGATCCAGCGGCTTCGGCGATGGTCAGGTGCAACCGGGAGTCCAGTCGCCGATAGTCGTCGGGCGCCGCCCCGCACAAAACGGTCCGGCGGCTCCCCAGCACTTCGCGCTCGGCGGCGGTCAGCGTGCGGCTGGCCGCCATCCGCGCCGCGCCCAACTCGAGGATCCCGCAGCCGCAGCGCGTCGTCGATCTGCGCGGGTCACCCCGTCGGCGTCGCCGGTGTGCCTCGGCAGCTCGTCGGCCAGGAACGTGCCGCCGTAGCGGCCGCGTCGCGACAGTAGGTAGCCGGCGCCGGCCAACGATTTGATCGCCTCGCGCACGGTGTCGCGGCTGACGCCGAGCCGCGCGGCGAGTTCCCGCTCGGGCGGCAGCGATTCGCCTGGCTGCAACAGGCCGAGCTTTATCGTCTGCAACAGGCGCCCGACGGTGTCTCCGAAGGCGTTGCCGAGCCGCACCGGCCGCAGCAGCGCCTCGCTGACCAGTGCAGCGTCTCGATCGGCGGTCATGGTCTTACAGCGGGGTCACGTAGTGGCCGCTGATGCCGCCGTCGACCAGGAACGTCGAGGCGGTGATGAACGACGCATCGTCGCTGGCCAAAAACGCCACCGCGGCGGCGATTTCGCCGGGCTCGGCAAACCGTCCGACCGGTATGTGCACCAACCGGCGCGCGGCCCGTTCGGGATCCTTGGCGAACAGTTCCCGCAGCAGCGGGGTGTGCACCGGGCCCGGGCACAGCGCGTTGACCCGGATGCCTTGGCGCGCGTACTGCACACCGAGTTCCCGCGACATGGCCAGCACCCCGCCCTTGGCGGCGGTGTAGGAGATCTGCGAGGTCGCCGACCCCATCACCGCGACGAACGACGCGGTGTTGATGATCGACCCGCGCTGCTGGGGCACCATGTGGCGCAGCGCCGCCTTGCAGCACAGAAACACCGACTTGAGGTTGACGTCCTGCACGCGTTGCCACGCGTCCAGGCTGGTGTTCTCGATGAGGTCGTCTTCGGGCGGGCTGATGCCGGCGTTGTTGAACGCGATATCGACCGCGCCGTGCAACTCGAAAGCGGTGTCGAACAATCGATCCACCTCGACCTGGTCGGCGACGTCGACCTGCACGAAGCTCACGTTGAGGTCGTTCGCGACAGATTTGCCGAGCGTCGCGTCGACGTCGCCGATGACGACGATCGCGCCTTCATCGCGCATCCGCTTGACGGCTGCCAGGCCGATGCCGCTGGCCCCGCCGGTGACGACGGCGACCTTGTCCTTGAGCCGCTGGGACAGGTCCATTCAGCTCTCCTCGACTGCGAAGAAGACGTTCTTGGTTTCGGTGAACGACAGCGGTGCGTCGGGTCCGAGTTCACGGCCCAGGCCGGACTGCTTGAACCCACCGAACGGGGTGTTGTAGCGCACCGACGAGTGCGAATTGACCGACAGGTTCCCGGCTTCCACGGCCCGCGACACCCGCACCGCCCGCGACAGGTTGTCGGTCCAGATCGATCCGGACAACCCGTACGGCGTGTCGTTGGCCAGTGCGATCGCGTCGGCTTCGTCGTCGAACGGCAGCACCGTGACCACCGGGCCGAAGATCTCCTCGCGCACGGTGCGGTCGGTGCGCTGCGGCGTCAACACAGTCGGCGGGAACCAGTAGCCGGGTCCTGACGGGGTGTTCCCGCGAAACGCCACGGGCGCGTCGTCGGACACGTAGGACGCGACGGTGTCGAAGTGGGTCCTGGACACCAGCGGTCCCATTTCAGTGTCCTTGGCGCGCGGATCACCCACCACCACGCCCTTCACTGCGGGCTCCAACAACTCCATGAACCGGTCATAGACGCTGCGCTGCACCAGGATTCGACTACGCGCACAGCAGTCCTGGCCGGCGTTGTCGAACACCCCGTACGGGGCGGTGGCCGCCGCCTTCTCCAGGTCACAGTCGTCGAACACGATGTTGGCGCTTTTGCCGCCAAGCTCCAGGGTGACGCGTTTGACCTGCGCGGCGGCACCGGCCATCACCCGGGTGCCGACCTCCGTCGAGCCGGTGAACACGATCTTGCGCACGTCGGGGTGCGTGACGAACCGCTCGCCCACCACCGAACCCTTACCGGGCAGCACACAGAGCAGGTCGGCGGGAAGCCCGGCCCGCACCGCCAACTCCCCCAGCCGGATCGTGGTCAACGGGGTCCATTCGGCGGGTTTGATCAGCACCGCGTTGCCGGCGGCCAGCGCCGGGGCGAATCCCCACGACGCGATCGTCATCGGAAAGTTCCACGGCGTGATGACCGCGACTACGCCGAGCGGTTCGTGGAACGTGACGTCGAGGCCGCCGGCCACCGGAATCTGCTTGCCTGACAGACGTTCCGGGCTGCCGGCGTAGTAGCGCAGCACGTCGCGCGCGTGTCCGGCCTCCCATTCGGCGTTGCCGATCGGGTGTCCGGAGTTGGCCACCTCCAACGCGGCCAGCTCGTCGATGTGCGCATCCACCTCATCGGCGAACGCCCGCAGCGCATTTGCCCGCTCGGCGGGGGGCAGTCCCGCCCAACCCCGTTGGGCGGCCTTGGCGCGGGCGACCGCGTCGTCGACGCCTGCGACGTCGGTCTGCGCGACGGTGGTCAGCACCTCTTCGGTGGCGGGATTGATGATCTGCGCAGTCGTCATGCGCCCAGCCTTTCGGTCGCGAACCCGGCGGCGGCCTGTACCACACCGGCGAACAGCCGCAGATCGTCGAGCCGCTCCTCAGGATGCCACTGCACCGCCAAAGCGAAGTTCTCACCGGGGATTTCGATGGCCTCGATGACACCGTCGGCGTCCTGGGCGCTGATGACCAGCCCGTCGCCGAGCCGGTCGATGGCCTGGTGGTGATAGCACTGGGCATCCGATGATTCGCCGATCAGCGCGGCCAGTCGGGTGCCCGGCACCGTGCGCACCGATGACGTGGAAAACACCGCGTTGCCCTGCTGATGGTGGGTGTGGCCCACCATGTCGGGCAGATGCTGATGCAGGGTGCCGCCCAGTGCGACGTTGAGCACCTGGGCGCCGCGGCAGATGCCCAGCAGCGGCATACCGCGCAGCAGGGCCCCCCGAACCAGCGCGAATTCCAGCGCGTCGCGCACGCGGTTGTCGGCGGTGTCGGCGTCGGTGGCGGGGTGAGGATGCTGGCCGTAGCTGGCGGGCATGACATCTTTACCGCCGGTGATGATCAGCCCGTCGAGCCCGTCGAGCAACCGGTCGGCGATATCGGTGTCGACAGGCTGCGGAGGCAGCAGCGTCGCGATACCGCCGGCCCGGTTGACACCTTCGAAGTAGATCGCCGGAAGAATGCTGGCCCGCACGTCCCAGACACCGGTCTGGGCCTGCTGAAGGTAGGTGGTCAGCCCGAGCACGGGCCGCACCCCTTCTCGGCGTGGATCAGAGGCGCTCAAAGCCGCGCATCCTTTCCCAGTCGGTCACCGCGGAGTTGAACGCCTCCAGCTCCACCCGCGCGTTGTTGAGGTAGTGCTCCACGACGTCGTCACCGAACGCCGTGCGCGCCACCTCGGACTTGCCGAACAGCTCGGCGGCCTCGGCCAGCGTCGTCGGCAGCCGCTCGGCGCTGCTGGCATAGGCATTGCCTTGCACCGGATCCGGAAGTTCCAGTTCGTGTTCCACACCGTACATACCGCCTGCGATCAGTGCTGCCACCGCAAGGTACTGGTTCACATCGCCGCCGGGCGCGCGGTTCTCCATCCGCATGCCGTGGCCGTGGCCGACGACGCGCAGGGCACACGTCCGGTTGTCCAGCCCCCAGGCGATCGCCGTCGGCGCGAAGCTGCCGTCGACAAAACGCTTGTAGGAGTTGATGTTCGGGGCGAACATCAACGTCAGCTCGCGCATCGTGACCAGCTGGCCGGCGATGAAGCTGCGGAACATCGGCGCCATACCGAGCGGATCGTCGGGATCGGCGAACACCGCCGCCCCCTCCTGATCGCGCAGCGAGATGTGGATGTGGCAGCTGTTTCCTTCTCGGACGTCGAACTTCGCCATGAACGTCAGGCTCTTGCCGTGCTGATCGGCGATCTCCTTGGCGCCGTTGCGGTAGATCGTGTGGTTGTCGCAGGTCACCCGCGCGTGGTCGTAGCGGAACGCGATCTCCTGCTGACCGCGGTTGCATTCGCCCTTGACGCCCTCGCAGTACATGCCCGCGCCGGTCATGCCGAGCCGGATGTCGCGCAGCAGCGGCTCCATGCGCGTGGACGCCAGCATCGCGTAGTCGACGTTGTAGTCGGAACCAGGCGTCAGCGCGCGGTACCCCTTCGCCCACGCCTCCCGAAACCCGTCGTCGAACACCATGAACTCGAGTTCGGTGCCGACGTAGGGCACCAGGCCCTGGTCGGCGAGCCGGTCGATCTGGCGGTTGAGCACGCTGCGCGGTGCGGCGGCCACCGGGCTGCCGTCGTGCCAGCACAGGTCGGCGATCACCAACGCGGTACCCGGCAGCCACGGGATGCGCCGCAACGTGGCGAAGTCCGGCGTCATCACCATGTCGCCGTAGCCGGTGTTCCAGCTCGACATGCTGTAGCCGTCGACGGTGTTCATGTCGACGTCGACCGCCATCAGGTAGTTGCAGCATTCCGCGCCGTGCTCGGCGACCTCTTCGACGAACAGCCGTCCCGACACCCGCTTGCCGGTCAGTCGGCCCTGCATGTCGCAGAACCCGACGATCACGGTATCGATGTCGCCGGCGGCCACCAACCGTTCCAGATCGGCCCGCGACAGCATTCCCTGGCCTTCGACCATGTCGTGAGTTTGCCAGCTGTGATGCCAATTGGGACATACGGGCGACAAAGCGCCAGAGAACGGCGCCGACGGTGCGACGGCATCCGACGCAGGCGTTAGGAACTGGCGTGCAACGGGTAGGGTCGAATACGTGTGCGGAGCCACCGGCGAGGTACGTCTCGACGGCCAGACACCCGACATTGCCGCCGTCTCGGCCATGGCCCAGACGATGGCACCCCGGGGGCCTGACGCTGCGGGAGCATGGTCCCAGGGCAGAGTGGCGTTCGGGCATCGCCGCCTGAAGATCATCGACCTTTCGGCAGCCGGCGGCCAACCGATGGTCGACGGCGAGCTGGGGCTCTCGATCGCCTGGAACGGCTGCATCTACAACTACAAGCAGCTGCGCCGCGAGCTCAGCGAGCACGGCTACCGCTTCTTCTCGCACAGCGACACCGAGGTGCTGCTCAAGGCCTACCACCGATGGGGTGACCGGTTCGTCGAACGCCTGCACGGCATGTTCGCGTTCGCGATCGCCGAACACGACAGCGGCCGGGTGCTGCTCGGCCGCGACCGCCTCGGCATCAAACCGCTGTACCTGACCGAGAACTCGGCGCGCATCCGATTCGCGTCGTCGCTGCCCGCGCTGCTGGCGGGCGGTGAGGTCGACACCCGCATCGACCCCGTCGCCCTGCACCACTACCTGAGCTTCCATTCCGTCGTCCCGCCGCCGCGCACGATCCTGCGCGGCGTGACGAAGGTGCCGCCCGCGACCCTGGTGGCGATCGAACCCGACGGCACCACGAAAACGACGACGTACTGGACACCGGACTTCACCCGGCGTGCCGACCGCGCCGACTGGTCCGAACGCGACTGGGAGGACGCGGTTCTGGAGTCGCTGCGCGTCGCCGTCGACCGCCGCCTGGTCGCCGACGTGCCGGTGGGGTGTCTGCTCTCGGGCGGCGTGGACTCCAGCCTCATCGTCGGCCTGCTGGCCGAAGCCGGCCAGCACGGGCTGGCGACGTTCTCCATCGGGTTCGAATCGGTGGGCGGGGTCAAAGGTGACGAGTTCCGCTACTCCGACGTCGTCGCCAAACGCTTCGACACCGACCATCACCAGATCCGCATCGACACCGCACGGATGCTGCCCGCGCTCGACGGCGCGATCGGCGCGATGAGCGAACCGATGATCAGCCACGACTGCGTCGCGTTCTATCTGCTGAGCCAGGAAGTCGCCAAGCACGTCAAGGTGGTGCAGTCCGGGCAGGGCGCCGACGAGGTGTTCGCCGGCTACCACTGGTACCCGCCGATGGGAGAGCCCGAAGCCGAGCCGCTGCAGGGTTCGGTGGACCGCTACCGCCAAGCGTTCTTCGACCGCGATCCCGGCGGGATCGCCGCGCTGGTGACCCCGGCCTTTTTCGCCGACGGCGACCCGAGCGGCGCCTTCGTCGCCGAGCACTTCGGGCGCGACGGCGCCGAGACCGGCATCGACAGGGCGCTGCGGCTGGACACCACGGTGATGCTGGTCGACGACCCGGTCAAACGTGTCGACAACATGACGATGGCCTGGGGTCTGGAAGGCCGGGTGCCGTTCTTGGACCACGAACTCGTCGAGCTCGCCGCCACCTGCCCGCCCGAGTTGAAGACCGCGCACGGCGGCAAGGGGGTGCTCAAGCAGGCTGCCCGCCGGGTGATTCCCGCCGACGTCATCGACCGCCCCAAGGGGTATTTCCCGGTGCCGGCGCTGACGCACCTCGAGGGGCCGTACCTGGACCTGATCCGCGACGCGCTCTACGCGCCCGCAGCCAAGGAACGCGGGCTGTTCCGACCCGAGTCCGTGGACCGGCTGCTGGCCGACCCGAACGGACGGCTGACCCCGCTGCGCGGCAACGAGTTGTGGCAGATCGCGCTGCTGGAGCTGTGGCTGCAGAAACACGGCATCAACGGGGCCGCGGCATGACCGGGCTGGACAACAACGCCGCGCAGCAGCACAGCGAGGACCACACCGAAGCCATCACGCTCGGCCTGCACGACGCCTCGCCACAACACCTGGTCGACGCCATGGCCAGCGATGTCGTCGTCGAGATGGGTTGGGGCCGATTGGTGTTCGGCCAGACGTTCGCCAAGCCCGAAAAGCTCGCCGAGGTGTTGCGCCAGGAAGGCCCCGGTCGGCGCGACATCTGCATCTACGCGCGTGAACCGCATGTGCTCATCGCCAAGGCGCCAGCCGAGTTGTTCATCGACCCCAGCCACACCTACCGGTTGCGCTTCGCCGAGCTCGAGCCGCCCGAACCGGTCTTCAACGGGTTCAGCCTGCGCGGGCTGGAGAGCCCCGAGGACGCCGACGATATGAACCGTGTCTACGTCCAGTGCGGCATGGTCCCCGCCCGGGTCGACGTCATCTGGAACAACCACCGGCACCAGCCGGCCGTCGACTATCTGCTCGCCGTGCGCGACGACGACGGGTCGGTGGTGGGCACGGTCACCGGTGTCGACCACAAGCGGTTGTTCTCCGACCCGGAGGACGGCTCCAGCCTGTGGACCCTGGCCGTCGACCCCACGTCCAGTCTTCCGGGCGTCGGCGCCGCGCTGACCGGGGCGCTGGCCACGCTGTATCGCGACCGCGGCCGGGCCTACATGGACCTGTCGGTCGCGCACGACAACGACGCCGCGATCGCGCTGTACGAGAAGCTGGGCTTCGAACGCGTCCCCGTCATGGCGGTCAAACGCAAGAACGCCATCAACGAGCCGTTGTTCACCCACCCGCCCGAGACCGTCGACGACCTCAACCCCTACGCGCGGATCATCGCCGACGAGGCCATGCGCCGCGGAATCTGGGTGGAGGTGCTCGACGCCGAGGCCGGTGAGATGCGGCTGTCGCACGGCGGGCGCGCCGTGATCACACGAGAGTCCTTGTCGGAGTTCACATCTGCGGTGGCGATGGCGCGCTGCGACGACAAACGGCTGACCCGGCGCCTGGTGTCCGACGCCGGAATCATCGTGTCCCGCGGACGCCTAGCGAGCTTCGACGAACGAGATCACGCCTTCCTCGAGGAGGTCGGCGACGTGGTGGTCAAGCCCACCCGCGGCGAGCAGGGCAAGGGCATCACCGTCGGCATCGACACCGTGGCCGAACTGGAAGCCGCGCTGGCGCGTGCCCGTGAACAGCATCCCGAGGTGCTGATCGAGCAGCGCGCGCCCGGTGACGATCTGCGGCTGGTGGTCATCGACGGCAAGGTGGTGGCCGCCGCGCTGCGGATGCCCGCCGAGATCCTCGGCACCGGTCACCACACCATCCAGGAACTGATCGAGGCCCAGAGCCGACGCCGTGCCGCGGCCACCGGCGGTGAATCCCGTATCCCCATCGACGACATCACCGAAGCGACGGTGCGGGAGGCGGGATGGTCGTTTGACGACGTGCTGACCGAAGGACAGCGGTTGCGGGTGCGGCGGGCTGCGAACCTGCACCAGGGCGGCACGATCCACGACGTGACGGCCAAGGTTCACCCGCATCTGTGCGAGGTGGCGGTCACGGCCGCCGACGCGATCGGCATCCCGGTGACCGGCGTCGATCTGCTCGTGCCCGACGTGACCAAGCCGGACTACGTGTTCATCGAGGCCAACGAGCGTCCGGGGCTGGCAAACCATGAGCCCCAGCCCACCGCAAAGGCTTTCGTCGACTTCCTGTTCCCGGGCAGCCCCGCGCTGCCGTCGGCGTGGACGCCGGAGGAATCACCCACCCCCTGATGGTTACCAGGTGCTGGAGCGCATCACGATCTCGGCGGCCAACTGCGCGGTCGAGTCCTCGGCGTTGCGCCGCCCCAGCAGGTCGACGATCCGGAAGTCGCCGTACACGTAGCGCTGGCTGGCCCGGGTCACCGACCGCGAGGGCGCCGAGCTGACCAGTGCGGTGGTGTTGAGCTCCACCGGCGGGCAGTGCTCGTCGCGCACCACCCCAGACACGTCGGCGACGCACGGGTGGCCGCGGTCGATCACCACCAGCCCGATGAACCGGTCCAGCCGGGTGGCGGCAAGCTCCCAGGCCAACTCGCCGCCGACGCGGTCCCCCACCAGCAGCGCCCACTTCACGCCGAGCGCGTCGAGGATCCCGATCACCGACTTGGCCGTCAGCCGCGGATCGGCGCCGACGACGATGGTCCGCAGCGACGCGGTGTGCAGCCGTTGACACACCGCCTCGTACGCCGTGGGCGAGTGATGGGCAGCGCACAACAGCAGCACCACCGACCCCTTGTCGGGGCCGGAGACCAGGACGGGCACGCTGAACCCGTCGACGGTGACCATGGAGGACGGCACTGGGCCACGCTAGCGCGGGTAGCGCGGCCACGGGCGGGTTTTGCTGTGGACGAACAGCTGGGTCATGCCGCTTCGATGCGCTGCGCCTGTTTGGTTGTCAGATCCAGAAAAGTCTGCGGCAGCGGACCTTTGACCGGCACCGTCGGGTTGGGGGTGGGAAAGGCGACACCGAAAACCGCCATCGGGCCGACGTTCTCGAACGAGAAGTAGACGCTGTTGTCGACGTCGCCGAGGCGCATCGTCTGCTGGTACACCAACGCCTGCGCACGCGGCGCCGCCACCTTGGTGGTGGTGATCGGTATGCCCGGCTCCGACGGGTCGAAGAACGTCTCGAAACGCGCGCAGCGCTCGGCGGTGGCGGCCAGCCGGTCCAGATCCAGCGGCCAGGTCAGCACCGTGATCACCATCCGGGCGCCGTCGTAGCCGACGAGGTATTCCGCGGCACTGCCCGGGCCGCGCTCACCGGAGTCGGCGATCACCCGGGTCAGACCGTCGGAGCAGCCCGCCGGTTTGGACACCATGGACGGCGCGGTAAGCCCGCCCTCGGGCTCGCCGGCGCCCTCGGTGATGCGCTCGTACTGCACACCGGGCGGAAAGTCGGCGGCGCTCAGCAGCACCTTGTCCAGCCGGGCGCCAGGCCACGTCGGGGTGCCTGCGATGTGATGTGCGCACCCGGCCAGGGTCACGGCGACGACGGCCGCTGCGACGACGCGCCGTGTCACGGTGCCAGCTTCGCGGTGATCGTCGGGCGGGGCGGCGGGTCACCGTCGAGCAGATCCAGCACGGCGTCGACGTCGAGGTGGGCGGCCAGCAGATCGGCCATCACATCGAGTTGGGCATCGCGGCGCGCACGGACGTCGACATCGTCGGCGACCACGAACCCCGTCCGGCCCGCGGCCACCGCCACCTCCGAAAGCCATTGCCGCCGAACGTCGTTGTTGTCGAGCAGCCCGTGCCAGTGGGTGCCGAACACCATGTCGCGCCGCACCCCCACGGGGTTCGTACCGCCCAGCCAGTCGTCGGCGGCACAGCGGGTGAGGCGGCCGTGGTGGATCTCATAGCCGTGTAGCGGAGCGTCGTGGTGGCGCAGGGTCTTGTCGGGTGCGAACACGATGTCGGCGTCGAGCAGACCCAAACCGCTGACCGCGCCCTCCCCCGACTCCACGGCATCGTCGATGCGTCGGCACAGCATCTGAAAGCCACCGCACACCCCCAGCACCGGCTTACCGGCTTCGGCGTGCGCGCTGATGGGCCCGGCCAGCCCGCGTCGGCGCAGCCAGTCCAGGTCGGCGACGGTGGCCTTGCTGCCCGGGATGATGATCACGTCGGTGTCGGCCAAGTCGGCGGGATCGGCGACCCAGCGCACCAGCACGCCGGGTTCACACGCCAGCGCCTCGACGTCGGTGGAGTTGGAGATGCGCGGCAACCGGATCACGCCGACCCGCAGCCACTGCATGCCGCGCGGCGGTTGCGGATCCCCGAGCACCTGACGCGCCAGCACCGAGACGGAGTCCTCGGTGTCCAGCCACAGCCCGTCGGCATACGGGATGACGCCGTAGGTCGGCCGACCGGTCAACTGCTGCAACTGATCCAGGCCTGGGGCCAGCAACGCGGGGTCGCCGCGGAACTTGTTGACCACGAACCCGGCGATGAGCCGTTGGTCGGCGCCGTCGAGCACCGCGACCGTGCCGTACAGATGGGCCAGCAAACCGCCGCGGTCGATATCGCCGACCACCACGACCGGCAGGTTCGCCGCCCTGGCCAGCCCCATGTTGGCCAGATCGGTTGCCCGCAGGTTAATCTCGGCCGGCGAACCGGCGCCTTCGCAGATCACCGCGTCGAATTCGCTTTGCAGCTGCCGCATTCCCTCGACCACCACGCCTGCGAGCCGTTCGCGATGGGTGAAATAGTCCCTGGCGCTGACGGTGTCGGTCACCTGGCCGCGCACCACCAGCTGTGAGGTGCGGTCGCTGCCCGGCTTGAGCAGGATCGGGTTGAACCGGGTGTGCGGGGCCAGACCTGCGGCGCGGGCCTGCGCCGCCTGCGCGCGCCCGATCTCGCCGCCGTCGACGGTGACCGCCGAGTTGTTGGACATGTTCTGCGCCTTGAACGGCGCGACGCGGATGCCCTTGCGGTACAACAGCCGGCACAGCCCCGCGACGACCATCGACTTGCCGGCATCCGATGTGGTGCCGGCCACCAGCAGCGCGCCGCTCATTTTTCTTGCGCGAGCAGACGCAGCGGGTTGCTATCCGCGTCGAATTCGCACGCTTCTGCGTCTGCTCGCGGGAAGGCGGTCACAACTGCGTCAGGATTTCGGCGCCGTCGTCGGTGACCACCAGCGTGTGCTCGAACTGCGCGGTCCACTTCCTGTCTTTGGTCGCCACGGTCCAGCCGTCGTCCCAGATCTCGTAGTCCAGCCCGCCTAGGTTGATCATCGGCTCGATGGTGAACGTCATCCCGGGTTCCAGCACGGTCTCCACGGCGGGCTGGTCGTAGTGCAACACCACCAGACCGTTGTGGAAGGTGGTGCCGATGCCGTGGCCGGTGAAATCACGAACCACGTTGTAGCCGAACCGGTTTGCATACGATTCGATGACCCGGCCGACCACCGACAGCTGCCGGCCCGGTTTGACGGCCTTGATCGCGCGCATGGTGGCCTCGCGGGTGCGTTCGACGAGCAGGCGGTGCTCCTCGGCGACGTCGCCGGCCAAGAAGGTGGCGTTGGTGTCGCCGTGCACCCCGTGGATATAGGCGGTGACGTCGATGTTGACGATGTCGCCGTCCTCGATGACAGTCGAGTCCGGGATGCCGTGGCAGATGACCTCGTTCAGCGACGTGCAGCACGACTTCGGGTAGCCCTTGTAGCCCAGGGTGGACGGGTAGGCGTCGTGGTCGACCATGTACTCGTGGGCGACGCGGTCCAGTTCGTCGGTGGTCACACCGGGGGCGACGGCCTTGCCGGCCTCGGCCAGCGCACCGGCGGCGATGCGGCCGGCGATGCGCATGTTCTCGATCACCTCCGGGGTCTGCACCCACGGTTCGCTGCCCTCGCGCGCCGTCTGCATGCCCACGTACTCCGGGCGGGCGATGTGTTTGGGCACCGGCAGGGTCGGTGACACCTCGCCGGGGCGAAGAGCGGTGCGAACGGGCATGACGCCAGAATAGTCGGAGCGTCCGGTTAAATTCGGTGGCGATGACGATCGACGAGGTGGACGCCCAGTTCGCCGCCAGGTTCGCCGAGCGCTTCGCCGACGCCTGGCGCAGCCCCGACCTGGCCAAACATGAGGCGCTGTGGTGCGAGAACACCGTGTTGAGCCAGCCGATGATGGGCACGCTGCGCGGTAAGCAGGCCTGCCTGGAGGCGTCACGCTGCTGATCGGCAAGCTGGTCGCCCGCCCGGCCGGCTGGGACCGGTTGGCGCGCATTGGTTCCCAGCTGTTTCGGCGCTAACGGTCGAACGGGCCGAACCGCCACGGTCGCCGCGGCCCGCGGATGTCGACCGATCCGCACACCACCTTGCCGGTGAGTACGACATGCGGTCTGCCCTCGGCGGGCGCGTCCCTGCGGTGGTCGCGCGCGCTGCCGACGAGCACCTCGACGTCGTCGATCGACGCGCTGGCGCCGTCGGGCAGCCGCAGGTCCAGCCCGCCGAACCTGAGGTCGAGCTCGACGACGACCATCGGGCCGGCGAACCGTGCCCTGGTCAGGTCCAGATCGATCGACCCCATCCGGCGGCGCAGCGCCAGCCGGGTCGGCACCGTCCACTCGCCGTGGCGCTTCAGTGAGCCCAGCACCCCGCGCAGCTCCACCCGGTCGGTGGCCGAGGTGACGATCGCACCGGGTCCGGGCAGGTCGTCGACCAGCGCTTCGAGGTCGGAGTGCAGTCGAGCCTGCGCGACGGCCGCCGAGCGCTCTTCGAACTCGTCGATATCGATGAGCCCCAGCGCGACGGCGTTGTGCAGCCGACGCAGCGTGCCGCTGCGGTCGGCGTCGGATACCCGCATGAAGGCGTGGTCGTCGATCCCTGTCATAGCCCTTCCGACAGGCTACTCAGGCTTGATAGTGCGCAGGCAGTCCGTCGAGCATGCCCTTGAGCATCCGCACCGCGTACTCCGAGGATCCCCCGCCGACGATCAGCGCCGCGAACGCCAGGTCGCCGCGGTAGCCGGCGAACCAGGAATGCGATCCGCCCGCGAACTCCGCCTCACCGGTCTTGCCCCGCACGTCACCGGCGCCCTGCAGACCTTCGGCCGTGCCGTTGGTCACCACCAGCCGCATCATCGGCCGCAGCCCGTCGAGGATCTTGTCGCTGATCGGCTCCAGGTCTCCGTTGACCTCGGTGGGGCGGCCCTGGATCAGCTGCGGCACAGGGGTTCTGCCGGCCGCGACCGTCGCTGCGGCCAGCGCCATGCCGAACGGGCTGGCCAACACCTTGCCTTGGCCGAAGCCGTCCTCGGTACGTTCGGCCAGGTTCACCGTCGGCGGCACCGAACCGGTCACGGTGGTCAGCCCCTCGATGTCGAAGTCGGCGCCGATGCCGTATTTGGCGGCTGCTTTGGTCAACCCGCGCGGCGGCATCCGGCTGGCCAGTTCGGCGAACGTGGTGTTGCACGAACTCGCGAACGCCCGCGACATCGGCACGGTGCCCAGGTCGAAGCCGCCGTAGTTGGGAACAGAGCGGTGCCCGATGTCCATGGTCCCCGGGCACGGCAGCAGCGTGTTGGGCGTGGCCATATCGCGTTCGATGGCCGCGCCCGCGGTGACCATCTTGAACGTCGAACCGGGCGGATACAGCCCCATCGTGGCGATCAAGCCCTCGGCGTCGGCCGCGGCGTTCTGCGCCACCGCCAGAATCTCACCGGTGGACGGTTGCAGTGCCACGATCATGGCCTGCTTGCCGGTGGTGTTGACGGCCTGCTGCGCGGCGTCCTGCACGACCCGGTCGAGGCTGATCCTGATCGACGGCGCCGGTTCACCCGGCACCTCGTGCAGCACGTCGACGTCGACCCCGTTCTGGTTGACGGTGACCACGCGCCAGCCCGCCTGCCCGTCAAGTTCGCCCTGCACCGCGTACCGGACCTGGTTGATGATGGCCGGCGCGAACTTTTCGTCGGTGGGCAACAACGCGGCCTGCGGGGTGATCACCACACCCGGGCGCGCCCCGATGGCGCCTTTGACCCGGTCGTGGTCGGCCTGAGCCAGGATCATCAGGTGCAGCGGCTCTTTCGACGAGCTGGCCAACTCGGCAAGCCGCTGCGGGTCCATGGTGTGGTCGAAGGGGTGCAGCGCCTCGGCGACGACGCGGGCGGTCGGCATCAACGCCTCCCCTGCCGCCTTGGCGTCCAGCGCGTAGCTGTAGCGGTAGCCGGGCACCAGCACTTCGGTGCCGCTGCGTTCGATGACCGACGCGCGCGGTGGTTGGTCGGCGCGCAGCGTGAAGCTCTGGTTCTCTCCGAGTGACGGGTGCAGCCCGGTCGCGCTCCAGCGCACCTTCCAGCGGCCTTCGTCGCGCACCATGTTGAGCTGGCCGTCGTAGGTCCAGGTCCGGTCTTTGGGCAGGTGCCAGGTGTAGCGGTAGGTGATGCTGCCGGTGTCCTCGGTGTACTTGGAGCCCAGGATCTGGGTGTCCAGATGCGTGGCCTGCAGCCCAGCCCAGCCTTCGTTGAGCGCTTGGCGTGCCTGGGCGGGATGGTCGCTGAACTCCGCGGCGGCGGTGGTATCGCCGGTGGCCAGCGCGGCGAAGAACTTTTCGGCGGTCGACTCGGGGCCGGCCGGCCGGGGTGTACACCCCACGAGGCCGACGACCAAAGCCGCGGCCGCAAGGAGACCCGCTACGCGTGATACTGAAGTTGCCATTGGGGCAGATGTTACGAAGCCGAGACCTAAACGTCCCGTAGGCGCGCTCCAGCCTGTCGCCGAAACCGACATTTTGGCGGAAAAGCGCGCACGAAATCGACCAAAGCGTCGGTCTCGGCGCTCCGCTAGGACCCCGCGGCCGGGGCGCGCACCACCAGCGGCACCGCCGGGAAGTAGGCCGCCATCTCGGTACGCGACTTGCGCAGCGCGGCGGTGCCGTAGCCCTGCTTGCGGTGCTCGGGGTGAATCCAGATCCGCACGTTGACTTCACCGGATACCAGGTCGCCGAACACCATGCCGACCTTGCGCGGCCCGTGCACGGCCACCAGCCACGCGGCCTCTTCGGCGTTGACGCGGCACAGCCCGGCCCGGATCTCCTCGTCGAGATCACCGGCGGGTGCACGCGACCCGTCCCCAGCCTCCCGCACATCGGCGGTGCGCGCCGCGAACACGTCGCGGTCCTCATCGGGGTTGAACGGACGCAGCACCATGGTGTCGACCGGACGGACCGGTTCACCCATGGTGAAGCTGAGCTGGTTGTTGAGATCCTCGAGTTCGGCGGTGATTCTGCGCCGCGCCACCTTGGTGAGTCGGTCGAACGATAGCCGCAACACCGCTTCGGCGGCCATGGCCGACGTGCCGAGGTGCGCGGCGATGGCCTCGATGGCCGCGTCGTAGTCCTCGGCCTCGACGATGACGTCGAGCAACTCGTGACGGTGTTCGAGCGCACGCATCAGCGCATCGGCGATCTCTCTGCGCACCACCCTCGGGTCCACGTCGGTCATGGTCTGAGCGTAACGAGAACGTTCTCAGTCGAGCAGCACCGTGGCGAACGTACCGACCTCGACGAAGCCGATGCGCGCGTACGTCGCGCGGGCCACGGTGTTGAAGCTGTTGACGTACAGGCTGGCGATTCGACCACTGCGCACAATCGCCGACGCCAGCGTCGCGGTGCCCGCCGTGCCCAGCCCGCGGCCGCGGTAGTCGGGGTGCACCCACACGCCCTGGATCTGTCCCACCGACGGTGATTGCGAACCGACTTCGGCCTTGAACACCACTTGGCCGCGGTCAAAACGCGCCCATGCCCGGCCCGCGGCGATCAGCCCGGCCACCCGACGCCGGTAGCCGCGTCCACCGTCGCCGATCCGTGGGTCGATACCTACCTCGCCGATGAACATGTCGATGGCGGCCACCAGGTATGCGTCGAGTTCGTCGGCGCGCACCGGCCGCACAGCCGGATCGGTGGCGCACCGCGGCGACGTGCTCAACGCCATCAACGGCTGGTGTTCACGCACATCGCGGGCCGTACCCCAGGTGCGCTCGAGGCGTTGCCACATCGGCAGCACCAACTCGGCGCGACCCACCAACGACGAACAGCGCCGCGCCGTGCTGGTCGCCTTGTCGGCGAACGCCTCCAGATCGGTCATCTGACCGCGCAGCGGAATGAGGTTGGCACCGGCGAAACACAGGGATTCGTTCACCCGTCGCCGCGTCCAGAGTTCGCCGCCGATCGCCGCGGGCTCCACACCGTGTTCGGCGACCCGCGCGGTGACCATGCAGGATCCGACTGGATCCTCGTCGAGCACTTGCATCACCGCGCCGACGTCGCGCGCCACCGACACCCGTCGATCCTCTGCGAGACGAAACAGCGGCGGAGCCGACATGGAGACTCTTTCTAACCAATCCCGGCGGTGGGTGGCTGCGCTGGCGGAGCCACGTTCAGCTTACGGTGACAATCGGCGAACCGCTCGCAGTTGTTTCGCCGCCGCCATCGGCTTCCCCGGCTGCCTCGCCCAGTTCCGAGGCCAACCGCATCGCCTCCTCGATCAGGGTTTCGACGATCTGTGCCTCGGGGACCGTCTTGATCACCTCGCCCTTGACGAAGATCTGCCCCTTGCCGTTGCCGGATGCGACGCCCAGGTCGGCCTCACGGGCTTCGCCCGGACCGTTGACGACGCAGCCCATCACCGCGACGCGCAGCGGCACATCGAGCCCATCGAGCCCGGCCGTCACCTCGTTGGCCAGCTTGTAGACGTCGACCTGCGCGCGCCCGCACGACGGGCACGACACGATCTCCAGCGAGCGCGGCCGCAGGTTCAGCGACTCCAGAATCTGGTTGCCGACCTTGACCTCTTCGGCCGGCGGCGCGGACAGCGAAACCCGGATCGTGTCGCCGATCCCGCGTGACAGCAGCGCACCGAACGCCACGGCGGACTTGATGGTGCCCTGAAACGCCGGGCCCGCTTCGGTCACCCCGAGGTGCAGCGGATAGTCACACTGGGCGGCCAGCTGCTCGTAGGCGGCGACCATGACGACCGGGTCGTTGTGCTTGACGCTGATCTTGATGTCGCCGAAGCCGTGTTCCTCGAACAGCGAGGCCTCCCACAGCGCGGACTCGACCAGCGCCTCCGGGGTGGCCTTGCCGTACTTCTCCATGAAGCGCTTGTCCAGCGATCCGGCGTTGACGCCGATCCGGATCGGGATCCCCGCCGCGCCCGCGGCCTTGGCGACCTCCCCGACGCGGCCGTCGAATTCCTTGATGTTGCCGGGGTTCACCCGCACGGCCGCGCAGCCGGCGTCGATCGCGGCGAAGATGTACTTGGGCTGGAAGTGGATGTCGGCGATCACCGGGAGCTGGCTGTGCGTGGCGATTTCGGCCAGCGCGTCGGCGTCTTCCTGACGCGGGCAGGCCACCCGGACGATGTCGCAGCCGGTCGCGGTCAACTCGGCGATCTGTTGCAGGGTCGCGTTGACGTCGTGGGTCTTGGTCGTGGTCATCGACTGCACAGCGATCGGATAATCGCTGCCGATCCCGACGTCGCCCACCATCAACTGGCGGGTCTTGCGCCGCGGCGCCAACGTCGGGGCGGGCAGTCCCGGCATTCCGAGACCGACGCCGACGGCGGAAGTCACGTGTTTCTCTCCTACTGGAAGAGCCTGATCGGGTTGACCAGGTCTGCGGTCACGGTCAGCAGCATGTAGCCGACCACCACCACCAAGACTACGTAAGTCGCGGGCATGAGCTTGAGATAGTTCACCGGAGCCCCCGCCACCATGCCGCGCGCCGACCGGATCATGTTGCGGATCTTCTCGTAAACCGCGATCGCGATGTGACCTCCGTCAAATGGCAGCAGCGGAACGAGGTTGATCGCACCGAGCACGAAGTTCAACTGCGCCAGGAAGAACCAGAACGCCACCCACAACCCGGCATCCACGGTGTCACCACCGATGATGCTGGCGCCGACGACGCTGATCGGGGTTTCCGGATCGCGTTCGCCGCCGCCGATGGAGTGCATCAGCGCGCCCACCTTGGTGGGGATCTTGGCCAGCGCCTTGCCCAGTTCGACGGTCAGATCGCCGGTGAACGCAAACGTCGCCGGTACTGCGGAGAGCAGGTTGTGGTGGGTCGGGCCGAACTGCGCGGCGCTGACCCCGATGGCCCCGACCGTGGCCGGCCCGTCCTCGCCGTCGGCGGTCCAGCGCTGCGTCTGGGTGACGTCGACGACGGTGGTGAACTCGCGCGTCTGGCCGTCCTGGTCACGCTGCACGGTCAGCTGCGTCGGCCCACTCTGTTCGCGCACCGCGGCGGCCATTTCGGTGAAGTTGGCCACCGGGGTGTCGCCGACCGCGACGATCGTGTCGCCGCCTTGGATGCCCGCCAGGGCGGCGGGTCCGGGGCCGGTGCAGTCGCCGAGCTCACCCTTGGTGACTTCGGCTGCCACACAACCGGTTTCACCGACGACGGCGGTGGTGGGCGGATGCAGGTTGGGCAGCCCCCACACGACGGCGATGCCGTAGATCAGGACCAGGCCGATGACGAAGTTCATTGCGGGCCCAGCCGCCAGCACCGCCGTACGCTTCCACGTCTTCTGCTTGTACATGGCGCGCTCGTGCTCGTCGGGCCCCAGTTCCTCGACCGCGGTCATGCCCGCGATGTCACAGAAGCCGCCGAGCGGGACCGCCTTGACGCCGTACTCGGTTTCGCCGAGCTTGTTGGGCCGCCGCGTGGACCACAACGTGGGGCCGAACCCGACGAAGTAGCGGCGCACCTTCATCCCGGTGGCGCGCGCCACCCACATGTGCCCGCATTCGTGCAGGGCCACCGACACCAGGATGGCCAACGCGAACAGCACGACACCGACTACGAACATCATCTGGTGGCGACAACCTCTCGTTCGACCGCGCTGCGTGCCCGGTCCCGTGCCCACCGTTGGGCGTCAAGTACCTCATCCACGGTAGCGGGTTCACCCGTCCATTCGTCGGCACCGCGCAGCACGTCGTCGATGGTGCGCACGATGCCCGGAAACGCGATCCGCCCGTCCAGAAACGCGGCGGCAGCCTCTTCGTTGGCGGCGTTGTATACCGCGGTCAGACAACCGCCTTTCGCGCCGGCGCGCCGGGCCAGGTCGACGGCCGGAAACACCGAATCGTCCAGCGGTTCGAAGTCCCACCTCGATGCGGTGGTGAAATCGCAGGCCAGCGCCGCGCCGGGTACCCGCGACGGCCAGCCCAGCGCCAGCGCGATCGGCAGCTTCATATCGGGTGGGCTGGCCTGAGCCAGCGTGGAGCCGTCGGTGAACGTCACCATCGAATGCACGATCGACTGCGGGTGCACGACCACCTCGATGCGGTCGTACGGCACGCCGAAGAGCAGGTGCGTCTCGATCAGTTCCAGGCCCTTGTTGACCAGCGACGCCGAGTTCAGGGTGTTCATCGGGCCCATCGACCAGGTGGGGTGGGCGCCAGCCTGTTCGGGGGTGACGGTTTCGAGCTGCTCGGCGGTCCAGCCGCGAAACGGGCCGCCCGACGCGGTGAGCACGATTTTCGCGACCTCGGCGTGGGTGCCGCCGCGCAGGCACTGGGCCATCGCGGAGTGCTCGGAGTCCACCGGCACGATCTGTCCGGGCGCGGCGGCCTTGAGCACCAGCGGGCCGCCGGCGACCAGCGACTCCTTGTTGGCCAGCGCCAGCCGGGCGCCGGAGGCCAATGCCGCCAGGGTGGGTTTGAGCCCCAGGGCGCCGACGAGCGCGTTGAGCACGACGTCGGCTTCGGTGTTCTCGACCAGTTGGGTGGCGGCGTCCGGCCCGGCGTAGGTGACGTCACCGACGCGCTCGGCCGCGGCGAGGTCGGCGACGGCGATGTTGGTCACCCCGGTCCCGGCGCGCTGCCGGGCCAGCAGGTCCGGGCTGCCGCCGCCGGCGGCCAGCCCGACGACCTCGAATCGGTCGGGGTTGGCGGCGATGACCTCCAGCGCCTGGGTGCCGATCGAGCCGGTACTGCCCAGCAGCAGCACCCGCTGTCTGTTGCTCACCGATCCATTGTGCCCTGTCTTCACCTCCACGAGCAGACAGAGCAGGGGGTCAAAGGCCCCGTTTCCACACGCTTCTGCGTCTGCTGCTCGCGGCCGGAAGGGTGCGCGACTAGAGCTGCTGTAGCAGCCCGTGCATGTCGAGCTGCCCGCGATGGGCCACCAGCGCGTCGCCCTGGAAGCGGTCGATGTGGATCCCCGCGACCGACACCTGGTTGCCCGTCGGCGCGATACCGCGGAAATCGCCGCGGTGCGTCGCCTCGAACCGGCAGCGCGACACCCCGTGGGACCCGTCGACGAGCACTTCCTCGATGACGTGGCGGCCGTCGGGAAACGCCTCGCTGAACTCCCGCAGCTGGGTCAGCCACGCGTCCCATCCGATCGGCCCGGCGCTGCCGACTTCGACGACCACCCGCGGTGACACGAGTTCCTCGAGCATCGACCAGGCGCGCCTGTCGATCGCGCCGTACAGACCCTCCACCAGTTCGCGGATTTCGTCGGCCTGAAAACTCATGTGCGCACCTTCTGGATGACGTTCTCGGCGAACCGTTCGATCGGTGCGCGGAACCGCTCGACGTCTCCCGTGGGCAGGTCCAGCCCTGCCCACGGACTGCACATCACCGCGGTGATGCCCAAATCCTCGGCACGCTTGTACAGATCCGGTGACGGCGTGTCGGGCAGCGCCAGGATGATCTCGAACGGCTCGTCCTGCCGGCCGTATTCGCGGCGCAACTCGTTGAGCCTGTTGACGTAGGCCATCGCGTCATCCAATAGATAGGCGTAGCCGACCCAGCCGTCGCACAACCGCGCAGCCCGGCGCAGCGCCGCCTCCGACTCCCCGCCGCACAGGATCGGCACCGGGTGCGCCGGATGCGGTTCGATCATCATCTCGGGCACCTCATAGTGCCTGCCGGAGAACCGCAGCCGCCGCGTCACCGCCGCCATCGCGCCGATCAGCACCCAGCAGTCCGGCCACGCCGTCTCCGGAGCCCCACATCGGCTTGCCGGTCGGCGAGTCTGGGTACGGCGACGACAGCTCACGCGGATAGATGAGGTGATCCGAACACACGATGCCGTCGTAACCGGCCTCGTCGAACATCTGCGCCACCGCGACGGTCTCCGACGTCTTCATGAAGGCCGTGCCGGACCAGAACTCCATGCCGCTTCTCCTATTTGGCGGTCAGACCGCCGTCGACGGGCAGCGTCACCCCGGTCAGGTACCGGCCGGTGTCTCCGCACAGGTAGACCATCGCATCGCTGATCGCCTCGGGTTCCACCGGTGGGACCGGCAGCAGCGGTTGTTGCGCGGCGCCGAACCCGGCGTGCTCCTCGACGAAGCGACCGGCGGCCTCGTTGAGGATCATCGGTGTCGCCACGCCGCCGGGATGCACGGAGTTGACGCGGATGTTCTTGGCCGCCAACGAGTTCGCATAGTGGCGCATCAGGCCGACGACGCCGTGTTTGGCCGCGGTGTAGCCGGCCGCACCGTGGCTCATGGTGTCGTAGCCAGAGCTGACGGACTTGAGCCCGGCCGCTGAACTGGTGATGACCACGACGCCGCCGTCCCCGTGGCCCAGCAGGGCCGGCAGCGCCGCCTCGACCGTGTAGTACACGCCCTTGAGCATGATGTCGACGGCGTCGATGAACGACGCCATCTCGTTGCGCCGGTCCCCGATCGCCGGGAAGATGCCGGCGTTGGCGAGCACGAAGTCGATGCGCCCGAATTCGGCGACGCCGCGGTCGACGATCTGTTTCAACCGCGCGAAGTCGCGGACGTCACCGTGTTCGGCCACGATGCGCCGCCCGGTCTTCTCCACGAGGTTGACGGTCTCGTCGAGATCCTCCGGGGTGGGCATCGGATATTCGACGCTGTCGAGTTGCTCGCACAGGTCAACCGCGATGATGTCGGCGCCTTCCTCGGCGAACCGGACGGCGTGCGCGCGGCCCTGACCCCGCGCCGCACCGGTGATGAACGCGACCTTGCCGTCGAACTGGGATGTCATGAGGACTCACCCTACGGCGGCGTGTAGTAGGCCTATGCCAGAATGTCGGCTAGCACCGAAGACCGACCGTTAAGGAGCAGCCGTGCCCAGCACCGAGCTTGAGCGACGTACCGGCGCCAACGATGTTGACGTCGAGGATGTGCCGTCGGCCGAATGGGGCTGGTCGAAGGAGAACCCGAAGGTCATCCACATCGGCGGGCTGTTGGCGGCCGCGTTTCTGCTGATCATGATGCACGGCAACCACGTCGGTCGCGTCGAGGACATCTTCCTCATCGGCTTCGCGGCGCTCATCGTCGCCTTCGTCGCGCGTGACTGGTGGCTGCGCCGCCGCGGCTGGATCCGCTAAACCGGGTACACCGGCCGAAACGCTTCGGCCCCGAGGTCGTACAGGGTTTCGGTGGCGCCGACACCCCGGTGCGGCACCCGCGCGGCAGCCAACGCGTGCGCCTTGAACGCCCGCGCCGCGACGCTGAGCCGGTGCTGCTGCGGATCGATGCGACGGCCCAGTTCATCAGGCCAGGACTGCCCCCACACCGTCACCTCGGCGGCCGCGGAGTTCCACAGCGCCAGCACCTTCTCACGTAGTTCCGCGTCGCTGCGCAGCAGGTCGGCGCTGACCGCCAACGCGCCGCCCGCCGAGGGGTCCAGGGCCGAAATCGGGGTGGCGCCAAGGATCGTCAGCGCCCGCACGTCGTCGGTATCGACCAGCACGTTGACGGTCCAGCCGGCGCTGGCCCGGTCATAGATCCAGCCGCCCGACGCCGCAACCAGATCGGCGACGCTGGCGGCCACCACGGTGAGCTGGTGGCGTTCGGCTTCCTTTGCGGCCTCGTCGACCTTGTCGGGCGCGGTGATGGGTCGGGTCGCCATGTCAGTCCTATCCGATCAGTCCATCGCGTGCGGGCGGCACACATAGAGCGTGACATTTTTACGCTGATCTGTAAAGGCTACGAGGTTCGCCGTGATCTCGTGTCGAAACCGGGTAAGTGTGTGCGGGAGTACCGTTTCGACGGCTCGTTCGTGTCAGAGTGGTGTCCATGAGTCTGGTCGCCGGGCGCGGTCCGTTGAGCACGGATCCCGCCGGATGGTTCTCTCCCCCGCTGCCCGAGGTGGTCTATGTCGAGCCGCACCCGCGCCGCGTGCAGGGTCTGCGCGACGGCCGGGCCGTCATCGACACCGAACGGGTGCTGCTGGTGCACCGACGCGGTCATCCGCTGAGCTACGCGTTCCCGGTCGAGGAGGTCGGCGAGCTTCCGCGCGAGCCGGTTTCGGAGGCGCCCGGATACGTGCGGGTGCCATGGGACGCCGTGGACACCTGGCTGGAGGAAGGGCGCCGGCTCGTGCACTACCCGCCCAACCCGTATCACCGCGTCGACTGCCGCCCGACCGACCGGCGGCTGCGCGTCACCGTCGCCGACACTACGCTCGTCGACACTGCCGACACGGTGATCGTGTTCGAGACCGCCGTGCAGACCCGTCTCTACGTCGATCCGGAACAGGTGCGCACCGATCTGCTGCGGCGCTCCGACACCACCAGCTACTGCAACTACAAGGGCTACGCCACCTACTGGTCGGCGGTGATCGGCGATGAGGTCGTCGACGACGTGGCCTTCAGCTACGACGACCCGCCGCCCGAAACCCTGCCCGTCAAAGGGTTTTTCAGCTTCGACGGCGAGCGCATCGACGTGTTCGCCGAACTGCCTCAGCCCGCGGCACGCCCCACAGGAACCTGATCGACGCGCGTAGGCTCACCCGGCGGCGATCACCGATCTCCCGAACTCCTCGACGGTGTCGAGCACATGGGCCAGGCTGTCGCCGGGCAGCCCGACCTGCACCCAGGTAACCCCCACGGCGGCAAGTTTTTCCAGCCCGGAGAGGTAGGCGTCGGCATTGAAGCCGTCGCTGCCGGGAGTGCCGCCGTCGGCGTTGGTGAACGTGACGTCGACGGTCGAGAAGTCCCGGCCCGCCTCGTCGAACCGCCTGCGCAGATCGTCGACGCCGGCGGCCAGCCCGTCGGCGTCCAGCTCCGCGGTGCGTGCCGTGCGCGCCAGCATGGCCGGCGCGGCGAACGGACACCACCCGTCACCGAAGGCGGCCACCCGCCTGCGGGCCGCCGCGGTGTTGCCGCCGATCCAGATCGGCGGATGCGGGTCGCTGACCGGACGCGGGTGCGCCGTTATGCCGTCGGCGGTGAAGTGGCGGCCCGCATACGAGAAGTCGTCGGTGGTCCAGATCCCGCGGATGACTTCCAGCGCCTCTTCGAACAGCGCGGCACGTTCGTCGAACTCGACCCCCAGCGCGGCGAACTCCCGCTTGAGATATCCCACCCCGACCGCGAGCGTGAACCGGCCTTCCGACAGCAGATCCAGCGTGGCGCCCGCTTTGGCCACCACGAACGGGTTGCGGTACGGCAGCACCACGATGTTGGGGATCAGCCGCAATGTCGTCGTCGTGGCGGCAGCGAAACCCATCGCCACGAACGGATCGACGGCGTCGTGTCCGCCGGCCTGCAGCCACCGCTCGGTGGGTGCAGGGTGGTCGGTGAACCCGAACCCGTCGAAGCCGGCCTTCTCGGCGGCCGCGGCCACCGCCGCGATCCCCGAACCGGTCACCAACTCCGGGTTGTACGGATGGCTGTGCATCGGATGCGTGAACGCGAACCGCATAGAGGTGCTCCGCTCTAGAACCGTCTTCTTGATTTCTGAGAATGTCGTTACCATGCGGGCAGCCGAATGTACAGGATCTGACGATGGGAACGGTTTCGATGACCAAGCCGGAGATCGGCGTGTATTTACCGCAGATGGGCTTCACCTACGACCAGATCCTGCACCGCACCCGGCGTTGCGAGCAGCTCGGCATCGACTCGGTGTGGCTCTATGACCACCTCTACGGGCCCGGCGTTCCGGACTATCCGTCGCTGGAGGCGTGGACGCTGGCAACAGCACTGCTCAGCCACACAGAACGCATCGAGATCGGACATATGGTGCTGTGCAACCAGTTTCGTCATCCCGCGGTGCTGGCCAAGATGGCCACGACGCTCGATCAGATCTCGGCGGGCCGCCTGCAGCTGGGTATCGGCAGCGGGTCGATCGAGGATGAGCACCACCGGGCCGGGTTGGCGTGGGGAACGTTTCGGGAACGCTCCGATCGGCTGGGTGAGACGCTGGAGATCCTGCACCAGGCGTTCGCGAATGAGGTGATCGACTTCGCCGGCAAGCATTTCGAGGTGCGCGACTTCCCGGTCAAGCCTGGTCCGGTGCGGCGCCCGCCGATCGTCGTGGGCGGTGTCGGCGAGAAGTACACGCTGCCGTTGGTGGCGCGCTATGCCGATGTGTGGAACGTGCCCACCTATGCGCTCGGCGAACTCCCGCACAAGACGTCGGTGTTGCGGTCGATCTGCGACGAGGTCGGCCGCGATTTCTCGACGATCGTGTTGTCGGTGGAGGTTGTGATGGCGCTGGCGCCCGACGACGCGTCGCTGCCCGCGGTGCGGCAGCTGGCCGAAAAGCGTTTCGGCCTACCGGCTTTCGGGCTCAAGGAGGGCGGGCTGGTAGGCACACCGCCGGCCGTCGTTGACCGGCTGCGCGAGCTGCAGGAGCTGGGCTTCGGCCAGATCGTGTTGTTCACCCACGACCGTGGATCCGATGAGACGCTGGAGCTGCTGGCCGCCGAGGTGATCGCCGCGCTCTAGGCGGGCCGCTTGACCGGCGGGGAGTAGTTGGGGCGGCCGAGCCCCAACACGTGCTGGGCGATCATGTTGCGGAACACCTCCAGGGTGCCGCCGTAGATGCCGGTGGGTACGGCCAACCGGAACAGGTACTCGACCCCGCCGTCGGCGGCGGCGCCCTCGGCGTCGACGGGCAGGGCCGCCGCGGCGCCCAGGATGTCCATCAGATCCGGTGTGATATCGCGCATCGTCTGCGCGATCGCGACTCGGCCGAACATCTCGGGGGCGCTGGCCGCGGCCTCCATCCGGGCGATCGCGCGGCCCAGCCGGTATCGCACCGCGTCGTCGTCGCTTGTCACCGCCGCGACCCGGTCGACGGCCTCGCCCAGCAGCAGCAGATGCTCCGTCATGGTCGCCAGCTTCTGCAGGCCCTGCGCGTCGCGTTCCACGGTGCCGTGTTCGGCGTTCAGCGCTTGCCGCAGCACCGCCCAGCCGCCGTTGACCTCGCCGACGCGGTACCGGTCATCGACGCGCACGTCGCTGTAGTAGGTGATGTTGGTGCGGTCGCCGTCGACGGTGCGCAAGGGCTGGATCTCCACGCCGGGGCTGTCCAGCGGCACCAGGAACATGGTCAGGCTCTGGTGTTTGGGCGCATCGGGGTCGGTGTTGGTGATCAGGAAGACGTAGTGGGCGTTGTGGGCGTTGGAGGTGAACATCTTGGCGCCGTTAATAACCCAGCTCTCACCGTCGCGCACCGCACGGGTCTTGCAGGTGGCGACGTCCGAGCCGCCCTCGGGTTCGGTATAGCCCAGGCACAGCCGGTAGTGGCCGGTGAGCACCTTGGGCAGCACCTCCTCGCGCAGTTGCGGTGACGCGAACTGTTCGACGGTGTGCGCGACCATGGCTGTGGTGGGCCAGTGAAACCACGGGGTGTGTGCGCGCCCGATCTCCAGCTCCCAGATGCGGCGACGCACGGCTGAAAAGCCGCCCTCGGACTCGGGTTTGAAGTCGGCGGCCAGATAGCCGCGTGCGCCGAGCGCCAGATGCACGCCCTCGTCGAAGTTCTCACCGGTCTCGCGGTCGCGGCGGATGACCTCGTCGGTCACGACCGTGCTCAGGAAGCTACGCAGTTCGTCGCGGAACGCCCGGTCCTCGTCGGACAGCTGCACGTGCGAGAAGTCCACCGAGACACCGTGACATTCGAATGCCTTTTTGTAAAGTACCCGGATGGGTATTGTGACCACGACTTCGGAAACCACCTTCGCCGAGGCGCCGGAGGTGATCTATGACTTCGTCACCAACCCCGCCAACTGGACGAAGACCTACCCCGGTAGCGCGCATATCGATGGCCTGCCCGCGGACCTGCCGCTGAAAGTCGGTGACACCTGGACCGAGTCGGGACCCGACGGCGACCGCATCTTCACCTGGCATCTGGCCATCGCCATGCGCCCGAGCATGTGGGTCTTCAACTCGGTCGGTCGCCTCGGGCACGACGCCGACGGCAACGGCGGCATGGAAGGCCGCATCACGGTGCAGTACCACTTCACCCGGCCCGGACCGATCGTCACGTTGTTCACCAGGACGATGACGGTCGAGGCCTACAAGCACGCTCCGCTGCCCGACGGGTTCTTCCGCACCGTCAATCCCGCCCACATCGACGCCTACCACGCCGCGGTCGCTAGGGAGCTGGCGTCGTGATTTGTGTGCGTTCGCGAGCGCCACGCGCGCCTGAACGCACACAAATCACCAAAGCGCTCTGCGCAGCGCGGCCCCCTGGAGGGCGAACAGCTGCTCGCTGACTTCCCAGTCCGGCAGCAGCGAATCGAAGCCGTGACAGGTGCCTGCGAACACGTGCAGCTCCGTGGCCACCCCGGCCCGCAGCAGCCGGGTGGCGTAGTCGATGGCTTCGTCGCGCAGCGGGTCGAGATCTGAGCAGCTGATGAAAGCTGGTGGCATACCGGATAATTCGTCAGCACGGGCGGGCGCAGCATCGGCGGTCACCGGTTGGCCGGCCAGGTAGTGGCGCCACATCGCTTCCGTGGCCGGGCCGTCGAATCCGGGCGTGGTGTCGAACTCCTGCTTGGACGGTGTCGGGCGGTCGTCGAGCACGGGTTGGTGCAGCAGCTGAAATTTCACGGGCGGGGCGGATCCGACTGCGGCGCGCTGGGCCAGCCGGGCCACCAGCGCACCGCCCGCGCTGCTGCCGGCCACCGCCAGCCGGCCGGAGTCGATCCCGAGCACCGATGCGCTGGTCACCGCACCCTCCAGCACCGCCGACGCGTCGTCGAGCGCGGCCGGATACGGGTGTTCGGGCGCCAGCCGGTAGTCGACGGAGACCACGGTGCAGCAGCCACGCCTGGCGAACTCGACGCACTGGCGGTGGTCGGTGTCGAGGTTTCCGAGTACGAACGCCCCTGAGTGGCAGTAGATCAGCGCAGGTGCCGGGGACGCCGTCGCGCGGTAGATCCGCACCGGGACCGACGCCACCGTGCGGTTCTCGACCTCGACGCCGATGGTGTCGACGCCGCGGGCCGTTTCGGCGCGGCGCTGGCTCAGCGAATCCCGGACGACGCCGAGCACGCTCGGCGTCAGATCGGTGCGGGCCCCGGCGAGATGGCGCAGCGCGGGGTCGAGACGCTCGGCGATGTTCACGGCCCGGCTACCGGTTGGCCGCCGTACGCGGTTCGGCAGCAGCGGAGTTCGATCGCACCGGCGCATCGAACGTGTAGTCGGCGGGCCGGAACCGGCGCGTCATCGCCCAGAACGCGCGGGCGCTGCGGGGCCACTGGGTGACCACCCGGCCGTTGGGGGCACGGAAGTAGTTGCTGCACCGGGTGAGCCAGACAGTGCCCTTCATCCACTCGTCGATCTTGGCGAGAAACGCCGCCGTGGTCGACGGTCGGACCGCGATGTAGGGCTTGCGTTTGCGCCGCATGTACTTCAGCGCGCTCACCACGTAGTGCGCCTGGGCTTCGAGGACGAAAATGACGCTGTTGGAGCCGACGTTGGTGTTCGGGCCGTAGAGCAGGAAGAAGTTCGGGAAGCTTGGGACGGTCATGCCCAGGTAGGCGTGCGCGCCGTCGCGCCACGTGTGCCGTAGCGTCGTCCCGTGCTCGCCGACGACGTCGAGTTGGCCCAGGTAGTCGGCGGCGGCGTAGCCGGTCGCGCACAGCACCACGTCGACGTCGAGTTCGCGGCCGTCCTCGGTGATCAGGCTGCATGCGCGCAGCGACCGGGCGGGGCTGTCGACCACCTCGACGTGCGGTTGGGTCAATGCCTGCAGGTAGTCGGTGGCGAACACCAGCCGTTTGCAGCCCAGCGGATGCTCGGGGGTGAGCTTGGCCCGCAGTTCGGCGTCGGGCACGGTGGCTTCGAGGACGCGCAGCGCGATGTCGCGGAACTCTCGGGTCTTGTCGCTGCCGTGCTCGATCACCGAGATGTTGGCCTCGCTGCGCAGCCACAGCCGGGTGCGATAGATCTTCTTGGCCAACGGGACATGGCGAAAGACCCACTTCTCGCGCTCGGAGTAGGCCCGGTCGGGTTTGGGGAGCACCCATGTCGGTGAGCGTTGCACCGAGTACACCTTCTTGGCCACCTTGGCGACCTCGGGAACCAGTTGTGCCGCGGTGGATCCGGTGCCCAGCACCGCCACCCTGGCGCCGGTGAGGTCCACCGAGTGGTCCCAGCGCGCGGTGTGCATCAGCGCTCCGGTGAACGGCTCTTCTTCGGTCAATTCGGGCATGACCGAGCGGGTGAACATCCCCACCGCGGAGACCGCGATGTCGAACCGGTACGTCTGGCCGTCGGCGGCGGTGAGTCGCCATTCGCCTGCGGTGTCGTCCCAATGCGCTGCGACGATCTCGGTGTGCAGCTTCAGGTGCGGTTCTAGTTCGTAGCGGCGCGCGCAGTTCTCGAAGTACTCGAGGATCTCGGGCTGTGCCGACCACAGCCGTGACCAGTCGGCGTTGAGGTCGAAGGAGTACGAGTACAGGTGCGACTTGACGTCGCAGGCCAGGCCCGGATAGGTGTTGATGCGCCAGGTGCCGCCGACCCCGTCTTCGCGATCGAAAATCGTGAAGTTGTCAAATCCGGCTTTACGCAGGAGGATTCCCAGCGCCAACCCGCCCGGCCCGGCGCCGATGATGCCGACCGACAGGTTCATCCGATGCGCAGGCATTGTCCTCCGTCCACGACAAGTTCGCTTCCCGTGATGAACGACGCCTGATTGGAGGCCAGGAACGCCACGGCGTCGGCGACCTCGACGGGTTGTCCGAGCCGTCCGAACGACGCGGTGAGCCGGCTCTGGGTCGCGTCGTCGAGCATCGGTGTCGCGATCGGCCCGGGGAAGACAGCGTTTACCCGGATGTCGTCGTGCGCCAGTTCGGCGGCAGCGATCTGGGTCAGCCCGCGCAGCGCCCATTTCGAGGAGCCGTAGGCGGCGTGATGCGGAAACGCCCGCATTGCGCCGGTGCTGCAGGTGTTGACGATTGCCGCGCCGTCGGCGGCCCGGAGGTGCTCGAGCGTGGCCTGGATGCCTAGGAACGGGCCGAAACAGTTGACACGCCAACTGCTTTCGAAGCCCTGCGGGGTTTCGTCGGCCAGCGCGGCGCGGTGCAGCACCCCGGCGTTGTTCACCAGCGTGGTCAGCGTGCCGAACCGGTCGGCGGCGGCGTCGACCGCGGCGCGCCACCCGTCTTCGGAGGTGACGTCGAGCGCGACCGAAAGAACACCCTCGTCCGCGATGTCGATGGGCAGCACATCGCATGCGGCGACCAGGAACCCGTCCGCGCGTAACCGCGCCACGATCGCCGCACCCTGCCCCCGCGCGGCGCCGGTCACCAGCGCGACCCGGTCGCTCATTGTCACTGTGCCTCCCGCAGGTAGTCGGCGGCGCCCCTGCGCAGCGCCTGCGACTCCGAGGCCAGCGTAATCATCTGAAATCCGGTCTGCGCCATCGTCTTTGCGTGCGGCCCGGCACCGGCGTGGATGCCGGCGATCAGCCCAGCCGCTGTTGCGGCGTCGTGGGCGCGGATGATCGCATCCTGTACGGCCGGTGCGGTCCACGCCTCCGCCGGAAGGCGCCCGAGGCTGATGGCCAGGTCCGCGGGTCCCACATAGATTCCCGAAAGACCGGGCACGCCGCAGATCTCGTCGAGCGCCGAAAGCCCTTGCGCGGACTCGATCATGGCCAGCACCGTCACCCGCGCCTCGTGCTCAGCGGGTTCTCGGCCCAAACTGGCCCGCAGCGGACCGTAGCTGCGCACCCCGGCCGGCGGGTACCGGGTGGCGGCGACGGCGGCAGCGGCCTGTTCGGGCGACTCGACCATCGCGACGATCACCGCGTCGGCGCCTGCGTCGAGCACCCGGCCGATCGGTGCGGGGTCCGCCGACGCCAACCGCACCGCCGTGCCGATCGGCACGTGCTCGAGCCTGCGCAACAGCAGGGCGACGTCGGCGTCGTCGAGATACCCGTGCTGAAGGTCGAATCCGACGTAGTCGTAGCCGGCGTGGGCGAACTCCTCCGGAGCGATGATGGTCGGGCCCACCACCCAGCCGCCCCACACCCGCTCTTTGGCGGCCAGTGCCTGCTGCAGGCTACTGGTCACTCGACGATCGCGATCTTGATACGTTCGGGCGTCGGCCGGCAGGCCAGCTCGAAAGCCGCCTGGACGTCGTCGATACCGAACGGGTGGGTGACGTAGGCGGGTAGCAGCTCGGGGTGTTGGCGGGCGAAATCATCGGCGGCAGAGAGCATTCGGCGCCGCTCAAGGGTCACCCCCGATTTGAGCGTCAGGTTGTTGCGCAGCATGGTCCGCATGCTGATCGGGTAGCTGTCGTCGTCGGGCACCCCAAAGTAGAACACCGTGCCGCCGGGTGCGGTCGCCTCGATGGCATGGCCGAGGGTGGCGACCTGGTGGCCGACCGCTTCGATGACCACATCGGGGCGGTCGTCGGGGATCCGGTGGCTGACCCACCGGTCGCTGGTAGCGCGCACGATGGTGTCGACGCCGAACCGTTGCCCGATGCCGTCGCGGTCGACGGGATCCACACCCGTCACCCTGCGAGCTCCGAAAGCCTTTGCGACATAGGAGAACAGCAGCCCGATCGAGCCCTGCCCGATGACCGCGACATGGCGGCCTTTGACGCTGCCGATCTGCTCCATCGCGTACAGCACGCAGGCCAGCGGTTGCAGGGCCACCGCATGCTGGGGGCTCAGCGCCGGATCGTAAGGCGCCAACCCGTCGCCGTCCGCGACGACGTGCTGCATCAGGCCATCGAATCCCGACGCCCAGCCCACGACCGGATCGCCGACGCCGTGGCTGCGGTGCCGGCTCGCGATGACCTCCCCGACCACCTCGTGAATCGGGAAACCCGGTTTCTCCGCGGCGTATTGGCCCGCATCGCCGGCGATCTTGCCGCGCACGCCGCGAAACGGCGACAGGTCGCTGCCACACACCCCCGCGGCGCGGAACCGCAGCAGCACCTGGCGGTCACCCAGTGATTCGGGTGAGATCTCGGCGACGTCGTGGCGTTCGAAGGTGTAGGGCGCCACCAGCCGGTAGGACCACACGTCAGACCTCCACCTGGACGGGAACACTGTTCCAACCCCATTGGAAACTCGACGGCGGCCGTGCCGCAGCTTCGCAGACGATGCGCCATTCGGGTACGCGGCGCAGCCATTCCGACACCAGGATCGCGATTTCGAGGCGTGCGAGATGCACACCGAGGCAGAAGTGTTGACCGCGGCCGAATGCCAGCAGCCTTTCGATCGGCCGGTTCCAGACGAACGCGTCCGGTTCGGGGTATTCGCGTGCGTCGCGGTTGGCCGAGGCGAGCAGGGTGATGATCCTGCTACCAGGGCCCAGCGTGGTGTCGGCGATCGAAAACGGTTTGCGTACGGTGCGGGCGAACCACTGCGCGGGGGCGCAGTAGCGGATCATCTCCTCGCGCGCGACGGGCACGTTGGCGGTGGGGTCGGCGCGCACGGCGGCTAACTGGTCGGGATGTTTTGTCAGTTCCCACAATCCGTGTGCGACAATCTTCGGCACGGTTTCGGTGCCGCCGATGAACACGCCCAGCATCTGGGTGGCGGCTTCGACGTCGCCCAACGCCGACCCGTCGGGCAGCCGGTAGTCGAGAAGGTTTTCGGCGATCGGGTTGTCGCTCACCTCGGCGCGGCTGCGCTGCACCAGCGGGATGAGATATTCCAGATAGCCGGGTCGGGCGTTACCCACCTCCACACCGCTGCCCGGCTGGGCGAGGCTGCCCGCATTGACGGTCGCCAGCACCTCGGGCGCGAGTTCGACCGGCATGCGCAGCAGATCGCAGACCACCGATGCGGCGACGATACCGCCGTAATCCTGTGTGAGGTCGAAGGATCCGCGCGGCAGCAGTTCATCGAGTCGCTCATTGGCCAGGGCGCGGATCCGGTCGGCCATTGCGGCGACGGGCTTCGGCCGGAACTGCCCGGCGGTGCAGCGTCGCACGCCCTCGTAGATCGGGCTGTCGAAGTTGGCGTGAAACGGCATCGGATGCAGCGGCGGGTCGGGCACCGGACCGTCGTTGTGGTGTGCAAGAACCGTGGCGGCGGGCAAGGTCCCCTCCGAGGCGACGAAGGTGCCGTCGTTGACGGCCAGCACCCGCCAGATGTCGTCGAACCGCGACAGCGCGTAGGTGTCCCACTTCTCGACGTAGTACACCGGGTACCTCTCGCGCAGCACCCGGTAGTACGGTAGCGGGTCGGCCATCACGGCGGGATCGAACGGATCGTAGGAAAACGTTTGCAGCGCAGTAGTTGTCATTGCAGTGGTGATGGGGGTAGGGCCGCCAGAATGGAGTCTTCCCAGCCGTCGCGCAGGGCGGGCGCGACGCTCATCCAGGTGACGATTTCGGCGGGCGGGTTGTCTTTCCAGGACGGGTAGTGGTTGGCGAAGCAGTCCCAGTCGCCCTCCAGCGCCCAGTAGTGGATCACCTCGTTGAACCGGAACGTCGTGATGAACGAACCGAGCCAGCGCTTACCGGTGCGCTCCGACCACGGCACGTAGAGGCGCTCGAGCTCGCGGATGTAGTCGTCCTGACGGCCGGGTTTGGTCTGCATGATCTCCTGGATCACCAGTCCGGCTGTGCAGTTGGCCTCTTGCAGCTGCGCCAGCGTCCTGTTGCTCCGGCCGGCGTACATGATCCGGCCCTCGCCGCGGGCGCCGGTCTCGGCGAGGAACTGCGACCATTTCGCCACGGCCGCTTCGTGGCTGCCGCCACGGGCCTGCGCGCTGCCGATGCGCGCGTAGTCGGCGAACTGGTCGATCTCCCAGATGATCGTCACCTGAGGCCAGTGGCCGTTGTACGGGGTGGTCTCCCAGATCCCGAACAGCCGCGCCCCCAGTTCGGCCATCATCGGGTGGTAGACGTCGCTGAACGTCTCGGTGAAGCGCTCGGCACGGCCGGAGCCGAGGTCGATCGTTTCGTGGAGGTAGAGGAGGGTGTGGCCGTGGTATCGCTTCATGAGCTGCGCCCATTTGACAGTAACACCCTGCGAGCGTGACACTTAGCGCGTGATTTGTAAAGGTGTCGAGGTGTTGAGCCCGCTGGCAAACGGGTTCTGCTTCGGCGAAGGCCCGCGCTGGTTCGAAGGGCTGCTGTGGTTTTCCGACATGCTCGGCGAGGCCGTGCACACGGTGACCCTGCAGGGCGCGATGACCACGTTGACGTTACCCGGTCACGCCCCCTCGGGTTTGGGCTTCTGCCCCGACGGTTCGCTGCTGATCGTCTCGACCCAGAAGCGCGCGGTGCTGCGCTACGACGGCGACACCGTGACGACCGTCGCCGACCTGTCTGCGACCGCACCCGCGGACCTCGGCGACATGGTCATCGATGACGTCGGCCGCGCCTACGTCGGATCACAGGCCTTCGAAGGCGGCGTGATCATGCGGATCGACCCCGACGGCACCCCGACCGTCGTCGCCGAGGACCTCGCCTTCCCCAACGGGATGGTGCTGACACCGGACCGGGCCACGCTGATCGTCGCGGAGTCCGTCGGGCGACGGTTGACGGCGTTCACCGTCGCACCGGACGGGTCGTTGACCGACCGACGGATATTCGCCGACGGACTCGACGGCCCACCCGACGGGATCTGCCTCGACGCCGACGGCGGGGTCTGGGCGGCGATGACCCTGGCGCACCAATTTGAGCGGATCACCGAGGGCGGCAACGTCACCGACCGCATTGACATCGGCGACCGGGCCGCGATCGCCTGCATGCTCGGCGGCCCGCAGCGGCGCACCCTGTTCCTGCTGTCGGCCGCCGACGCCTATCCGAAGCGGTTGGCCGGCACCAAGAATTCCCGCGTCGACACGACGACCGTCGAAATCCCCGGAGCCGGCCTGCCATGAGCGAAGCTTGCGAGCGAATCATCAACACGGAATGCGGCGTCCGAGCCGGCGAGGCCGCCGCATGAGCGACGCGTACTACGAACTGATCGACAGCACCGATCCACTCGGCGAGCGGTTCGCCGCAACCGATCTGGTGCGCAGCACCTGGTCGGCGAGCATCCAGCACGGCGCCCCCGTATCCGCCTTGCTGGTGCGGGCTTTGGAGCGTTGTGAGGCGCGGCCGGACACGCGGCTGAGCCGGGTGATGGTCGATCTGCTCGGCGGTGTTCCCGCCGAAGGCGATCTGTGGGTGCGGTCGCGAATCGAGCGCGCTGGCAGGCAGATCGAGTTGGTGAGTGCCGAGATGCTCGCATGCGGCCCGCACGGTGAGCCGCGCCCGGTCGCCAAGGCCAGCGGATGGCGGCTGAAGACCATCGACACGGCAACCCTGCGGCAGGCGTCGGCGCCGCCGCTGCGCCCGGTCAGCGAGGCACGCAGCCGCGATATGAAAAAAGACTGGGACCGCAACTACGTGCACAGCCTGGACTGGCGGTGGCTGACGAAGCCGCTCAGCGAGGAACCCGGCGAATCCTGGATCAAACCGGAGGTCGATCTGGTCAATGGCGAGTCCATGACACAGCTCGAGCGGTTGTTCGCCGTCGCCGACGACGCCAACGGCATCGGCACCAAACTCGACCCCACCAAGTGGACGTTCATGAACACCGACCTCGTCGTCCACATCCACCGAGTCCCCGACGGCGAGTGGATCGGCATCCGCGCCGACACCAATTACGGGCCCGACGGCATCGGCACGACGATCGGCTCGCTGTTCGACGAAACCGGCGCGGTCGCAGGCATTCAGCAGTCGGTGCTGGTACGGCCGATGCCCGGTCGCTAGCCCACGCACTCGCCGGTGGGCACGGGCGCCGAACCGTTCGCACTGACCGCCATGCCGAAGAGCTGTTTTGCGGTGAGCACGAAGCTGGAGTCGGGATCCTCGACGGCCGCGCCGAACGCGACGCCGAGGATGCGGCTGTCCAGATCGATGAGCGGGCCGCCGGATCCGCCTTGGCGCACCCCGCCGCGCACGATGTACACCTCGCGGTGCACGGTTTTGGTGCGGTAGATGTCGGGCCCGCTGAGCTCGATGACGTCGCGGATGCGCGCCGGGGTGGCGACGAACGGGCCGCCGCCCGGGTAGCCCAGGATCAACGCGTCCGTGCCGGACGGGGCCACCTCCTCGGCGAAGGCCAGCGGCGGCGCCTGCAACCCGGGCACGTCGAGGATGGCGATATCGGCGTCGGGGTCGTAGAACACGACCGTGGCCGGATAGTCCCCGCCGTCGACGGACACGGTGATGTCGGTGGCGCCTGCGACGCCGTGGGCGCTGGACATCACCCGGTTCGGCGCGAAGACCACACCGCTGCCGTCCAGGATCTTCTGGCAGGACGGCGCCATGCTGTGGATCTTGGCGACGCTGCGCTGCGCCTCGGCGACCACCGGGCTGTTCGCCAACGCCGCATCCGGTGGCTCCACCTTGGCCACCGTCGCCGTCTCGGCCGGTGGCAGCGTGACCTCAGCTGCCGGCCAAGGGCCCGAGCACCCGGCCACTACGGCCAACAAGAAGGCCCCGGTCAAGACGCCGGCGACCACCGCCACCGCCCGTCGAATCGGTCTCATTGAGAAAACGATAGATGTAAGCCGCGGTCCGCTATTCGGCGGTTCAGCCGATCAGGCGCAGCGCCGCCGCCGGGCACTGCGTGACGGCCCGCTGCATCCGCTCCCGGTCGGATCCGGGCCGTTGGTTGCCGTGGATCTCCACGACGCCATCGTCGCTCACCTCGAACACGTCTTCGGCGACCGCTTCGCAGATGCCGTGTCCGGTGCACTTGTCGAGGTCCACTTCGACGCGCATCAGCTCTCCTAGCGAAGGTGCGCCGGTAGCCGTTTGATCCCGTGCACGAAGTTGCTGAGCAGCAGATCCGGTTCGCCGAACTCGATCCTCGTGAGCCGGGTCAGCAACTCGCGGAACAGGTTTCGCAGCTCCGTCTTGGCCAGCTGGTTTCCGAGACAGAAGTGCGGCCCGCCACCGCCGAAGCCCAGGTGCGGGTTCGGTGAGCGTTGCAGGTTGAACGTGTGCGGGTCGTCGAAGACGGTCTCGTCGCGGTTGGCCGAACAGTAGAACAGCCCCAGCTTCTCCCCGGCGCTGATCTGCTGGCCGGCCAGCTCGGTGTCCTCGGTGGCAAACCGGGCGAACTGCAGCACCGGGGTGGACCACCGCACGAATTCCTCGATCGCCCAGGTGATTCGCCCGTCGAAGTCCTCCATCAGCCAGTCCCGCTGCGCCGGATGGTTCACCAGCGCCAGCATCGCGTGGGACGTCGTCTGTTTGGTGGTGTCGTTGCCCGCCGAGGCGAGCAGCAGCAGAAACGCGCCGACTTCCGCATCGGTGAGCCGGTGTCCGTCGACCTCCGCCTCGACCATGCTGGTCATCAGGTCATCGCCGGGGTGTTTGCGCCGGAACTTGGCGAGCTCGATACCGGTATTGACCAACAACATCATCTCGCTCATGGTGTTTTCGGCCCGCTCTTCGAGCGAGCTGTACTCGTCGTCGCTCATCGAGAACAGCTTCTCGGCGGCCTTGGCGACCGCTTCACGTTCCGACGGTGCCACGCCGAGCATTTCGGAAATGGTGAGCATCGGAAGCCGGGCCGAGCACGCCGTCACGAAGTCGACGTCACCCGCGCCGACCAGGTCGTCGACAACGCTGACCGCGTTCTTGTGGATCTGGTCTTCGATTTGGCGCACGTTGCGCGGGGTGAACGCCGCGCTGACCAACCTGCGGTACACGGTGTGCTGCGGCGGATCCATCCCGAGAAAAAACGTGGCGATCTTCTGCACCTCGGCGGGCATCGGATCCAGCGCGACGCCCTGCGCCGACGTGAACAGTTCGGGGTGCTGGCTGACGTAGACGATGTCGGCGCGGCGCGTCACCGCCCAGAAGCCCGACTCGACCATATCGAACAGCGACGGCAGCGGCTCATGCCAGCTGAGCCCTTCTCCGGCGCGCAATTTCGCGAAGGTCTGGTCTCGAACGCCGAAGGGTTGGCTCCAGAACTTGCGCGTCGAGACGTCGTGCGGGCTGTACTTTCGAAACTGCGGGCTGGTGACAGTCACCGGCTCAGCGTGACACTTGAGCAAATTTTTGTAAAGCTATAACGATGCCGAACCTTTGGCCCGAACCCGATATTCCTACCCGGGAACGGCTGCTGGCCGCCACCGCCGAGGTGCTCGGTCGTCACGGCATGACGAAACTATCCCTGTCGGAGGTCGCGCAGGAGGCGGGCGTGTCGCGGCCCACGCTGTACCGATGGTTTCCCTCCAAACGGGACTTGCTCGACGCCTTCGTGGTGTGGGAGCGCCAGCTCTACGAACGCGCGGTGACCGAGGCGACGTCCGGTTTACCGCCGGGTGAGCGACTCGACGCCGCGCTGCGGGTGATCGTGGAACTGCAGCAGTCCTATCCCGGGCTGCGGATGGTCGACATCGAACCGGAACGGGTCATCAAGCGGTTGTCGCGGGTGATACCGCTGCTGCGCCATCGGCTCGAGCGGCTGGCCACCGGGCCCGACCCCGGGCTCGCGGTGGCGACCGCCGTGCGCGTCGCGGTCTCGCACTACCTGGTCCGCAGCGACGACGACGAGGAGTTTCTCACCCAGCTGCGACACGCCGGCCGCATCAAGCATCACGCGCCCTGAGTTCGGCGAGCACCTCCTCGGTGTGCTCACCGAGGCGCGGCGCTGCCGAGCGCGGAGCCCACGGGGTGGCCGAAAAGTCGGCGGGCGAGGCGATCATCGGCACCGAGGCGTCGCCGTCGGGCACATCCACGATGCCGCCGGCGGCGTGGAACTGATCGTCGGCCAGCACGTCTTCGACGGAGTTGATCGGCGCCCAGAACAATTCGGGTTCGGCGGCAAAGGTTTCCGACCATTCGTCGAGGGTGCGGGTCGCGAAGATCTCGTCGAGTTCGGCGATGAGCTCGACTGCGTGCACCGCGCGCGAGCGCGCCGTCTCGTAGCGCGGATCGGTCAACCACTCGGGCCGTCCGACCGCCCGGCACAACGGCGGCCAGTGCCGATTCGCCTCCAGTCCGACGATCCAGAACCGGCGCCCGTCGCCGGCGGTGTAGTTGTTCATACAGGGGTTGGCCATCGTCTCGCGTTGCCCGATCGCGATGGTGTGGCCGGTCAGCAGGAACGTGTTGAGGTCGAAGCTGACGGTGTAGGCGCCCTGCCGGTACAGCGAGGTGCTCACCAGTTGGCCTTGGCCGGTGCGGGTGCGTGCCACCAGCGCCGCGCACAACGCGGCGGCCAGCGTCATCCCCGCCGCGTGATCGCCCATGCCGCCGCGCTGAAACGGCGGCGTCTGGCCGGGTCGGGTCAACAGATGTGCCAGCCCGGCCCTGGCCCAGAACGCGGCGACGTCGTATGCCGCCCGGTCGCCGTCGGGCCCGCTCTCGCCGTAACCGGTGATCAGCCCGTACACCAGCGCGGGGTTGCCCGCCGCCACCGTCGCGAAGTCCAGCCCCATCCGCCGCAGCGCGCCTGGGCGCACGTTGGTGAGGAAAACGTCTGCGCCAGAAAGTAATTCGAGTGCGCTGACGCGCCCCGATTCAGTGGTCAGGTCGAGCACGACGCTACGCTTGCCGCGGTTGTCCATCTCGAACGTGGGGCTGACGCCGTCCTCGATGCCCAGCATCCGCCCGAACGTGCGCGCCGGATCGCCGGTCGGCGGTTCGATCTTGACGACGTCGGCGCCCCAGTCGGCGAGGATGCCGCCCGCCGCGGGGCCGGCCACCCAGACCCCGAGTTCGACGACCCGGATGCCCTCCAATGGTCCGGCCATGCGCATCCTTCCGAAGTAATTTACAAACCTTGCGCAATTTGTAAGCTGGCGTGGTGAATCGGGTTGCGCCGGTAGTGGGCTTGGCGTCGCATCTGGGGCGCGGTGTACAACGTATCGCCACCGACGCCGTCGTCGGCCGGTTCCGCTCGGTTCCGCGCGCGATCGACGATCTCGACGCCGCGACGCTGACCCGGATCATGGGTCGCACCGTCACCTCGGTGTCGGTGCTCGGCGGCGACGCTGGAACGTCGTCGCGCGCGCGCCTCGCGCTGACCGGTGCGGAAATCCCGGCCTCGGTCTTCGTCAAGATGTCCGCCGAACCGGCCGCGACCCGGCTGATGGGCGAGCTGGGCCGGCTCGCCGAGACCGAAACCCGTTTCTACCGTGAGCTTTCCGCCCGGCTGACCGGCGTGCCCCGCTCCTACGGATCGGCATTCGACCCGCTGACCGGGCGCTATGTGCTGGTGCTGGAGGACCTGCCGGGCGACGAATGCCGGTTCCCCGACACGTTGCATCCCCTGCACCGCGATCAGGCCGCGCTGATCGTCGAACTGCTGGCGCGCCTGCACGCCACGTTTTGGGAGCGGGTTCCGTCGTGGACGTACACCGCGTCAGCTGACAGCGCCGCGCTGCTCACCGGTGCCCTGCTGAAGACGTCGGCGCGGCGCATCGCCGAACGCACCGACATTCCCGTGGAGCGCGGCCGGTTCATCGACGACAACTACCGTGCGGTCGCCCGGCTGATCGACCGACCGCCGCACACCGTCATGCACGGCGACGCCCACCCCGGCAACCTCTACTTCCGCAACGGCCAGGCCGGGCTACTGGACTGGCAGGCTGTCCGGCGTGGGCACCCCGGACGCGAACTCGCCTACACCCTGGTCACGAGCATGACACCGACCGACCGCCGCGCCCACCAGCGCGACCTGCTCCACGTGTACCGCAAGGAGCTGGCCGCGCACGGCGGCCCGCACCTCGATTACGACGACCTGTGGGTCCGCTACCGCCAAGGCGCGCTGTACGCCTACGTCGCGGCGTTGATCACCGCGGGACTGGGCGGTATGCAGGCCGAAGACATCGCCGTGGAGGGGTTACGCCGCGCGGTGGCCGCGCTCGACGATCTGGACACGGTCGCTCAACTGACAAGTTCACTGTGACAAAAGGCCTACGATCGACGGAACCCAGACGATTGAGAGACTTCTCCGTGAACGATTCTCCATCCGCTGCCGCCGGCGTTGTCGAAGACACGTCGACTCGAAACCGGATCCTGGTCGCCACCGCTGAGGTGCTCGCCCGAAGTGGCCAAACCAAGCTGAGCCTCTCGGAGGTCGCGCTGCAGGCCGGCGTGTCGCGGCCGACGCTTTACCGATGGTTTTCCTCCAAGTCCGAGCTGCTCGACGCGTTCGGCGCCTACGAGAGCGAGGTGTTCGACAACGGTGTCAGCGCGGCGACCGCCGGCCTGCGGGGCACCGAGAAACTCGACGCCGCGCTGCGGTTCATCGTCGATTACCAGCACTCCTACTCGGGGGTGCGGATGGTCGACATCGAACCCGAGGTGGTCATCCCGCAACTGACCGACGTCATCCCGGTGATGCGGGCACGGCTGGAGCGGCTGATGAGCGGTTCGAACCGAGCGATCAAGGCGGCCACTGTCATTCGGGTCGCCATCTCGCACTTCATCGTGCGCAGCGACGATGACGACCAGTTCCTCGCCCAACTTCGCCACGCCGCCGGCATCAAGCCACAGAACTGACTTCGGCTCCGCCGACAGACCGGTTGTTCGGCTCCGCCGAAGTGGTGACAGTTGCGGGAAAAAATGTAAAGTTGCCCGCATGACCGAGGTGCAGACTGAGACCGGCGTGCTGGCCGGCGAAGAGCGGATGTTGATCGACGGTGAGCTGCAGTTCACCAGTAGCGGGGCGATGTTCGATGTCATCCATCCGGCCAGCGAGGAGGTGGCCGGTCAAGCCGCCGACGGCACGGTGGCCGATATGGAACGCGCGGTCGGTGCTGCGCGGCGGGCCTTCGATGAAGGCACCTGGTCGCGCGATCTGGATTTCCGCTATCACTGCCTGACCCAGTTGCATGCCGCGTTGGACCAGGACAAGGAACGGCTGCGGCGCATCCTGATCACCGAGGTGGGTTGTCCCGTCACGGTGTCGGGCAGCCAGATCGAAAGCCCGATCGAGGAAGTCAAGCACTGGGCCGAGCACGGCAAGGCCTTCGAGTACCTGGTCGACACCGGCGTGCATCCCACCCAGCTGGGGCCCGCGCGGCGCAAGATCCACTACGAGCCGGTGGGTGTGGTCGGCGCGATCACCCCGTGGAACGTGCCGTTCTACCTCAACATCGCCGAGACCATCCCGGCGTTGATGGCCGGCAACACCGTGGTGCTCAAGCCCGCCCAGCTGACCCCGTGGTCGGGCAGCGAACTGGGCCGCATCATCGCCGAGGAGACCGACATACCCGCCGGGGTGTTCAATGTCGTGGTCTCCAATGCCAACGAGGTGGGCGCGGCGCTGTCGGCTGATCCGCGGGTGGACATGATCACCTTCACCGGTTCGACCGCGACCGGCCGCGCGATTCTGGCGGCGGGCGCCTCGACGGTGAAGAAGGCGCTGCTGGAGCTGGGTGGTAAATCGGCGCACATTGTGCTCGACGACGCCGACTTCAACTCGGCGCTGTCGATGGCGGCGATGATGGCGTGTGTGATGTCCGGGCAGAGTTGCATTCTGCCCAGCCGGATCCTGTTGCCGCGCAGTCGATATGATGAGGGCATCGAGATCCTCAAGACGATGATGGAGGGCTTCCCGGTCGGGGACCCGTGGACGCCGGGCAACATGCAGGGCCCGCAGATCAGCGAAACCCAGCGCCAAAAGGTGCTGGGCCTGATCAAGTCGGGTGTGGACTCCGGGGCGCGGCTGGTCACCGGCGGCGGTATCCCGGAGAACCTGCCGACGGGCTACTACACGCAGGCCACGCTGCTGGCCGACGTCGACCCTGATTCGCAGGTGGCCCAGGAGGAGATCTTCGGCCCGGTGCTGACCGTGACGCCGTATGACACCGACGATGAGGCCGTCGCGATCGCCAACAACACGATCTACGGGTTGTCCGGTGAGGTCTCCGGCGGCGATGTGGACCGGGCGTTCGAGGTGGCGTGCCGGATGCGGACGGGCAACGTGACGATCAACGGCAAGAGCCACTTCGGCATCACCAGCCCGTTCGGCGGCACGAAGCAGAGCGGTCTGGGCTACCGCAACGGCGAGGAAGGCTATAACGAGTACTTGGAAGCCAAGACAATCGGCATGCCAGACACGGCGGTGCCGTGAATCAGGCCGGAGTGGGTGACGGCGCCGCGATCGCCCAACTGCTGTACAAGTACGCCCGCGCCGTCGACACCAAGGACTGGGAGCTGTACCGGTCGCTGTTCACCGACGACGCCCACATCGACTACTCGTCGGCGGGCGCGGTGGTCGGCACCCGCGACCAGGTCGTCGACTGGTTCGCGGCCAATTTCGGGGTGCTGCCGTGGAGCATGCACTACATCACCAACATCGAAAGCGATATCGACGGCGACACCGCGACAGTGCGGGCGATGTTCTACAACCCCATGCAACTACCCGGTATGGACCAGATGAGCAGCTGCGGCGGCTACTACCACCATGAACTCGTCCGCACGCCGGATGGGTGGCGCAGCCGACACCTGCGCGAGGAGAACGTCTGGTTCGTCAACGGCCCGGGCGGATAACACCGCGAGACGTACGTTAGCGAGCGAAAGTTCGAGTACCGACCACGCTAACGTACATCTCGCGGAAAGAAAGTCAGCTCTGCGCCGCCAATTGTCCGCACGCGGCGGCGATTTCGCGCCCGCGGGTGTCCCGCACCGTGCACGACACACCCCGCTCGCGCACGCGCCGCACGAACTCCCGCTCGACGGGCTTGGGGCTGGCGTCCCATTCGCTGCCCGGCGTCGGGTTCAGCGGAATGACGTTCACATGCACCAGCGGCCCGAGCGCAGCATGCAGCCGCTTACCCAAAAGATCGGCGCGCCACGGCTGGTCGTTGACATCGCGGATCAGCGCGTACTCGATCGACACCCGACGACCCGTCACATCGGCGTAATACCGTGCCGCATCAAGTGCTTCGGACACCTTCCAGCGGTTGTTCACCGGCACCAGCGTGTCGCGCAACTCGTCGTCGGGGGCGTGCAACGACAGCGCCAGCGTCACGTTGAGCCGTTCATCGGCGAGCTTGCGGATCGCCGGTGCCAACCCGACCGTGGACACGGTGACCGACCGCGCCGAGATGCCGAACCCGTTGGGAGCCGGTGCGATGATCCGCCGCACCGCGGACAGCACCCGGTTGTAGTTGGCCAGCGGCTCCCCCATGCCCATGAACACGATGTTGGATAACCGGCCGCCACCGCGGGCGGAGCCCGCAATCGGACCACCGCGGGCGGAGCCCGCAATCGGACTACCGCGGTCCCGCAACTCGGCCGCCGCGGCGCGGACCTGCTCGAGGATCTCGGCCGTCGACAGGTTGCGCTTCAACCCGCCCTGGCCCGTCGCGCAGAACGGGCACGCCATACCGCAGCCCGCCTGCGACGAGATGCACACGGTGTTGCGGTCGGGATAGCGCATCAGCACCGACTCGAACGTGGTGCCGTCACCCCCGCGCCACAGCATCTTGCGCGTCTCCCCCGCGTCGGTCTCGATCTCGCGTACCGCGGTCAACAGCGTCGGAAACAGCGCATCGGCGACCTGCTCACGCATCGCGGCGGGCAGATCGGTCATCTGGCGGGGGTCGGCGATCAGCCTGCCGTAGTACTGGTTGGCCACCTGTTTGGCCCGAAACGCGGGCAATCCGAGTTCACCGACGGCCGCCGCACGACCCGCCTCGTCGAGGTCGGCGAAATGCCGCGGCGGCATGGCGCGGCGCGGCGGATCGAAGACCAACGGCAACGGAGTAGACATGGGCTCTGCCCAGTATTCCACCTCCGTGCGCCGGACTTCCTGCGCCGACCGCCGCGGTGGTCGCGGACAAACCGCACCTGTTTGCCATCGGCGCGCAGCGGCAAGCCTGGCCCCTATGCAGGCATTGACCGTGCGGCCCGGCAAGACCGACACCCTCGCCGTCGAGGAGGTCGACGACCCGAGCCCCGGCCCGGGCGAACTCCTCGTCGACGGCCTGGCCATGGGGGTGTGCGGCACCGACAACGAGATCGTCGACGCGCAGCACGGCTCGGCGCCACCCGGACGCGATTCACTGGTGCTCGGACACGAGTCTCTCGGCCGGGTGGCCGCCGCACCGCCGGGCACCCCTTTCGCTCCCGGCGACCTCGTGGTCGGCGTGGTGCGCAGGCCCGACCCGGTGCCATGCCCGGCCTGCGCCCGCGGCGAGTTCGACATGTGCCGCAACGGCCGCTACACCGAGCGCGGCATCAAGGGGCTCGACGGCTATGGCAGCCAAAGATGGTGTGTCGAAGCCGATTACGCGGTGGCCATCGATAAGAGCCTTCGTGATGTCGGGGTGCTCATGGAACCGACCACCGTGGTGGCCAAGGCGTGGGAACAGGTATGGCGCGTGGGTCAACGGGCATACTTCGAACCCGAGCGGGTGCTGGTCACCGGCGCCGGACCGATCGGGCTACTGGCCGCGCTGCTCTCGGTGCAGCAGGGCCTCGACACCCACATCCTCGACCGCGTCACCGAGGGGCCCAAGCCGGGGATCGCCGCGGCACTGGGCGCCACCTACCACCACGACGACATCGACGACGTCGCCACCAAACTGCAGCCGGACGTGGTGATCGAGGCGACCGGAGCCGGATCGGTGATCTTCGGGGCCATCGCGAACACATCGGCTTACGGCGTCGTCTGCCTGACGGGAGTCTCCCCTGCCGGGCGACGGCTGAAGATCGACGCCGGCGCCGTCAACCGCGAGTTGGTGCTGGAGAACGACGCGGTGGTCGGGTCGGTCAACGCCAACCTGCGCCACTACCGCCAGGCCGCCGCAGCGTTGGCCAAAGCCGACGAGGACTGGTTGGCCAGCCTGATCACCCGGCGGGTCCCGCTGCGCCGGGCCGTCGACGCGTTCACCGCCCAACCGGATGACGTGAAGGTGGTCATCACCCTCGACTGATAGGGCCTATGCCAGCAGCGTCAAGACGATCCAGCCCGCCACGGCCGACGGCAGCATCGCGTCGATGCGGTCCATGATGCCGCCGTGGCCCGGCAGCAGCGCGCCCATGTCCTTGATGCCGAGATCGCGTTTGACCTGCGACTCCACCAGGTCGCCGAGCACACCGGTGATGACGAGCATCAGCCCCAGCGGCACCCCGACCCATGCGGGCTTGTCCATCAGGAACGTCACCGAAACCACGGCGGCCGCGACTCCGAACAGCAGCGACCCGCCCAGCCCCTCCCAGGACTTCTTCGGGCTGATCGCCGGAGCCATCAGGTGCTTGCCGAACAACACCCCGGCCGCGTATCCGCCGATGTCGGCGAACACCACCGTCGCGATCACGGTGAACACTCGGCCCCCGCCGTGGTCCTGGAAGATCAGCAGCGCGCTGAAGCTGGCGAACAACGGCACCCACGTCGTCAACAGCACCGCGGCCGCGATATCGCGCAGGTAGTTGACCGGCTGCCGTCGCAGCCCGTGCCCGACGAGCCGCCACACCATGCAGGCGACGATCGTCCCACCGTAGGCGCCCAGTACCCCTGCCGTGCCGAACGGCCAGCTCAGCCAGATCATTGCCTGGCCGCCGAGCAGCAGCGGAACAGCCGGAATGTCGTAGCCGCCCTCCCGGAGCCGGCTTATCACCTCGTAGGAGGCGATCGGGATGAAGATTGCCAGGATCGGCAGCCACCCGATTGGCCAGAACAGCAGCGTGCCGATCGCCATGGCGCCGAGCAGCACGCCGACCCCGATTGCCGCGGGCAGGTTGCGACCCGCCCGTGACTTCTTCGCGGGGGGTTCGGTGGGGCCGGCGTCGGTGTCTGCCACGGGACTTGCTTGCTTTCGGGCCACTAGACCTCCAGCAATTCGCCCTCTTTGTGCTTGACCAGTTCGTCGACCTGGGCCGTGTACTGGTGGGTGGTCTTGTCGAGGTCCTTTTCGGCGCGCGAGACCTCGTCCTCGCCGGCCTCGCCGTCCTTTTTGATGCGGTGCAGTTCCTCCATCGCCTTACGACGGATGTTGCGCACCGCCACCCGCGCTTCCTCACCCTTGGCCTTGGCCTGTTTGACCAGGTCGCGGCGGCGTTCCTCGGTGAGCTGCGGGATGGCGACGCGGATGATGTTGCCATCGTTGGTGGGGTTGACGCCGAGGTCGGAGTTGCGGATCGCATCCTCGATATTGCGCAGCTGGTTCATCTCGTACGGCTTGATCACCACCATCCGTGCCTCGGGCACGTTGATGCTCGACAGCTGCGTGATGGGCGTGGGCGCACCGTAGTAGTCGACGTTGACGCGCGCGAACATGCCGGGGTTGGCCCGGCCGGTGCGGATCGACGCCAAGTCATCGCGCGCCACCGCCACCGCCTTTTCCATCTTCTCTTCGGCGTCGAAGAGCGTTTCGTCGATCACGGTGCTTCTCCTGTTCCTGCTTCTTGAGGTGCACAGCCGACCGTCAGGTAGTGACCAGTGTTCCGATCTTCTCACCTGCGACGGCCCGGGCGATATTGCCGTCTTCGAGAAGGTTGAACACCAGGATCGGCATGCCGTTGTCCATACAGAGGCTGAACGCGGTGGCGTCGGCGACCTTGAGGCCGCGGTCGATGACCTCGCGGTGGGTAATCGCGGTGAGCAGTTCGGCCTCGGGGTGCAGTCGCGGGTCGGCGGTGAAGACCCCGTCGACCGCCTTGGCCATCAGCACCACCTCGGCGCCGATCTCCAGGGCCCGCTGCGCCGCGGTGGTGTCGGTGGAGAAGTACGGCAGCCCCATGCCGGCGCCGAAAATCACCACGCGGCCCTTTTCCAGGTGACGCACCGCCCGTAACGGGATGTAGGGCTCGGCGACCTGCCCCATGGTGATCGCGGTCTGCACCCGGGTCGCGATGCCTTCCTTCTCCAGAAAGTCTTGCAGGGCAAGGCTGTTCATCACGGTGCCGAGCATCCCCATGTAATCGCTGCGGGTACGCTCCATACCGCGCTGCTGCAGTTGTGCGCCTCGGAAGAAATTGCCTCCGCCGATGACGACGGCCACCTGCACGCCGCTGCGGACCACCTCGGCGATCTGTCGGGCCACCAGGTGCACGACGTCGGGGTCCAGACCCACTTCCCCGCCGCCGAACATCTCGCCACCGAGCTTGAGCAGCACCCGCGTGTACTTCGGCCGGATGAGGGGGCCGGCCCCGTTGGGGCCCGTGAGCTCCGATGCCGCCTCACCGGCGGCACTGTCGACGGGGTCCGCCATCCGACTCCTTCGAGGTCCTCGCTGGGTTTCCCTCATCCTGCCTCATGACGGCCGCCCCGGCGCTGCGGGGTCGTTGGGGGCTAGCCCAGGTGAGCCGAGAGTAACCAGGCCGGCACGGATCTGCGGCCTTTCGGTTCCTCGCGGAGGTCGAGGGCCGGGAAGAACTCCTCGGAGCCCTCCGGGAAGACGCCGTGGATGCGCGCCGGCCGGATCTCGTCGATCGTCCAGTATTTGGCGACGACGGCACGCAACTCGTCCTCGGTGACGGGGTTGGCTGGACCGTCGGGCATCCCCGCCCGGTCGAACACCAACACGAAGTAGGAGGCGCCGGGGGCGGCGGCCCGCACGATCGAACGCTGGTAGCCCTCGCGCAACTCGACGGGCATCGAGTGAAACAGCGTCGAGTCGACGATCGTCCCGAACCGGCCGTCGTATCCCGTGAAGTCGGTGATGTCAGCGACCTCGAACGTGGCGTTGGTCAGGCCGCGCTCGGCTGCCCCCGCCCTGGCCCGTTCGATCGCGGTGGTGGACTGGTCCAGCCCGACGGTGGTGAACCGTGCCCGTCGGTCCCGTCATGCACTTCGGCATATCAACCACATTGATATGTGTCAATATGCTTGATATGACGTCGCTCGGCGATGCCGGCTCGGCCGGCGAGATGCTCGAAGACCAGCCGTTGGGCTATCTGCTGTCTCGGGTGGCCAACGCGTTGCGCGCGGAGGTGACGACGACCGTCCTCGACCCGCTCGGCCTGGCCTTTCCGCAGTACATCTGCATGCGGATGCTGTCGAAGTACCCGGGCCGGTCCAACGCCGAGCTCGCCCGACTCATGAATGTGTCCCCGCAGGCGATGAACATGGTGCTGCGGGCGTTGGAGGATCGCGGGCTGGTGACCCGGCCGGCCAGTGTCCCGTCGGGCCGATCGCTGCCGGCCGAGCTCACCGCCGACGGCCGCGACGTGCTGACCCGCACCGATCCCGGCGTGCGCGAGGCGGAGAAACGGCTGATGGTCAACCTGACCGCCACCCAACGTCGCGAGTTCAAGCGCATCCTGGTGGCGCTGGGCACCGACTAGGCCTGCGAACCGGCGCGGCGGCGGGTGAGAATGGCTGCGATGAAGATCGTTTTGGCCCCTGACTCGTTCAAGGAGTCGATGTCGGCGTCGCAGGCGGTGGCCGCGATGCGCGCCGGCGTGCACGCGGTGTTCCCCGATGCCGAGTGCCTCGGGGTGCCCATGGCCGACGGAGGCGAAGGCACCGTAGATGCCGTCATCGACGCGCTGCACGGCCAACGCGTCGAGGCGACGGTCGCCGACGCGCTGGGCCGCCCCGTCACCGCCGGCTACGGGTACGTGCCGCTGCGGCAGCTGGCGGTGATCGAGATCGCCGCCGCTGCGGGTTTGGAGCTGATTCCGCCCGATCAGCGAGATATTCTGCGCGCCAGCACCTTCGGCGTCGGTGAGCTTATCCGGTCCGCGCTCGACCGCGGCGCCGAGGACATCCTCATCGGGCTGGGCGGGTCGGCCACCAACGACGGCGGTGCAGGCATGCTCGTCGCGCTAGGCGCGGTGCTGACCGACGCGGACGGCAGCCCGCTCGAGCCGGGCGGCGCTGCGCTGGAACGGCTGGAGCGCATCGATGTCTCCGGTCTGGATCAGCGGTTGCGCGACGCGCGGATCCGCGTGGCCTCCGATGTCACCGCTCCCCTGCTGGGGCCGACGGGCGCCAGCGCGGTGTTCGGACCCCAAAAGGGCGCGGGCCCAGCCGATGTCGCACGGCTGGGTACGGCGCTGTCGCGGCTCGCCGCCGTCACGGCGACGACGCTGGGTCACGTGCAGCCACAACGAGCGGGTGCGGGCGCCGCGGGTGGTCTGGGGTTCGCCCTCGCCGAATACCTCGGCGCCGAAATCTACCCCGGCGCCGAGGAGGTCGCGCGTACCGTCGGCCTCGAGCAGGCGCTGCGCGACGCCGACTGGGTGTTCACCGGTGAAGGCAGCGTCGACGCCCAAACCGTTATGGGCAAAACGCCTTTCGGAGTTGCGCAGCTGGCGGTGAAGGCCGGCGCCCGGGTGGTGATCTTCGCGGGCCGCGTCGCTCCGGACGCCGCGGTGTTATTGGACTACGGCGTCGACCGGCTGGTGGCGATCACCGCCGAGGGCACGCCGTTGCAGCAAGCGCTGCGCGACGGGCACGCAGCGCTGATCCGCGCGACCGAGCAGTTCTGCCGCGAACTCGCCGGCTGACATCCCCGTCTTTCCCGCCGAGCGCCTTTCCCGCCGAGCAGACGTGAAATCGCACTACCGCGGCCTGTCTCGTGCGACTTTGCGTCTGCTGCTCGTGGTGGAGTCAGTCCTGTATGCGCCGCCAGGGCCGGGCCTCTTCGAGTTCGTAGGCCAGCCGCAGCAGCCGCGCCTCCTGCCCCAACGGGGCGCTGAACATCATGCCGACCGGCAGCCCGGATGCCGATTCGGCCAGCGGCAGCGAGATGGCCGGCTCGCCGGTGGCGTTCTGCAACGGAGTGAAGGCCACCCACTCGACCAGCCGGTCGATGATCTGCCGGTACTCAGCGGTCGGATCGAGATGGCCCAGCCGCGGCGTCACATCGGCCAGCGTCGGCGTCAACACCACGTCGTAGGTGCTGGTCAGCCGCGCGGTGATCCGCCGCACCCGCGAGAGCCGGGCAATCGCCAGTGGCAACCGGTGCAGGTTGCGCGCGGCGTGCCGGTCCAGGCCCAGGGTCAGGTTGTCCAACCGGTTGCGGTCGAAGCTCGGGCCGAACGCGTGCCGACCACTGCGCACCAGCGCAAACGACAGAAATGACCAGTACAGCAGGAAGTCGTCCATGAACTGCGCCGGCACCGGGTTGTTGATCGTCGTGACCTTGTGCCCCAACTCCTCGAGCAGTGCCGCGGTCTTGAGGGTGAGTTCGCGAATTTCGGGGCTGGCGTCGCGCGAGATCGACTGCGTGCACACCGCGACCCGCAGCCGCTGTTTGCCGGGGTCGGTGACGTCGCCGATAGGCGGCAGTTTCGGGTTGGCGTAGACGCGTTCCATCTCCCGGTAGAACGCGGCGGTGTCGCGGACCGAGCGGGTGACCACTCCGTTGGCCACGATGCGCAACGGCATCCGCCGCACGTCCGCGTCCAGCGGCAGCCGTCCGCGCGACGGCTTGAGGCCGACCAAACCGTTGCAGGCGGCCGGAATTCGGATGGAACCGCCACCGTCGTTGGCGTGTCCGATCGGCATCACGCCCGCGGCGACGAACGCACCCGAGCCCGACGACGACGCACCGGAGGTGTGTTCGGGGTTCCACGGGTTGCGCACCGGTCCGATCCGCGGATGCTCGGCCGATGCGCTGAACCCGAACTCCGACAGCTGTGTCTTGCCAAGCGGCACAAGCCCTGTCGCCAGATACGCCTTCGCGAAATCGCCGTCGGCAGGTTCGGGCCGCGGATCCCACGCGTCGGTGCCGCTCATCGTCGGCATGCCTGTCACGGCGACGTTGTCCTTGAGGTAGGACGGCACGCCGTCGAAGTAGCCGCCGTAGGGGTGCGGCGCGTTCGCGCGGTCGCGGGCACGGTCAAACGCCTCGTAGGCCAACCCGTTCAACGTCGGGTTGACTTTCTCCGTGCGGGCGATGGCGGCCTCGACGAGTTCGGCCGCCGACACCGTGCCCGCCTGCAGTGCCTCGACGAGGGCAACGGCGTCGAGCTCACCGAGGGCGTCGTCACCGAAGGCGTGAATACGTTCCATGCAGTGACGGTACCAACTCGTACCGCCGCGTGAAGCGGACTATCGCCGCACGCTTCCTCTCGTCGAGATTGCACCCAGGGTCGTGGACTTCGGTCACAGCCCTAGCCGCAATCTCGCCACTAGCACGCAGAACGGGATATGAAACGCAAAAGGCCCGCAGCTTCTGCGGGCCTTTGTGCGCATCCGTCTGTCAGGACTGGCCGACCTCGAAGCGCGCGAACCGGGTAATGGTCACGCCCGCCTCGTCGAGCAGCGCCTTGACGGTCTTCTTGTTGTCGGACACCGACGGCTGATCGAGCAGCACGACGTCCTTGTAGAAGCCGGTCACGCGGCCCTCGACGATCTTGGGCAGGGCCTGCTCGGGCTTGCCCTCGTTTCGGGCGGTCTCCTCGGCGATGCGGCGCTCGTTGGCCACCACGTCCTCGGGCACATAGTCGCGCGTCAGGTACTTGGCCTTCAGCGCGGCGATCTGCAGCGCGACCGCGTGGGCGGCGCTCGTGTCGGAGCCGGTGTATTCCACCAGCACTCCGACCGCCGGCGGCAGGTCGGCGGCGCGCTTGTGCAGGTAGGTCTCGACGGTGCCGTCGAAGTAGACGACCCGACGCAGTTCGAGCTTCTCGCCGATCTTGGCCGACAGGTCGGCGATGACCTGCTCCACCGACGTGTCACCGATTTTGGCTGCCTTGAGCGCGTCGACGTCATCGGCCTTGGCCGCCGCGGCCGCCGCGACGATCTGCTCGGCGACGGACTGGAACTCGGCGTTCTTCGCGACAAAGTCGGTCTCGCAGTTCAGCTCGATCAGCGCGCCGTCCTTGGCGGCCACCAGACCCTCGGCCGTCGCGCGCTCGGCGCGCTTGCCGACGTCCTTGGCGCCCTTGATGCGCAGCAGCTCGACGGCCTTGTCGAAATCGCCGTCGGCCTCGACCAGCGCGTTCTTGCTGTCGAGCATGCCGGCGCCGGTCACCTCCCGCAGTCGCTTGACGTCGGCAGCGGTGTAGTTAGCCATCTCAGCTCTCCGTAGGTTTTGGTTCGGTCTGTACGTTCGCCTCCGGCGTGCCGGGCTCGGCGCCGGCGGCCGTCGGGGACGCGGTCGCTGGCGCCGTGGCCGGTGCCGTCGCGCTCGCCAGCAGTTCCTGCTCCCACTCGGCGAGCGGCTCGGCACCGGCAGCGTCCGGCTTGTCGCCGTCACGGCCGACCCCGGCGCGGGCCTGCAGCCCCTCGGCGACCGCAGCGGCGATGACCCTGGTCAGCAGCGCGGCCGAGCGGATCGCGTCGTCGTTGCCCGGGATCGGGTAGTCGACGAGGTCGGGATCGCAGTTGGTGTCGAGGATCGCGATGATCGGGATGTTGAGCTTGCGGGCCTCGGCGACGGCGAGGTGCTCCTTGTTGGTGTCGACGATCCAGACCGCCGAAGGCACCTTCTGCATGTCCCGGATACCGCCGAGGCTGCGCTCGAGCTTGTTCTTCTCGCGGGTCAGCATCAGGATTTCCTTCTTGGTGCGACCCTCGAAGCCACCGGTCTGCTCCATCGCCTCGAGTTCCTTGAGGCGCTGCAGCCGCTTGTGCACGGTCTGAAAGTTCGTGAGCATGCCGCCCAGCCAGCGCTGGTTCACGTACGGCATGCCGACGCGGGTGGCTTCTTCAGCGATCGACTCCTGCGCCTGCTTCTTGGTGCCGACGAACATGATCGTTCCGCCGTGGGCGACGGTCTCCTTGACGAACTCGTACGCCTTGTCGATGTAGGTCAGCGTCTGCTGCAGGTCGATGATGTAGATGCCGTTGCGGTCGGTGAAGATGAACCGCTTCATCTTGGGATTCCAGCGACGGGTCTGGTGCCCGAAGTGGGTGCCGCTGTCAAGCAGCTGCTTCATGGTTACAACAGCCATGTCGGCTATTCCTTTTTCGTCGGTTGTCGCCCGACGTCGGGTGACGCCGAGCCCTGGTGACTGCTCGAATGCCAGACCCGTGGGGACGGGACCGACGGCATCCGGGGTACGACCTTGAAGAACGGGTCGTGGCGCAGACACGCGAAGTCAGCCCGCTCGTGCGAGCTGCGGTTAGCAGTTTACACCGTGCGAAGGGGTGCTTTTTCCACAGCGACCTGCCGATCCACAGATCGCCGCCGGGGCCTGGCGCCGTTGGCCCAGTGCCTGCTGAGCTGGGCGTATGCGATGGATCGCGCTGGCGGTGGCCACGCTGGTGTGGGCGGCGCCGGCAGGAGCGCAGGGCCAACGGTTGGGGTGGCCGCTGCAGCCGCGCCCCGCGGTGGTGCGGATGTTCGACGCCCCGTCGCCGAACTGGCAGCGCGGCCATCGCGGTGTCGACCTTGCCGGGTCGAGGAGTCAGACCGTATACGCCGGCGCCGCGGGCACCGTGGTGTTCGCCGGTGAGCTGGCCGGTCGGCCGCTGGTGTCGATCGCGCATCCCGGCGGGCTGCGGACCAGCTACGAACCGGTCGATCCGGTGGTGCGCGCCGGGCAGCGTGTCGACGCCGGCGCCGCGATCGGTGTGCTGCAGGCGGGCCATCCCGGCTGCCCCGCGTCGGCGTGCCTGCACTGGGGCGCGATGTGGGGGCCGGCATCGCGCGCGGACTACGTCGACCCCCTGGGCCTGGTCGCCACCACCCCGATCCGCCTCAAACCGGTGTTGGGCTAGCTCCCCACCTCCTCACCTCCTCATTTCCGTGAGCCTCATTTCCGTGAGCGTGCGCGTCTGATGGCGACACGCCGTGGATTAGCCGGAGTTCGCGCACATTCGCGCCGGGGCCGGCGTCGGCCTAGCGTCGGGACCATGACCGTCGCCTCCGACGCGCACCGCAACCGCCCGCTTCGCTTCGGTCTGCACACCGCACTGCCGCGCGGTGCGGACCTCACCGAGTTCGCCGTCTCCGTCGAAGACGCCGGCTTCGATGTGCTGACGATCCCCGACCATCTCGTCGCGTCGCTGTCGCCGTTCGCCGGGGCGGCCGCGGCCGCGGTTGCCACCACCCGTCTGCACACCGGCACGCTGGTGCTCAACAACGACCTTCGTCACCCCGTCGATGTCGCGCGGGAAACCGCCACCGTCGCCGCGGTTTCGGACGGCCGGTTCGAGCTCGGGCTGGGCGCCGGACACATGAAATCCGAGTACGACGCCGCAGGCATTCCGTTCGATGGGGGACGCACCCGCGTCGAGCGGCTCGTCGAATCGGTGGCGGTGATCCGGCCGCTGCTCGCCGGCGCCGCCGTCGATGTCGACGGCGCCCATTACCGGGTGCACGCGGAGCCCGGTTCGCTGGTCGCACCGCCCTGTGTGGACGTGCCGATACTGGTAGGCGGCAACGGAACTCGGGTGCTGCAGTTGGCCGGCCGCGTGGCCGACATCGTCGGGCTGGCCGGGTTTCGCCACAACCGAGACGCCACCGAAGTGGAGTTGACGCACTTCGACGACGCGGGCCTGCAGAACCGGATCGCCGTGGTGCGCGAGGCCGCCGGCGACCGGTTCGACGCCGTCGAACTCAACGCGCTCATCCAATTCGTGGGCGTCACCGACGACCGCGAGGCGTCGGCGGCCGAGTTGGCGAGAGCCTTCGGCGGGGTTTCGCCGCAACTGCTGCTGGACTCCCCGTTCGTATTGTTCGGCACGCATGACCAGATGGCCGAGGCGCTCGTCGAACGTCAACATAGGTTCGGGGTGAGCTACTGGACGGTGTTCGACGAGTTCGCGGGCCGGCCGTCGGCGATGCCGGATATCGCCGAGGTGATCAAACAGCTACGCTGACAAGCGATTTCGGCGCGCTAACGGCCGCTGAGGGAGCGTAAGCGCGCCGAAATCGCAATTATGCGCGGGGGTGGGCCTGGTCGTGCACGGCGCGCAGCCGCGCGACGGTGACATGGGTGTAGAGCTGCGTGGTCGCCAGCGTCGAATGGCCGAGCAGTTCCTGCACGACCCGCAGATCGGCGCCGCCTTCGAGCAGATGGGTGGCGGCGCTGTGCCGTAGGCCGTGCGGACCGATGTCGGGGGCGCCGTCGACGGCCGCGACGGTCTGGTGCACGACGGTGCGTGCCTGCCGCGGGTCTAGCCGCCGCCCCCGCGCACCCAGCAGCAGCGCTGGACCGGATTGGGCGGTGGCCAGTGCGGGGCGCCCGTCGGCCAGCCACGCCGCGAGCGCCGTCTGCGCGGGCTGACCGAACGGCACGGTGCGCTGTTTGTTGCCCTTGCCCAGCACGCGCAGCAGCCGCCGCGACGTGTCGACGTCATCGAGGTCCAGCCCGCACAGCTCGCTAACCCGAATACCGGTGGCGTACAACAACTCCACGATCAACCGGTCCCGCAGCGCGAGCGGATCACCTTGCTGCGCACCCGACTTCGCAGCGTCCATCGCGTCGAGCGCCTGGTCCTGACGCAGCACCGAGGGCAGGGTGCGACGGGCTTTGGGCGCCTGCAGCCGGGCCGCCGGATCGGCGGCGATCAGCCCACGGCGCAGCGCCCACGCGGTGAACGTCTTGACCGATGAGGTGCGCCGCGCCAGCGTCGTACGGGCCGAACCGGCGGCGGCTTGTTCGGCCAGCCAGGAACGCAACAGCGGCAGCGTCAGCGCCTCGACTCCAGCGTCGGATGTCTGGTGGGCGACGAATGCGAACAACGACCGTAGATCGCCCAGGTAAGCGCGCCGGGTGTGCTCCGAGCGCCCGCATTGCAGCGCAAGGTACTCGTCGAACTCCTCGAGCATCGCCTCCACGTCCCTACCGTCGCAGACGGGAGGTCACGTGTCAGGTGACGCGCCGCATCGCCTCGAGGGTCAGTTCTTTGAGCGAACGGTAGCCGTCGACGGCCATCGTCACATCAGCCTCGGCCAACAGCGACCGCAGGACGTGCACGATCCCGGCCACACCGCCGAGCGCGAGCCCGTAGACGTAGGGCCTGCCGATCGCGACGGCGTCAGCACCCAACGCCAGCGCCTTGACGATGTCGGTGCCGCTACGGATTCCGGAGTCGAAGATCACCGGCAGGCCATCGGAGGCGTCGACCACCGCGGGCAGACAGTCGATGGCGGGAATCCCACCGTTGGCCTGCCGACCGCCGTGGTTGGAGCAGTAGATGGCGTCCACCCCGCCGTCCTTGGCGCGCCGCGCGTCGTCGGGATGGCAGATGCCCTTGACGAGAAGCGGCAGATCGGTCAGCGACCGCAGCCACGGCAGGTCCTCCCACGTCAGCGGATTGCCGAAGATCTGCGCCCAGCGCAGCACGGCGCCCTGCGGGTCCTCCTCGGGCGGGTGCGCCAGGCTCGCCCGGAACACCGGATCTGAGGTGTAGTTGGCCAGACACAGCCCGCGCAGGAACGGGAAGTTCGACGTGGTCAGATCTCGGGGTCGCCAGCCGGGGATCCAGGTGTCCAGCGTGACGACGATGCCCTTGAACCCCGCTGCTTCGGCGCGGTGCACGAAGCTGGCGGCCAGCTCCCGGTCGGTGGGCGTGTAGAGCTGGAAAAAACCTGGGGTGTCGCCCAATTCGGCAGCCACCTGTTCCATCGGGTCCGCCGACATCGTCGACGCGATCATCGGCACGCCGGTGCGTGCGGCGGCCCGGGCGGTGGCCAGGTCACCGTGTCCGTCTTGGGCACAGAGCCCGATGACGCCGACCGGCGCCAACAGCGCCGGCGACGCCAGCGTCAGGCCGAACAACTCCATCGACAGGTCGCGGTCGTTGGCGCCCACGAACATCCGCGGCATCAATCCCCACTGGTCGAACGCCGTGACGTTGACGCGCTGGGTGCGTTCGTCGCCCGCGCCGCCGGCGACATAGGACCATATCCCCGGCGACATCGCGGCCTGGGCCTTGGCTTCCAGCTCCGCGAACGCCATCGGCAGCGTCGGCAGCACACCGGACAGGCCCTGGAAGTAGATCTCGAGTTGGTAGTCGCTGAACGCCATGGGGCTAGGGTGCCAGGCCTATGGTCACGCGTTGGCCTGTTCCTCTTCCTTGGCCAGTTCGGCCTTCCACTGGCGAAACGTCTCCTCGGTGCGGCCACGGCGCCAGTAGCCGGAGATCGACGACGCCCACTTGGCTTCGACACCGCGCTCCTTGCGGATGTAGGGCCGCAGGTTATGCATCACCGCCTGCGCCTCTCCGTGGATGAAGACCTGTACCTGCCCGGACAGCCACGGCGTCGCCTTGACCGACGCGATGAGCGGCGCGTTGTCGCCGGCCATGTCTTCGGGCACCAGGTCAGCGCGGCCGCCGCGATAGATCCAGGTCAGATCGACCCCGTCGGGCTTCTTCAACGGAAGCTCGTCCTCAGGGCCGGCCACCTCGATGAACGCTTTGCCAATCGCGTTGTCGGGCAACGCTTCTAGCGCAGCGCTGATCGCGGGGATGGCGGCTTCGTCGCCGGCGAACAGGTACCAGTCCGCCGCCGGGTCGGGTGCGTAGGCGCCGCTGGGTCCCATCAGGTAGACGGGTTGGCCCGGCTGGGCGGCGACCGCCCACGGCCCGGCCACACCGTGCTCGCCGTGCACGACGAAGTCGATCCAGATCTCCTGACGCTCGGCGTCGACATGTCGCACGGTGTAGGTGCGCACCGTCGGCTGCCGTTCGGGCGGCAAGGTCCGGAAACTGTCCATGGTCAGCGGCTGCGGCAACGCAGCGACGTCTTCCGCACTGGGGTCATCGGCGAAGAACGCGATCTTGACGTAGGCGTCGGTGAAGCCGTTGGGCGTGAAGGTGTCGAAGCCGGTGCCCGGGCCTGAACCGCCGAGCACCACACGGATCAGGTGCGGTGTCAACTCCTCGGTACGCACCACCTGGAAGGTGTGTATCGGACGCCCTGCCACGTAAACCTCCAAATCCACGGCCGCAGCCGATCCTCAGCCGACGCGGCCGACTATACGAGCGCGGTGCAACCGGCGGCGTTCTACCTTGTCAGCACCTCGGCCGCTGCCTTGGGTTGCCAGTCCGATGTGAGCAGAGCCCCGAAGTTGTCCTGGTCGTCTGCGACGTCGGCGGTGTCGATGTCGCGGATCGAGTAGATGAACACCGGGCCGCTGTAGTCGGTACGTGCTGCCTTGGCCAACACGTCGGTGATCTGCTGGGCCTGCTCCTGCTGGCTGACACCACCGGCGGTGGCCGCGGCGGTTGGCGCACCGATCTCGGTCATCCAGATCTTCTTCCGGCCGTCGCCGTTGTCGATCATGAGTTGGCGTACCCGTTCGACGTCGGACCAACCGTTGTGGTCGTCGACGGCCAACCCGGCGGGATAGACGTAGGGATGCATGGCCATCGCGTCGAAAAAGTCTTTGGCGCCCAACTCGTACATGGCCTCGACGAACGTCGGCGGCGCATCCGGAGCGTACGCGCGGCTCATTCCGGCCGCCAGCACGGTGCTGTGCGGCTGCGCCGCCTTGATCGCGGGATAGGCCGCCTTCAACAACTCGGTGTAGCGCGCCGCGCGGTCGTCGAGGTGGCCGAAGAAGATCGGCACGTTCGGTTCGTTCCACACCTCCCAACTGCTGACCCGGTCGCCGTAGCGCTTCACCAGCGTGCTCAGGAAGCTGGCGAACACGGCCGGCTCGACGGGCGGGGCGCTGAAATAGGAGCCCGGCGTTCTGGCCCAGTCCGGGGTGTAGGCGACCATCGCCAGCACCTTCAATCCGCGCGAGACCGCGCCGTTGACCCAGTGATCCAGATAGCCCCAGTCGTAGGCGCCCGGCATCGGCTCGATGCGGTTCCAGTCGACGAACACCCGCAACCATTCCGCGCCGGTTCGGGCGACGGCGTCGAGTTCGCGGTCAGCGTCCATATCGCTCATCCACGTCATCGGCGCACCCACCGCGAAGCCGTACCCGTCACGCGGCGCAACGACCGCCTCCGCCTGCGCGATTCGCGAGTCGGTGACCGAAACCGCCACCAGCATCAGCACGGCCGCCGCGATCCGGCCGACATGCCTGCTCACCCGCCAACGCATTTCGACAACCTACCGGAGTGTCCGTTTCCACCGGCCGTCGCGACTGCGCACCAAACCGCACAGCTCCAGGGTTGCCAGCGGACCCAACACCTGCCTTGCCGGCAAACCGGCGGCCATCGCGATCTCGTCGAGATTGCGCGCCGCCCGCGCAGGCAACGCGTCGTACACGCGCTTGTCGGTGTCGTCGAGGTCATCCAGGACCGAGACCGACCGCGGCTCGTCGGGAGCGAGTTCACCGATCCGCCCGACCAGTTCGACGACGTCTTCGGCGCGGGTGATCAGGAAGGCTCCGTCGCGCAGTAGGGCGTGACAGCCGACCGATACCGACGAGGTGATCGGGCCGGGCACCGCGCACACCGCGCGGCCCAGACCGCGGGCCCACGCCGCGGTGTTGGCGGCACCGCTGCGGGCGCCGGCCTCGACGACCACGGTGGCCCCGGCCAGCGCGGCCACCAGCCGGTTGCGGGTGAGGAACCGGTGTCGCGCCGGGCGCACCCCCGGCGGATATTCGGTGACGAGCGCTCCGTCCTCGGCAATGCGCCGCAGCAGTGCGCTGTGTCCCGCCGGATACGGCACATCGATGCCGCCGGCCAACACTGCAACGGTCAACCCGTCGGCCGCCAGCGCCGACCGGTGCGCCGCGCCGTCGATACCGAATGCCCCGCCGGACACCACCGCCACATCCCGCGTCGACAGGCCCCCGGCCAGCTCAGCCGCGGCGAACTCACCGTATGCGGTGGCCGCCCTGGTGCCGACCACCGCGGCGGAGCGGGCCGCCACCTCGTCCAGCCGCGCGGATCCGACCACCCACAGCACCATCGGCGGGTGAGCCTGCGCACGCAGCCGACCTTCGATCCCCCCGAAACCGGTGAACGCCAGTACCGGCCACTCGTCGTGCTCCGGGGTGATCAACCGACCGCCCATCGCCGCGAGCAACTCTAAATCCCGTGCTGCCGAGTCGATGTGACGACGGGCGTCGACCCCTTCGTTCACCGCATCACCGGCTTGCCCGCGACGCACCCGATCGGCGGCCTCGACGGCGCCGACCCGCGCCACGAGTGCTTTCAGCGCCGGGCACGGCGGTTCGGCCACCCGGGATAGGTACGCCCACGCGCGCGCCTCGTCGTCACTCATCGCACACCTCCGCCCTGCCGGAAACTCAAGGCCGTGGTGACGTCCTCCAAGTCCGGGGAGGTCCGGCCGGCCAGGTCACAAAGGGACCACGCGACCCGCATAGTGCGGTCCATGCCGCGTGCGCTGAGTTGACCGCGATCCATCGCCTGGTACAGCGGCTTCATCGTGGCTCGGGGCAGCCGGAACCTGCGCCGCAGTAACGATCCGCTGACTTCGGCGTTGGTCCGGATGCCGTAGGCACGCCACCGCTCCTCGGCGGCGTTGCGCGCGGCCACGACACGTTCACGGACCACGGCCGTGGATTCGCCGTCCTGCTCAACGAGTTCCCCCGCGCGCACCGGATGCATCTCGACGCGCAGGTCAACCCGGTCGATCAACGGGCCGGAAAGCTTGCCCAGATACCGACGCTTGTCGCCGCCGCGACAGATGCAGTCGTTGGGATTGGCCGGTGCACACGGGCACGGGTTGGCCGCCAGCACCAACAGGAACCGCGCCGGGTAGCGCGCCACACCGTCGCGACGGGCCAGCCGAATCTCACCGTCTTCCAGCGGCGTTCGCAGCGCTTCGAGCACGCTGACGCCGATCTCCGCGCACTCGTCGAGAAACAGCACACCTCGGTGCGCGCGGCTGACCGCTCCGGGTCGTGCCAGTCCCGAACCGCCACCGACCATCGCAGCGACACTCGACGTGTGATGCGGGGCGATGAACGGCGGCTGAGTGATCAGCGGTGTGTCACCCGAAAGCATGCCGGCCACCGAGTGGATCGCCGTCACTTCTAGCGACTCGCTTTCCGACAACGTCGGCAGCAACCCCGGAAGACGTTGTGCCAGCATGGTTTTACCGATGCCCGGTGGGCCGGTCAGCATCAGGTGATGGCCGCCGGCGGCGGCGACTTCGACCGCGAACCGTGCCTGGGTCTGGCCAACCACGTCGGCGAGGTCCACTGACGGTGCCGAAACGGCGCGCGGCGCAGCGATTCTGCCCGCCAACGGCGCCTTTCCTGCGATCCACAGCTGAAGCTCGCGCAGCGTCCGTGCACCCCATACCTCGATGCCCTCGACCAGGCTGGCCTCGGCGAGGTTGTCGACCGGCACCACGACCGTCGGCCAACCCTCACGTTTGGCGGCCATGACCGCGGGCAGCACCCCATTGACCGGACGCACCCGGCCGTCGAGCGCGAGTTCACCCAGCAACACCGTCTTCTCCAGCCGGGGCCACTCGGCCTTCTTCGCCGCAGCGATCACTGCCAGCGCGAGAGCCAAATCGTAGACCGAACCCACCTTCGGCAATGTCGCCGGCGAGAGCGCCAACGTGAGCCGCGCCATCGGCCAGTCATTGCCGCAGTTGGTGATCGCCGCACGGACCCGGTTGCGCGATTCCTTCAGCGCCGCGTCCGCGAGCCCGACCAAATGCACGCCGGGCAGACCCGAGGTGATGTGCGCCTCGATCTCCACGGTCTGTCCGTCCAGCCCGCGGATAGCCACGGAGAACGCTCGGCCCAGCGCCATCACCCCACCCCCTGAAGATGCGTGATCTCCGGTGTTCGCCGCCGACCGATCCGCACCCCGACGACATCGATGCGCACCTGCGACCACCGACCGTCGTGCGCGGCCAGCCACAGGCCGACGAGTCGGCGCAGCCGCTGCACCTTCTTCGGGGTCACCGCCTCTGCGACACCGCCGAATCGGTCGGTGGTGCGGGTCTTCACCTCCACGAAGATCGCGATGCGCGCGGCGTCATCGGCGGCGATCACGTCCAGCTCGCCATACCGGCAGCGCCAATTGCGGTCGAGCACCCGCAGCCCCAGCGAGCGCAGGTGATCGACCGCGAGTTGTTCTCCGAGTGCGCCGATCTCGGCGCGGGTGAATGAAATCATGGCTTCACCGTGCGGTTCGACACCGACAATCCGCGGTGTGGTGGCTCGAGTTATCCCCAACCGCAGACTCATCCACAATTCGGGCACACCCTGTTTCGCTGCCGTCAAAAAGCGGGTACACGCCGGCATGACCGACAAGTCGTTACACGGTGTCGCCGACAGAGCCACCGACAGTGATGCGTTCGAGTACACCGCCCGCGCCGGCTTCGCGGTCAGCGGCATACTGCACCTGCTTGTCGGCTATCTGATTCTTCGCATCGCGCTGGGTTCCGGCGGTAACGCCGACCAGTCCGGGGCGCTGGCGACGCTGGCGCAACAGACCGGTGGCGCGGTGCTGTTGTGGGTCGTCGCCGTGGGGTTGTTGGCGCTGGGCTTGTGGCGCGTCGCCGAGGCGATCGTCGGGCCGCGGCCCGGTGAAGGTTCGGGCCGCTTGCAGGACGACACCCCGGCGTGGAAGCGGGTGAAATCGCTCGGGCTGGCCGTCGTCAACTTCGCGATCGCGTTCTCGGCGGCCCGCTTCGCGATTGGCAGCGGACAGCAGAGCACCCAGCAGAACGCCGGACTGAGCGCACAGATGATGCAGTCCGGTTGGGGCAAAGCGGTCCTCATCGCGGTCGGGCTCGGATTGCTGGCGGTCGGGGGCTACCACGTCTACAAGGGCGTGACGAAGCACTTCTTCAAAGACCTGCACAGCTCAGGCGGCTCAGGGGTGACCGCCGTCGGCATCATCGGCTACGCGGCCAAGGGGCTGGTGCTCGCGGGCGCGGGAGTGCTGGTGATCGTGGCGACGCTGCAGGCCGATCCCGCCAAGGCCACCGGCCTCGACGCAGCGGTCAAGACCCTCGGGCAGGCGCCGTTCGGCAAGTTTCTTCTCATCCTGGCCGCAGCCGGTATCGCCGCGTTCGGCGTCTACAACTTCGTCCGCGCCCGGTCCGGCCGGATGTGACTACTGGCACTTCACCTCGGCTCATCCGCGCAGAGCCAACCAGCTGAAAACCCGAAAGGGTATCTTCATTAGGTAAACCTCAGCTAAAAGATGCTGCAATCTGACCTGCACGAAACCGGGAAAGGACCCCTGGATGCGACCACGTTGGAGCCGGATCGCTGCGCTCGCGTCAACGCTCGCCCTCGCGGCCGGTGCGACCGCCTGCACCAGCACGAGCGACAGCGACGAACTGTTGATCTACAACGCCCAGCACGAGTCGCTGGCCAAGGAATGGATCGACGCGTTCACCGAGGAAACCGGCATCAAGGTGTCCTACCGCCAGGGCGGTGACACCGAACTTGGCAACCAACTGGTGGCCGAGGGCGACGCGTCACCTGCCGACGTCTTCCTCACCGAGAACTCCCCCGCCATGGCGGCAGTAGAGCGGGCGGGGCTGTTCGCCGAACTCAACGCCGACACGCTTGATCAGGTTCCACCGCAATACCGTCCGGAGACCGGCAGGTGGACCGGGGTGGCCGCGCGCAGCACCGTGTTCGCCTACAACACCGACCGCCTGCAGCCCGATCAGCTGCCGCAGTCCATGCTCGACCTGCAGCAGCCCGAGTGGCAGGGCCGCTGGGGCGCCCCGCCGACCAAGGCCGATTTCCAGGCCATCGTCGCCGCGCTGCTGGCGCTCGAGGGTGAAGCTGCCACCGCGCAGTGGCTCGACGCGATGAAGGCCAACGCGGTGGCTTACAACAACAACATCGACACCCTCAAAGCGGTGAACGCCGGCGAGGTCGACGGCGGCATCATCTACCACTACTACTGGTACCGCGATCAAGCCAAAACCAAGGAGATCAGCGGCAACACCGCGCTGCACTACTTCAAGAACCAAGACCCGGGCGCCTTCGTCAGCCTGTCGGGCGGCGGCGTGCTGGCCTCCAGCGACAAACAGGACCAGGCGCAGCAGTTCATGCGGTTCATCACCAGCAGGGCCGGCCAGGAAGTCCTCGAGAAGGGCACCTCGTTCGAGTACCCGGTCGCCAGCGGTGTGCCCGCGAATCCCGCGTTGCCCCCGCTGGATTCGCTTCAGGCGCCCGATGTCGACCCGTCGTCCCTGGACGCGCAGAAGGTGACCGAGCTGATGACGAAGGCTGGATTGCTGTAGGTGGCCGTCCCCACCGTCGCACCTCCCGCCGCACCGGCCTCACGGTCGGACATCGTCACCCGGCCGGGTCCCCTGGTTTCGACAACCGTCGCGATTTTGGTTGCCGCGACGGCGATTCCGCTGGGCTATGTGGTGTGGGGCGCCACCTCGATCGGGTGGGACCGCGCCTACGAACTGGTGGTGCGGCCCCGCGTCGGCGAGCTTCTCTACAACACCGTCGCGCTGGTGGCCGTCACGGTGCCACTCTGCGTGCTGATCGGGGTCGGGGTGGCCTGGCTGGTGGAACGCACCGACCTGCCCGGCCGGGCTTTGTGGCGCCCGCTTTTCGTTGCTCCGCTCGCTGTTCCGGCATTCGTGAACAGCTACGCGTGGATCGGCGTGGTGCCCTCACTGCACGGGCTGTGGGCGGGGGTGTTGATCACCACGCTGTCCTATTTCCCGTTCATGTACCTGCCCGTCGCGGCGACCTTGCGTCGGCTCGATCCAGCGGTGGAGGAATCGGCCCGAGCGCTGGGATCGGATTCGGTGGCGGTGTTCTTCCGCGTGGTGCTGCCGCAGCTGCGCCTGGCGATCCTCGGCGGCGGGCTGTTGATCGGTGTACATCTGCTCGCCGAGTACGGCGCTTTCGCGATGGTGCGCTTCGACACCTTCACCGTGGCGATCTTCCAGCAATTCCAGGTGACGTTCGACGGCGCGGCGGGCAGCATGCTCGCCGGTGTCCTCGTGTTGCTCTGCCTTGCAATGCTGGTCGCCGAGGCCGCGGTCCGCGGCAATGCCCGCTTCGCCAGGATCGGCTCCGGCGCACCCCGGGCGGCGACTCCAATCCACTTGCGCAGCAGCACGATGCCTGCCTTTGCGGCGCTCATCGCGTTGGCTGTCCTTTCGATCGGTGTGCCGGCGTGGACCATCCTGCGCTGGCTGTGGATCGGCGGCGTTGAGGTGTGGGACTTCGGGGACATCTTCACATCGTTGAGCCAGACCATCGGCCTGGCCGCGGCGGCGGCGGCGCTGACGACCGTGCTCGCGTTCCCCGTGGCGTGGGTGGCGGTGCGGTCCAGCGGATTTCTCGCCCGCGCAGCCGAAGGTGCCAACTACGTGGCCAGCTCGTTGCCCGGCATCGTCACCGCGCTGGCGCTGGTCACCGTCACCATAGCCGTTGCACCCGTTCTCTATCAGAGCGTGGCGCTGATCGTGTTCGCCTATGTGCTGCTGTTCATGCCGCGTGCGCTGGTCAACGTCCGCGCCGGGCTGGCTCAGGTGCCGACCAGCCTCGAGGAGGCCTCCCGCTCGCTCGGCAGTTCGCCGACCGCCACGTTCTTCCGCGTCACGCTGCGCCTGACCGCACCCGCCGCAGCCGCCGGAGCCGCACTGGTGTTCGTCGCCGTCGCCACCGAACTGACCGCGACCCTTCTGCTCGCGCCGACGGGCACCAACACGCTGTCGATGCGGTTCTGGTCGTTGTCCACCGAGTTGGACTACGCGGCCGCCGCGCCGTACGCGCTGGTGTTGGTGGTGCTGGCGATACCGGTGACGCTCATCCTGCTGCGGCAGTCGGCGAAGGCGGCTGCGCTGTGACCTCCACTGTTGAAATCCACCAATTGGCAAAGTCTTTCAACGGCCGCACCGTGCTGGACCATATCGACCTCGAGGTGCGACCGGGTTCTACCACCGCCGTCGTCGGATCGTCGGGGTGCGGAAAGACCACGCTGCTGCGGCTCATCGCCGGCTTCGAGAACCCCGATGCGGGCACGATCAACATCGGGGGCCGTCAGGTCGCCGGCCCGCAGCGCTCGGTGGCGCCGCACCGCCGGGCGGTCGGCTATGTCGCCCAGGACGGTGCGCTGTTTCCGCATCTGACCGTCGGGCAGAACATCGCGTACGGGCTGTCCCGCAAGCAGGGCCACACCCGGGTGGCCGAGTTGCTGCAGACGGTCTCGCTGGACCCGTCCTATGCATCCCGACGCCCGCATGAGCTGTCCGGCGGCCAACAGCAGCGGGTGGCGCTGGCGCGGGCGTTGGCGCGCGAACCGGCGCTGATGCTGCTCGACGAGCCGTTCAGCTCGTTGGACACCGGCCTGCGCGCATCCACCCGCAAGGCGGTCGCAAAGCTGCTCGCCGACGCCGGGGTGACGACGCTGCTGGTCACTCACGACCAGGAGGAAGCGCTCTCGATCGCCGACCAGATCGCCGTGATGCGCGACGGCAGGTTCACCCAGGTCGGCCCGCCGCAGCAGGTGTATCGCCAACCGGCCGACTACTTCACCGCGGCATTCCTCGGCGATTGCGTCTCACTGCCGTGCACGGTCAGCTCCGGTGTCGCCGAGTGCGCACTCGGGCGGGTTCCGGTGCGTGCCGGCGACGGGTCGGCGACATTGCTGCTGCGCCCGGAACAGCTTGTGGTGACGGCAGTTTCAGATACCGAACAGTTCCGGAGCGTCGGCACTGTGATCGACACCGAGTTCCTGGGCCACGACGTGCTCTTGACAATCGACCCCGCGGGCGCCGCCGAACCGGTCGTGGTGCGTCAGGACAGCCTCAACGCTGCCCCCGTCGACGCCAAGGTGCACATCGAGATCACCGGCGAGGGGATCGTGCTGTGATGCGCCGGCTCGTCGACGTCCTGCGTTGCCACGGCGACAACGTCGCGGTGCTCACCGACACGCAGCAGTTGACCTATGCGCAGCTCGCCGAGCACGTCGTGGACGCGGCACCTGAGTTCGGCGATACCCGTCGCCTGGTTTTGCTCGAAACCCGCAACGACATCCGCACTTTGGTGTATTACCTCGCGGCCCTTGCCGGTGGGCATGTGGTGCTTCCCGTTCCCGCTGGACGCGATCACTCGACCATGGTGCAGACCTACGATCCCGATGTCGTCGTAGCCGGCGATGTCCACCACCGGCGAAGGGCTTCGCGCCATCACCTGCACGACGATCTCGCCCTCCTGCTCTCCACGTCCGGAAGCACCGGATCTCCCAAACTGGTCCGGCTGTCGCACACCAACCTGATCTCCAATGCGACCGCCATCGCCGAATACCTGCACATCAGCGAAACCGACCGGGCTGCAACCACACTGCCGATGTCGTACTGTTACGGGCTTTCGGTGATCCACAGCCATCTGCTGCGCGGCGCCGCGTTGATCCTGACCGAGCGCTCCGTTATGGATGAGCAGTTCTGGGACCTGTTCCGCCGCTGCGGCGGCACCTCGTTCGCGGGGGTTCCGTATACCTTCGAGCTGCTTGACCGCATCGGCTTCGATACCATGGAGCTGCCGACGCTTCGCTACGTCACCCAGGCCGGCGGCCGGATGCCGCCGGATCGGGTCAAGCGGGTCGCCGAGCTGGCCCAGCGTCGCGGCTGGGCGCTGTTCGTGATGTACGGCGCCACCGAGGCCACCGCCCGGATGGCCTACCTCCCTCCGCAACTGGCGTTGTCACGGCCTACCGCCATCGGTCGGCCGATACCCGGAGGGTCGTTGGCCCTGGAACCGATCGACGACTGGCCTGAAGAAAACGTCGGCGAACTCGTGTACCGCGGCGACAACGTCATGATGGGGTACGCACGAGGACCCCAGGATCTGTCACTGGGTAACAGCGTCGACACGCTGCACACCGGCGATGTCGCCCGGCGCGCACCCGACGGCCTCTACGAGCTGATCGGGCGCACCAGCCGTTTCGTCAAGAGCTACGGCCTGCGCATCGATCTACAGCGGCTCGAATCCACGCTGCGCGCACGCGGTATGACGACATTCTGCACGTGCGACGACGAGCACCTGGTCGTCGCGGCCGCGGGACGACACGGCGCATACGACGTGCAGCGCGCGGTCGCCGAGGCCACCGGGGTGCCCGCCAGCTCGGTGCGGGCGGTGCACGTCGACGAGTTGCCGTTGTTGCCGTCGGGCAAGCCCGACTATGAGACGGTGCGACGGCTGGCGCGCGGTGCCGGGCAGCCCGGAACCGACGACCTGTGGGTGCTTTTCGCCGAAGTGCTGCAGAAAGACCCGGCCGGGATCGACTCCGACGCCTCGTTCGTCGACCTCGGTGGCAACTCGCTGTCGTACGTGGCGATGTCAGTGCGACTCGAGCGGATGCTCGGGCACCTGCCCACCGACTGGCATCAGCGTCCGCTGCGCGAACTGGAAGCCATGGCGCGCCCGGTCACCGGCCGGCGGCGCTGGTGGGCGTCGACGCTGGAGACCAGCGTCGCGTTGCGGGCGCTGGCGATCGTGCTCATCGTGGGCTCGCACGCGGGGCTCTTCGAACTGTGGGGCGGCGCGCACGTATTGCTCGGGGTCGCGGGATACAACTTCGGCCGGTTCTGCATGACCTCGGTGCCACGCACCGACCGGGTCCGGCACCTGCGCAACACCATCGGCTGGATCGCGGTGCCGTCGGCGCTCTGGGCGGCCGTCGTGCTGCTGGTGAGCGACCACTACACGTGGACAAACCTGCTGCTGGCCAACAAGATTCTCGGTCCGCACGACAGCATGACCGCCGGGCGGCTGTGGTTCGTCGAGGTGCTGGTGTGGACGCTGGTCGCGCTGCTGTTGTTGTTCTGGCTGCCCGGACTGGACCGGCTGGAGCGGCAACGACCGTTCGCCGTGGCGGTCGCGTTCCTGGTGGTCGGGCTGGCGCTGCGCTACGACGTGCTCGGTCTGGGGCTTGGTCGTGAGGCGTGGTTCACGATGCTGGCGTTCTGGTTCTTCGCGATCGGTTGGGCTGCGGCGAAGGCGTCGTCAACGGTGCAGCGCGCCGTGGTGACCGTGGTACTGGCTGTGGCGTTGCACGGGTATTTCGGTAGCACGCTGCGTGAGGCGATGGTGCTGGGCGGGTTGGCGTTGCTCATCTGGCTGCCGACGATCCGCTGCCCGGTCGCGCTGACGACGGTCGCGGGCATCCTCGCGGAGGCCTCGCTGTACACGTATCTGGTGCACTACCAGGTGTACCCGTTGTTCCCCGGCCATCCGGTGCTCGGCGTGGTCGCGTCGCTGGCGGCTGGCGTCACGCTGACGTACCTGCTCTCCTGGTGCCGAAAGGGACATTTGTGCGGAAAAGTGCGAGTAAACCCCGCCAAAACGTCGACCTCGGCGCCACACGCAATTAGGTCCGCTCGGCGATGAGGCCCTCCTGAGCCAGCGTCGCCGCGATGGCACCGTCGGCGCGGATCAGACTCCCGACGACGACACCACGTGCGCGCGCCGCCGCCGGTGACGTCGTCTCGAGAAGGTTCCACTGATCGGCACGCACCGAGCGGTGAAACCAGATCGAGGAATCCGTTGTGCCGCTTCGATGGGTGCGCGCCCGCATCGAATGCCCGTGCACCTGCAGCGCCGGGTCGATCATGTACACATCGGTGACGTAGACGGCCAGCAGCGAGTGTAACAGCGGGTCCTGCGGCAGCGGAATCGTTGCGCGCCACCAGAATCGACGCACGAACTGATCACCCGCACCCTCGTCGGCGATCCTGATGTCGAGTTCGTCGAGCGGCATCGACGGCGCGGGTCCGGCGGGCCCCGTGCGCGGCAGCGCCTCGGGATCCTGCGGCGACGGCCGTTGACCGTGTTGCGGCCCAGGCAGTTCCGTCGCGAACGACACCGTCGCCGCCGTCAACAACCGACCATCCTGATGCGATTCGACCCGGCGCGCTGAGGCGGTCCGGCCGTCGAACACCCGCGTCACGCGGTACTCGACGTCATCACCGGCTTCCCCGCCCCGCAGGAACTGCAGATGCATGTTGGTGGGCAACCGCTCGGCATCGACAGTGCGGCACGCCGCCGCCAGGCTCTGCGCGACGAGCTGCCCGCCGTACGCGCGTTTCCCTGTTGGCCCGCTCGCTGCACCGATCCACGAGTCGGCGCCCTCCCCCGGCCGCACGTCAAGCAACTTGAGCAGCTTGCTCATCGGGCGTCTCCAGTTGCCACCGTGCCTGATTCGACCATCCGCGAGACCTCGTCCGCGCTCATCGACAACCACTCGGTGAGCACCGCGGCGGTGTCGTCGCCCAGCGCCGGCGCGGCGACCGCAGGCGGAAACATGCCGCCGATCGAGATCGGCAACCCGGGCGCGAGATACTCCCCGATTCGGGGCTGATCAAGCGATGTAAACAACGGGTTGGCCGTCACCTTCTCCTCGGTGACGGCTTCGGCGAAGCTGCGATACCGGTCCCACAGCACCGAGGACACCGACAGCGCCGCGGTGATCTCCTCGGCGGTGTGCGAGGCGAACCACTCGCCGAACAACCTTGTGAGCGCATCGCGATGCTGATAGCGCTGCCCTTCGTCGCTGAAGTCTGCGCCCAGCGTATCAGCCAGCCCAGCAACGGCTTTCGAGGTACCGGTCAACTCGGTCAGATCGCGGAAGTGGCGTGCGGTGAGCGCAACCACCATGAACGACACCCCGTCGCTGCTCGAAAAGTCCTGGCCGTACTGGCCGTACACCGAGTTCCCGATCCGCTGCCGACTGGTGCCGTTGATCATGGCCTCGGTGAGAAAGCTCAAGTTTCCCGCCGTCGCCAAGGCGACATTCTCCAGCGGGATGCTGATTTTCTGGCCTTGTCCGGTCACGTCGCGGTGGCGCAGCGCGGTGACGACGGCCAGCGCCGCGTAGATGCCGCAGGAGACGTCCCAGGCCGGCAGCACGTGGTTGACCGGGGTGGCGAGTTCAGCCGGCCCAGTGGCCAGCGGGAACCCGATACCGGCGTTGACGGTGTAATCGACGCCGGTGCCGCCGTCGGCGCGCCCGGACACCTCGACGTGGATCAGGTCGGGACGCAGCGCCGCCAGCGTGTCATACGAATGCCATTCGCGACCCGCGACATTCGTCAGCAGCACGCCGCTGTCGGCGATGAGCCGCTGCACCAGTTGCTGACCCTCCGGCGAGCGCATGTCGGCGGCCATCGAGCGCTTGCCCTTGTTCAGCCCCGCCCAGTAGATGCTCTCACCGTCGGCGGTGACCGGCCACCGGCGGTAGTCGGCTGCGCCGCCGACCGGGTCGACCCGGATCACTTCGGCACCGAGTTGGGCGAGCGTCATTCCGGCCAGCGGCACCGCGACGAAGCTGGAGATCTCGACAATGCGCACCCCGGCAAGCGGGCGCGCAGCATCAGCAGGAGCAGTCATCCGGCCAAGCTATCAAGTGTCAAACCAACTCGACTGCCTCGGCAATCGACGGCAGTACCCGGCTTGGCCGGAAGGGATAGCGCTCGACCTCATCGGGGGTCGTCGACCCGGTCAGCACCAGGATGGTCTCCAACCCGGCTTCGATCCCGGCAACGACGTCGGTGTCCATCCGGTCGCCGACCATCACGGTGCTCTCGGAGTGCGCCTCGATCCGGTTCAGCGCGCTGCGGAACATCATCGGGTTCGGCTTGCCGACGAAGTACGGCTCGCGGCCGGTGGCCTTGGTGATCATCGCCGCGACGGATCCGGTGGCCGGCAGCGGACCCTCCGCCGATGGCCCGGTGACATCGGGGTTGGTGGCGATGAATCGGGAACCGGCCAGGATCAACCGGATGGCTTTCGTGATCGCGGTGAACGAGTACGTCCTGGTCTCGCCGAGCACCACGAAGTCGGGTTCGATGTCGGTGAGCGTGTAGCCGACCTCGTGCAGCGCCGTCGTCAGACCCGCCTCACCGATGACGTAGGCCGACCCGCCGGGCAGCTGGTCGTTGAGGAAGGCGGCGGTGGCCAGCGCCGACGTCCAGATCGCCCGCTCCGGCACCGTCAGCCCCGACCGCAACAGCCGCGCCGACAGGTCGCGCGGCGTGAAGATGGAGTTGTTGGTCAGCACCAGAAACGGCCGCTCGCGATCCATCAGGCGTTGCAGGAACTCCGCCGCGCCCGGCAACGCGTGCTCTTCACGGACCAGCACACCGTCCATGTCGGTGAGCCAGCACTTCGGTGGGGTGCGCACCCGATCAGTCTGACAGTTTTGAGATTGCGGCGGGTCGCAACGCGACGCCCTTTGCGAAAACCGCGCCGACGACGGCTATCTCGGCTGGTTGGGTACCCCGGGGAACAGCTGTTCCGACGGTCCTGAGGTCACGTACCCGGCGAGCTTGGTCACGAGATGGGGCGCGAACACCGCGCCGTAGACCGCGTGCCCGACGACGATGGCCGCGGTCACCGAGACGATCGTCGACTGGACACGGGTCTTGGACACCTTGTCCGCCAACATGTCGATGACGTTGCGGCCTTCGGAGTCGGTCCGGCCCAGCAGGTAGCTGAAGACCATCATCTGCACACCCATCGCGAGCGCGTCGTACAGCGGGTACTGAAACTTGCTGCCCTCGAACAAGCCGAGCCCCGGAATGATGTAGCCGTAGTGGAAGATACCCATCCGCGGGCCGAAGAACCCGTTGAACAGCAGCGCCCAACAGAACCCGACGATCAGCCCGACGGCCAACAGGGTCTGCGGTGCGCGCCAGTTGAACCGACGGATGATCCGCCGCCCGAGCGCGGCGCCGATCACCGCGGGCAGCACGAAGTAGGCGATGTAGCCGATGGGTACGGCCGACGGCAGACCACCGCCCCACGTCATGTTCAGCGGCCACCAGGACGGCATGCGTGGCAGCGCCGGCGGGAACTGGGCGTACACCGCCCAGTCGTAGGGCGCCTCGATCCACGAGAACGAGATGGCGGAGATCGAGACCAGCAGTAGCGGGTGCAGACGGCCACGCCGGATGCTCAGAAACACGCCGTAGGCAAGAAACAACACACCGCCGACATAGGCGAACGACAGCCCGGCGATCAGGGCCGGCGTCAGCTCGGTGGTCATCGGCGGTCCCCGTTGACGTTGCCGCGAGCCTCGGGATCGGAATGGATCACCACGCCGAAAATCAAGATGATCAGCCCGAACAATGTTCCGAGCATGATGAGTTGACCCATGTGTAATAGTCGACACTATTATATAGGTTTGGTCAAGGACGTTTATCGTTTATGTCGTCAGCCGCTTCCCCGCGCGGTCCAGAAAGTGAGAATCCGTGTCCCAGCGGCGTTCGGCCAAGAAGCAGACCAGCTCCGCGGCGACGGGTCAGGCCACCCGGCGCCCCCGCGGCGAGGCGCGTCGGCTCCTGCTCGACGCCGCCCGCGAGCTGTTCGCGCGCCGGGACTACCGCACGACGACGACCCGCGAAATCGCCGAAGCCGCCGGCGTCACCGAGTACCTGTTGTTCCGCCACTTCGGCTCCAAGGCTGGGTTGTTCCGCGAGGCGCTGGTGCTGCCATTCACGAACTTCGTCGACGACTTCGGCAAGACGTGGCAGACCGTCATTCCCGACAAGACCACGGAAGAGGAACTGACCCGGCAATTCGTCGGCGAACTCTACGATGTGCTCGTCGAACACCGGGGCCTGCTGCTGACGCTGGTCGCCTCCGACGGGCTCAGCGACGACGAGGTCGAAAGCGCGGGCATCGCCGACATCCGACGCGCCCTCACGCTGCTCGGCGAGATCAGCGCCGAGGGTATGCAGCTACGCGGAATGCGTTCGCGCCAGCCGGATCTGCCCGCGCACTCGACGGTGGCGATGATCGTCGGCATGGTCGCATTGCGCTCGACCTTCTTCGGCAACCGGCCGCCGTCGCGGGAGGCGATCGTCGACGAACTCGTGCAGGCGATCCTGCACGGCTTCCTGCACCGGCCCTAACCGCCCGGCCCGTTCGGCCACTTCAGCAGTGAGCCGGCATCGACGCGGATGTGCCGCCCGGTGATGAAAGCGACCTTGGCGTCGAGCTTTCCGCTCATTTTCGTACTCCTATTCTCTGCCGAGCAGACGCAGAGTCTTGAGTTTGGCCAGCGTTTCGGAACATTCTCCGTCTGCTCGCTGATCTAGGCGATCGGTGTGAACGTGATGTGCAGTTCGGAAAGGCCCCGCATGATGAACGTCGGTTCAAAGGTGAAGTTGCGGTTCTCCGGCGGGCCGTGATGCTCGGTGGAGATCGTGATGTCGTTCATCCGGTCGAGGATCCTGTTCAACGAGATGCGCCCTTCCGCACGCGCCAAGGGTGCGCCCGGGCAGGAATGGATGCCGCGGACGAACGCGATCTGCTCACGCACGTTCGGGCGGTCCACCCGAAATGTGTGCGGGTCTGCGAACTTCCGTTCGTCGCGGTTGCACGCGCCGGGGAGCAGCATGACGGTGGTGCCCGCCGGTACCTCGACTTCGCCGACCTTCGTGGTGGTGCGCGCCATCCGGAAGTGGGATTTGACCGGGCTCTCCATCCGCAAGGTCTCTTCGAGGAACGCCGGAATCGCGCTGCGGTCGTCGCGGAGCTTTTTCTCGTAGCCGGGGTTGTCGGCGATGAATCGCACCGCCGAACTGACCAGTTTCGTCGTCGTCTCGGTACCGGCCGCGAACAGGAAGGTCGAGACGTTCATGACGTCCTCGACCTCGGGGGTCGACCCGTCTTCGTACTTGGCGTGTGCCAGCTCGGTCAGCACGTCTTGGCGCGGCGAGCGTCTGCGGTCCTCGATGTAGGCGTAGAACTTCTCGTTGAGCCACTCCAGCGGGTTGTGCGACGTGGGCGCCTCCTTGCCCAATTCGCCGACCGTTTCCAGCGCGAAGACCCCTTTGAACTCCTCATGGTCTTCGACTGGCACACCGAGAAGGTCGGCGATGACGAGCAGCGAGAACGGTTTGGCGTAGGCGGACAGGAATTCACAGCTGCCCTTGTCAAGGAAGGTGTCGAGTTGCTGGTCGGCCAACCGCCACATGAAGTCTTCGTTTTCCTTCAGGCGCTTGGGTGTGATGAGTTTGTTCAACAGGCCCCGGGTCAGGGTGTGCAACGGCGGATCCTGCGACGTGATGTGTTCAGCCATCGGCACCGCGGCGCGGTGCTGCTCGATCAGCTCTGTGACGTCGTCGGACTCACCTGGGCCGAAAGGCATGCCGGAGAACGGTCCGGCCACCGAGACGCAGGAGGAGAAACTCGAGTTTTTGTACACTGCCAGCGCCTCTTCGTATCCGGTGACGGCCAACACGTTGAACGGGGTCGCCTGCACGACCGGGCATTTGGACCGCAGATAGTCGAAGTACGGGTAGGGGTCGGGAACGAGCGCTTCGTCGGTGAAGAAGTCGACGGTTTCGAAATCGGTCACAAGACACTCCTGGTTGCTTGGGTCGCATACGCGTCATTGACGTTCATGATTTGGTCGAGGTTGTCGGCGCTGGCTGCAACGCGTCCCTCTCAGCCGGCGGGGTAGGCGACGGACTTGGCCTCGGTGTATTGGTCGAACCCGGCGACAACGTTCTGGCGCCCGATGCCGCTGGCCTTGTATTCGCCGAACGGGGTGTCGGCGCCATAGCTGGCGGTGCCGTTCAAACCGATGAAGCCGGCCCGCAGCCGGTGGGCCACCGAAAGCGCGCGGTCCAGCGTTCCGGCCATGACGTTGCCGGCCAGACCGTACGGGCTGTCATTGGCGATGCGTACTGCGTCGTCCTCGTCGTTGAAGGGAATGACCGCGAGCACGGGTCCGAAGATCTCTTCCTGCGCGATGGTCATCGCGTTGTCGACGTCGGTGAAGCGTTGGCTTGACGAAGAACCCCTTATCCATACCGTAGGGGACCTCGGCTCCCCCCGACGAGCAGGGTTGCGCCCTCCTCGACGCCCTTGTCGATGTAGCCGCGGATGCGGCCGCGCTGTTTGTCGGAGATCACCGGACCGCACAGCGTACCGGGATCCTGCGGATGGCCGGCCGCGACACCTTCGTATATGCCCCGCAGGATCTCGACACCTTCGTCGTAGCGCGAGCGCGGTAGTGGCAACCGCGTGGGGTTTGCGCAGCCCTGACCGGCGTGCATGCACGGTGCGATGCCCGTCCATGCAGCCGACCGCGAAATCCGCGCCCTCGAGCACGATGGTCGCCGACTTCCCGCCGAGTTCCAGAAAGAGCGGCTTCATCGTCGCGGCATCCTTTTCCATGATCCGCCGACCGACCGCCGTCGACCCGGTGAACGAGATCAAGTCCACCTTCGGTAATAGCGTGAGTTCCTCACCGACAAAGTGATCCGATGCCGTGACGACGTTCACCACACCCGGTGGGATATCGGTGTTCTCCGCGATGAGCAGGCCTTTGCGGGTGGTGTTGACCCCGGTGACCGAGACCAGCGCATCGCCAAGCGAGGTCTCCCAGGGATATTCGTCGATCAACCGGGCCGGGTACCTCAGCGCATCGGACAACGGCGCATCGAGCTGCGGCCCGTGCGTGATGGCGCGCGGACATCCCGCCTCGAGGATGAGCTCCTCGCGCAGTTCTTCCTGCTCCGATTCCAGCGCCACCTGCAACTGCAACAGGCACCGCTGGCGCAACGCATGGTTCGTCGACCAGTCGGTTTCGTCGAAGGCGCGGCGCGCGGCGTCGATGGCGCGGTGCATATCGGATTTCGACGCGTCGGCCACCTTGCCGAGCACCTCTTCGGTCGCCGGGTTGATGTTGGTGAAGGTGCCGACCTCGCCGTCGACGAGCTTGCCGTCGATCATCATCTTCGATTCGAAAACAACGTCAGCCATGGTCTCTACTTCCTCGGAGCGCGCCGAAGCCCGGGATGCCCATCATCAACCGGATCATCTGGTGCAGTGCGGCGGGCGGCATCACCCGGTTGGCGATCAACAGCAGTCGCGCGTCGGGCCCCACCGATTTCTTGACGAACGGTTTCGAGCTGTCGAGCGCCTTGGCCAGGCCCGCCGCGAACTTCGCCGGCGATCGTGCGGCCATCCGCATCGCGGCCCGCCCGCGCTTGTCCATCGTGGCGTGATGCGGGGCGTAGGGGCCGTCGAGGTCGCGGCAGTCGGTGGTTCCCGCATCGGTGATGATCTCGGTGTCGTAAGTACCGGTCACCAGGATCGTCACCCCGATGCCGAACGGGGCCACCTCGGCCGCCATCGACTCACCCCACCGCTCCAACGCGCCTTTGACGGCCGAATACGGTGCGGTGGCGGGCATCCCGCGCAGCCCACCTTGACTCGACACCAGGACGATCCGACCGCGTCCGGCCTTACGCATGGCAGGCAGCAGCGCCTTGGTGAACGCGACCGGACCGAAGATGTTGGTCGCGAACATCTTCTCCCACAAGCTGACCGGGGTCTCCTCGACCATCCCGGCCGCGGAGATTCCGGCGTTGTGCACCAGCGCGTACGGTGCGCCGACGGCCTCGTCGATCGCCTTCGCGGCCGCGGTGATCGATGCGGCGTCGGTGAGGTCGAGGGTTACGCCGATCAGGTTCGGATCGTCTGGTGCCGCACCCGTCGCCTCACGCAGGCGTTGCATACCGGCGTCGACGGACCGCATGGCCGCTACGACGCGCCAGCCCTGCCGGTACAGGTGCGATGCGGACGCCAGCCCGAGGCCCCTGGAGGCGCCCGTGATGATTACGCTGCGCGGTTCAGCGGGGATCAGTTCTTCGCCGAGACTCATCGCCCCCGACCCTTACACGGGACAGATGTTGGTTACAGCTTGGAATGATTGACAGAGCGTCACTCCTCACCGAAGCGGTCGACAAGATGAGAGGTGGCGCCGTCGGCGTCGAGTCTTCGGGCCACCAGATATCCGGCGCCCATCCAGGCGCGGCGGGTCCAGTTACCGAAGGACACCCGGGTTCCCGGCGCCCCCGCGGCGGCGGGCACCATCTTGACGCGCTCCAGGGCCTCCTTGACCCCCCGTGGGCTCAGCGGATGCGCATCGGTGCACGCGCGGAGCAACGCTGTGGCGACGTCGCAGTTCACCACGGGCACACAGTATTGCGGTCGGCGGCCGAACTTCTCCTGGTACTTGTCGAGGAACCGCTGACCGACGGCGTTGCCCTCGTCGTACTGGTCGACGCCCGTCCAACCCATGAACGCGTTCCACATGATCGGGTTGATCCACGCGTTCTGAAAGGCCGTGCTGGTGAACCTGGGTGGATCCCAACCCAGTTCCTCCAGGGCGGGGTTGACGTAGACGATGCCGAAGCCGAAGCCGGCGTGCACGACGGCCTGCGCCTTGGCCTCGTGCAGGGTGCGCAGCGCGGCCGAGACGTCCTGCGCCGTCTGCGCGATCGTCGCCTCGCCGACGATCCGTATTCCCTTGCGACGACACGCGCTTCGGAAGTTCTTCACGTACGTCTCGCCGATCAGCGACTGCTCCATGAGCACGCCGACCTCGGTGTGGCCGCCCTTGGCCAACAGGTCCGCCCAGAAGATCGGTTCGTCGGTCAACGACCCCTGCGGAAACGCAAACGTCCACTCCCCCAGCCAGGCGTCGCTGCCGGTGACGCTGAGCGCCGGAACCCGGAACCGCTCTTCGATGGCCTCGCGGGTCGGCTCGCAGTTGTCAGTGATGTGCGGACCGAACACCGCGAGACACCCCTCGTCGACGAGTTCGCCATACGCGTCGATGACCGCTTTGACCGACCCCTTGGGAAGCCCTTCGACCTCCCGGTACACGATCTGGATCGGCCGGTCGATCACTCCGTTTTCGGCCGCCTCGGCGAAAATCAGCTCAAAGGGGTTAGCGAGGTCTTCCTTCATCTCCTGCGGATACGCGTCGGGCAGCTTGAAGTCCATGAGATACCCCAACTTGATCGGCTCTGCGGTGCTCTCGTAGGGCATGAAACCTCCGTCGACCAGGTAGACCTAATTTTTGTTCAGACATTAGCGAGGGTGGCCACCAGGGTCAATCGTCCGCGACCGGTCGAGCACATCTCGGCCGCCACGACCACCTCTACCAGTTCATTACACCGGTTGCGCGGAAGCCGCCGGGTGACCCCGTTCTGCTAACCTTGACCAAACTTTGGGTCATATGGACCAAACCGATGGACGGGAGCGGAACTTGGAGGTGCTGTGGGGCGTCTTCGCGTGACGCCGAAGCCTGACCTCGCGGCGCATGCGGGCCATTCCTACGACGACGGCACCCGCCGAACCGAGATCCTACAGACGGCGGCGTCGCTCATCGCGACGTCCGGTCTGCGGACATCACTTCAGGAAATCGCCGATGCCGCCGGCATTCTGCCGGGCAGCCTCTATCACCATTTCGAGTCCAAGGAAGCGATCCTCGTCGAGTTGCTTCGGCGCTACCACGACGATCTTGACCGCATCGCCGAACAGGCCCTCAGACGCCTCGACGATCCGACGTCACTGTCGGCCTTCGACCGGATCGTGGAGTTGGGCGCGGCGATCGCCCAGTGTGCGGTGACACACAGCGCGGCGCTGCAAATGACGTTCTACGAAGCCCCGACCTCCAACCCCGAACTCGCCGCGCTGGCCCAGCAGCGCCCTGCGGCGATCCTGGAGGCGATGGTGCAGACGCTGCGCGCCGCCCGGTGGAACGGCTACCTGCGGCCGGACGTCGACCTGTCGATCCTCGCCGACCGGATCGTGCAGTCGATGCGACAGGTCGGGCTCGACGTCATCCGGCACCGTGCAGGCGCCAACAAAGTTGCGGCCACGTTGTGCCGAATCCTGCTGGAGGGCTTGGCGACCGTACCGCCCAGTGATACCGATCTCGACCGCTCCCCCGCCTTCATCGCCGCCGATGACGCGGTGAAGTCGTGGATCGAAGAGAACGAGGCCGCACCCAACGACAAGGGCGCACACGTGCGCGCCGTCGCACGCACAGAGTTCGGGCGAAAAGGCTATGAGGTCACCACGATCCGCGATATCGCATCAGCGGCGGGCCTGGGCACCGGAACGGTGTACCGGCTGATCGGCTCGAAAGAAGAACTACTGGCGTCCATCATGCAGTCGTTCGGCGAGAAGGTCGCCGAGGTGGGATGGACCAGCGTGCTGCGCTCGGACTCGTCGGCCATCGAGAAGCTCGACGCGCTGAGCTGGATTCACACCAACGCCCTTGCCCACTTCGCCGACGAGTTCCGTATCCAACTCGCGTGGATGCGCCAGTCGCCGCCCGACACCCAGAACATCGCCTGGTTGTTCACCAAGCGCGTCCGGCAGATGAAAGCTCTACTCGCCGAAGGTATCAAGTCGGGTGAGATCACGATCGATGCCCCGTCGAACGAGATGCTGGCGCGAATCGTCATCGGCGTTTCCTGGATTCCGGAGAACCTTCTGCATGAGCTCGGCACCCGCGCATCGCAGATCCACCTCCGCGACACGCTGCTGCGCGGGGTCACGGTGCGCTCGGCGCAGACGCATTAGCCGACGGTGATCGGCAGCCTGCCCCATCCCCGCACGCTCGAGGTGTGCGCCATCGCGGCGTCGTCGTAGTCGACCTCCCACTCCGGCCACCGCCGCAGCATCTCCTCGAGCGCGACCCTCGCCTGCATCCGGGCCAGCGACGAACCGAGGCAGAAATGAAGCCCCTGCCCGAACGACAGGTGCGATCCGGTGCGGTGGATGTCGAAGACCTCGCCGTTTGGATGGCGTCGCTCGTCTCGGTTGGCAGATCCGTTGAGCAACAACATCACTGAACCCTCTGCGATTGTCTGCCCATGACATTCGGTATCGCGGGCGACGTAGCGGGCCTGCACAGGCGACGGTGCCTGATAACGCAGCACCTCTTCGATCGCCCGCGGGATCAGGGAAAAGTCGTCGACGAGTTCGCGCCGCTGATCGGGATGCTCGGCGAGTAGTTCTGCGATGAACCCGATCAGCCGGGTGGTGGTTTCGTTGCCGGCGCCGGCGATCATGCTGGTGTAGGTCGACACCTCGATGCGCGACAGCGGCCGCATCCGCCCGTTCTCTTCCACCTCGGCGTTGAGCAGTTGCGTCATCAGATCGTCGGACGGGTGCTCGGCGCGCCACTCGATGTAGTCGGCGAACAACTGGTAGGCGTTCTCGAAGGTGGCCGCCGACACCGACTGAAAGCTTCCCTCCGTCAACCCGATCGCCGCATCGGTGTTGTCGCGTACCTGCTGCTGGGCCTGCTCCGGTATACCGAGCAGGTAACCGATCGTCCGCATCGGGATCAGCGCCCCGAAGTCACCGATGACATCGAAACATGTTGCGTCGGCCAGCGAATCGAGCGCGCGTACACAGAATTCGCGGGTCAGTGGTTCGATGGCCTCCATCCGCCGCGGCGTGAACACCTTTGACAGCAAGCGTCGGTGGATGTCGTGCAGTGGCGGATCCTCGAACAGGATCACCCCCGGCGGCACCTCGACGCCGCTCATGATGACGTCCATCGTGGTGCCGTTGCCCGAGCGGTAGGTCTCCCAGTCGTGTAGTCCCTGCGCGACGTCGTCGTAGCGGCTCAACGCGTAGAAGTTGAACTTCTCGTTGTAATACAGCGGCGCCTCGTCGCGCATCCGCTTCCAGATCGGGTACGGATCATCGTCGATGTCGAAATCGAAAGGGTCGTAGTACAGTTCGACGGTGTTGGCGCCGGTCATCAATGACTCCTCGTGGTTGCGATCCGCTCACTCGAAAGCGTGACGCGGCAAGGTGTTCGGCAGGTCCAGCGAACTCAGCAGGCCAGCGGGGGCATCGACCAGGTAGGGAATGGCGTTGACCACCCGCATTGCGGTCGCGGTCATCGCGGCGTGCCCCGCACCGTGACCTTCGGCCGCACCGAGGTTCATCGCGCAGTGGATGGCGGGATCTCCTTCGATGTCGACGCGGTAGGTCGCGTCGAACTCCGATGTCGGCCAATCTGGCGCCACGTCGCGCGCCATCCGGATGATGTGCTCGACGACGATGGCTTCGCGGCCGTCGACCACACCCGCGGCCCTGGTGTGCACCGCACCGCACGTCCCCGCCTTGATCGTGCCGAACGCCACCTCGATGTCCCGATCGGTGAGACAGCGGTCCATGTCGCCTCGGACCTCTTCGACGTCGACGCCGAGACCCGCCGCCACCAGGTGAATGGGTGCTCGCCAGGCCATTTCGATGAATCCTGGTGTCTTGAGCATCGGTTCGAAGTCGAGTGGGTGCCCGAAGCCCATCCCGTTCATCATGATGTCGGCGACCGGATAGTGATCGTTGAGCGCGATTTCGGTGACCTTCAGACACCGGATCTTCTTGCTCTGTGTCGCCAGCAGCAGCGCGAGTTGGTCCGAGCCGAACCCAGGGAAGATGCCGGAGGCGTATAACGAGGCATTGCCCGCCCTCGCGGCCTTCTCCAACTGATCGCGCCAGTCAGGCGAGGAGTAGGCCGGCGGATAGACCAGGGTCGTCGATGTCGTCGTCACCACGTTGATGCCCGCGGCGAGCAGTTTCAGGTAGTCGGGCACCGCGCCGGCGTCACGTTCGGGTCCGCTGGCGGCATACACCACGCAGCTGGGCCGCAAGGCGATGAGCGCGTCGGCGTCGTTGGTGGCCGCGACCCCAATCGGAGCGCCGCCGGCCAACTCGCCGGCGTCCCTGCCAATCTTCTCCTCGGAGTGCACCCAGACCCCGACGAGTTCGAGGTCCGGCCTGCGACGGATCGCGTCGATCGCGATCGCACCGACACCTCCGGTCGACCAGACCACGGTTCGCAGCGGTGAGGTCACGAGCCCTCCTGTCGTTCAAGGACGTTCGCACGCGATCACGGAGCGTTCGCGGTCAGGCCAAGCCATGTCGAAGGATGCGCACGCCGACCGACTATAACCTAATTTTTGTTCTGGCTTCTCATAATAGTAGCCGCTATTCCAACCGTGGTCATTACGAGGAGGCATTCTGTGCGGCACTCCAAAAGGAGGGTGCCGGGCACGAATCCCTTCGTCAACGCGGAGCGAACTTCAGGTCGAACCCGGAAAGGCGGGGCCTGCTACTCGGGCAGGCGCAGCTCGGGTTTCTCCACCTCTTCGATGTTGACGTCCTTGAAGGTGATCACCCGTACTTGCTTGACGAAGCGCGCGGGCCGGTACATATCCCACACCCAAGCGTCGGCCAGCCGCAGTTCGAAGTAGACCTCACCGTCGGTGTTGCGGGGCACCAACTCCACGCTGTTGGCGAGGTAGAAGCGGCGCTCGGTCTCCACGACGTAGCTGAACTGCCCGACGATGTCCTTGTATTCGCGGTAGAGCGAGAGCTCCATCTCGGTTTCGTACTTCTCGAGATCTTCGGCACTCATCAGCTCAGCTGTCCTTCATATCGGTCCCACCGGCACGTGCGCTCGTCGCACATCCGGTATTCGTCAATTCTCCCATTACCCGACTTCGATGCACTGCTCCGGCTCACCCCCGTCACCTGATGCTCCACCGGTCACCAACTCGGTGACCACCTTGATGCCCGTCCTGGTGGCCACCCGGCGCACGTTGATGAACGAGTGGCGGTGCTGGGGGCACGGCCCGAGTTCGGCCAGCGCCGCGCTGTGCGCCGGCGTGCTGTAGCCCTTGTGGTCGGCGAAGCCATAGCCGGGATGCTCGGCTTCCATTTCGACCATCAGCCTGTCCCGGCTGACCTTGGCCAACACACTGGCCGCCGCGATGCACGCCGCGGCCGCGTCGCCGCCCACGACCGGCAACGACGGCGTCGGTAGGCCGGGCACCCGGAACCCGTCGGAGAGCACGTATCCGGGCCGCACCGACAGGCCCGCCACCGCGCGGCGCATGCCCTCGATGTTGGCGACGTGGACCCCGCGGCGATCCACCTCGTCAGACGGGATGAACACCACGTGGTAGGCCAGCGCATAACGGCGGATCAGTGGAAAGAGCCGCTCGCGTTCCTTGGCGTTGAGCCTCTTGGAGTCGTCGAGGGCCGCCAGGCTCTCCAGCCGGTTGGGCCCGAGCACACACGCGGCGACCACCAGCGGGCCCGCGCACGCCCCGCGACCGACCTCGTCGACGCCGGCCACCGGCCCGAGGCCGCTTCGGTACAGGGCGGACTCCAGCGTCCGCAGGCCCGATGATTTCCGGATCACCGTTCGCGGAGGCCATGTCGGCGGCAACAGTAACTCTCCTAGTGCGTCGGGGTTCAGGTCTGCGGGTTCGGGCTTCCCACGCCGCCCCACCGCGACGGCGGCCAGGCGATGAAACGCGCCTTACCGATGACATTGTCCACCGGCACGGTGCCTGCCTTCGGGTCACCGGTGCACAGGATTCCACGCTGCGCGTCGGCGGGCGTGTTGGTGCAGTGGGCCCGCGAGTCGGCCGAATGCGTGCGGTTGTCGCCCATCATCCACAGCCTGCCCTCGGGCACGGTCACCGGCCCGAACTCGGGGCCCAGACACTTGTAGAAGTTCGGATCCGGCACGTTCATCGTCTCGCGGTCCAGGTACGGCTCGTCGAGTTGTTCGCCGTCCACCGTCAGCCCGGTGCTCTCACGGCACTGCACGGTCTGCCCGCCCACTGCGATGATGCGCTTGACGAGGTCGTTCTCGTCCGGCGGGACGAACCCGATGACCGACAACGCGTTCTGCACCCAGCGCACCGCGGTGTTGTCCGACCGGATCGACTTGTAGCCGATGTTCCAGTTCGGCGGGCCCTTGAACACCACGACATCGCCGGGTTCGGGTTCGGTGAACCGGTAGGTCATCTTGTCCACCATGATGCGGTCGCCGGTGCATCCCGGACAGCCGTGCAACGTGGGTTCCATCGACTCCGACGGAATGAGGTACGGCCGCGCGACGAACGTCAACATGACGTAGTAGAGGACCAGTGCGATCGAGACGAGAATCGCGAATTCCCGCAGCGCGCCGTGCTTCTTCTTGGGTTTCTCGTTCCCCGAGTCGGTGTCGGAGTCGGTGTTGTCGAGTTCGGGCTCGGCCGACGATCCGTCGGGCGCAGTGGGTCCGGTCACCGCATCAGGGTAGCCAGCGCGCTTTCGACAGCGGATGTCGCCGACGCGACGTCAGCGCTTTTCCTTGATCTTGGCCTTCTTACCGCGCAGTTCACGCAGGTAGTAGAGCTTGGCGCGGCGCACGTCGCCGCGGGTGAGGACGTCGATGTGGTCGATGTTGGGCGAATGCACCGGGAAGGTCCGCTCGACGCCGACGCCGTAGCTTTCCTTGCGCACCGTGAAGGTCTCGCGGACGCCACCGCCCTGACGGCGCAGGACGACACCCTTGAAGACCTGGATGCGCTCCTTGGAGCCCTCGATGACCTTCACATGGACATTGACGGTGTCGCCGGCGCCGAAGTCCGGGATGTCGTCGCGCAGCGACGTCTGATCGACGAAGTCCAGCGTGTTCATCGGTGACACTTCCTTGCTGTCGGGCTGCCGGCGCGCCGCGGTCGCCGTTGCGACGCGTGGCCGAGCCGATGGATCGGGCGTATGGGGTGTATCTCGCAGTGGGCAGAACCAGCCTGCACAGACAACTGCTCAATTGTGCCAGATGGTCGTCGGATCTCTGAAATCCGGTGAATGCCGTGGCCAGGTCGCCGGGACGCGGCGATGTCGGCCGAGCAGTTGGGCGCCGTCGCGGTTAGGCTGCCTGACAGCGGGTATGGCGCTCAGATGGGTGCCGATGGTGCGGGCGAGCCGCGAAGGAGGGCAATGCGACGGTTGCCGTCAAACCTGGTCACGGCGCTAGCGGCGGCCAGCGTTGCGGTGCTCGGGTGTTCGGGATGCGAGGCCAAGGTGTATGGCACGCCTCCCCCGCCCGCCGAAGCTCCCGTTGTCGTCATCGCGCCGCAGGGCCGTATGGCTCCGCTCCCGGAAGCCCCGCCCGGCGAACTCCCCGCGTCGTTCGAGGGGCTGCAAGAGCGGACCCAGCAGGCCACCGCGGCCGCTGCCGCGGCCGGCGCAGACATCACGGTCACCGTGCTCGATCGCAACACCGGTCAGGTGGTCTCCAACGGCAACGCCATGGCGATGCCGATCGCATCGGTGGTCAAGGTGTTCATCGCCGACGACCTGCTGTTGCAGGTGGCCGAGGGCAAGACGCAACTGTCCCCCGAGGACCGCGAGTCCCTCGACGTCATGTTGCGGGCGTCCGACGACAGCGCGGCCGAGGTCTTCTGGAACCGCAGCGGCGGCAGTGACGTCATCGCCCGGATCAAGGACCGCTACGGCCTGAACGCCACCACCGCGCCCTACAACGGGCGCTGGTACAACACCTTGAGCACGACGCCCGACCTGGTCCGCTACTACGACATGTTGCTTTCCGGCGCCGGCGGGTTGCCGTCCGAGCAGGCCGACATCATCCTGTCCGCCCTGGCGGAGCACACCCCGACCGCACCGGACGGCACCGTACCCGGCGGCGTGTATCCGCAGCGGTTCGGCATCCCCGACGGGCTCTACGCCGAACCCGTCGCGGTCAAACAGGGCTGGTTCTGCTGCTGGGACGCCGGGAACTGGGTGCACCTGTCGACGGGCGTGATCGGGTCGGACCGACGTTACGTGATGGCGATCGGCTCGATGCACCCCACCGACGACGCGACCGCGCGCAACACCATCACCGAGGCCGTCAAGACGATGTTCCCCGGCGGCCGGATCAACTAGTCGAGCAGGTCCGGGCGCCGCTCCCGCGTGCGCTGCAGGCTCTGCTCGCGGCGCCAGGCCGCGATCTTGGCGTGATCCCCCGACAGCAGAACCTCGGGCACGTCGAGGCCGCGCCAGGTCGGTGGCCGGGTGTAGCTGGGCCCCTCCAGCAAGCCGTCGGAATGCGAATCTTCTTGGTGTGACGCGGGATTGCCCAGAACCTCGGGCAGCAGGCGCACGACGCTTTCGATCATCACCAGCGCCGCCGATTCACCGCCGGGTAGAACGTAGTCACCGACCGACACTTCCTCCACCCGCATCCGGCGCGCTGCATCCTTTACGACGCGCTGGTCGATGCCCTCGTAGCGCCCGCAAGCGAACACCAGGTGCTTCTCGGCGCTCCAACGTTGCGCATCCCGCTGGGTGAACAGCCGACCTGCCGGGGTCGGCACCACCAGAAGCGTTTCTGGCGAACAGATTTCGTCGAGCGCATCACCCCAGACCGGAGCCTTCATCACCATGCCGGGACCACCGCCGTAGGGCGTGTCGTCGACGGACCGGTGCACGTCGTGGGTCCAGCGCCGCAAATCGTGCACCGCGAACTCCACGATGCCGGCCTCGATCGCCTTGCCGGGCAACGATTGTCGCAGCGGGTCGAGATAGTCGGGAAATATGGTCACCACGTCTATGCGCATCAGCCCAGCTCCAGCAGGCCCTCGGGCGGGTCGATCTCGACCACACCGTCGGCCAGCGAAACCGACCTCACGATCGCGCTCACGAACGGCACCAGTACCTCCCGGTCGCCGTCGCGTACCGCGAGCAGTTCGCCTGCGGCGGTGTGTAGCACCTCGGCGACCGCCCCGACGTGCGCGCCGTCGGCGGTGCGGACAGCCAACCCTTCGAGTTGATGGTCGTAGAACTCATCGGGGTCATCGATGGGCGGCAGTTCGGCTGCGTTCACCAGGAAAAGGGTGCCCCGCAATGCGTCTGCGCCGTTGCGGTCGCTCACCCCGACGAGGCGCACCAGCAGCCGATTGCCGTGCGGACGCACCGATTCGATTTCGTAGCGCTGTTCGGATCCGCCTTTGGCGGACCGGCCGCGCAGCGACGCACCGGGAACGAACCGCTCGTCGGGATCGTCGGTGCGGACCTCGACGACGAGCTCGCCCGCGACGCCGTGCGCCTTGGCGACCCGCCCGACAACCAGGTCCATGGAAGCGTCTACTGGTCGGTGTCCACCACGTCGACGCGGATGCCCCGACCGCCGATCCCGGCAACCAGCGTGCGCAGCGCGGTCGCGGTGCGGCCCCCGCGGCCGATCACCTTGCCGAGGTCATCGGGGTGGACATGAACCTCGACGGTGCGGCCGCGCCGGCTGGTGACCATGTCGACGCGGACATCGTCGGGGTTATCCACGATTCCGCGCACCAGATGCTCGACGGCGTCGACGACGACTGAGCTCACGGCCGCGCTCAGCTCTCGGCCGGCGCGGACTCGCCTGCGGCGTTCTCCGCGGCGCCGGCCGTGGTGGCGTCGGCGCCTTCAGCTGCCGCCTCAGATGCGTCCTTGGCACCGGACGGATCGGCGGTGGCCTCGGCTTCGACCGCCTTCTTGGCCGACTCCTCGCTCGCCTTGTCCGCGGCCTTCTTGGCGGCGGGCGCCTTCTTCTTCTTGGGCTGGGTGGCCTCAGTGCTGGGGCCGCCCTCGGCCTCGGCCAGCGCAGCGTTGAACAGGTCCAGCTTGCTGGGCTTGGGCTCCTTGACCTTCAGCGAGCCCTCGGCGCCGGGCAGACCCTTGAACCTCTGCCAGTCGCCGGTGATCTTCAGCAGCGCCAGCACCGGTTCGGTGGGCTGGGCGCCGACGCTGAGCCAGTACTGGGCCCGCTCCGAGTCGATCTCGATGAGGCTGGGGTCTTCCTTCGGGTGGTACCGGCCGATGACCTCGATCGCGCGGCCGTCGCGCCGGGTGCGCGCGTCGGCGACGGAGATGCGGTACTGGGGATTGCGGATCTTGCCAAGCCGGGTGAGCTTGATCTTGACAGCCATGGTTAAGCGACTTCTCCTGTGATTGCCACGCTGACAATTCAGCAACCTGGGCGGGATGCCCGGGTCCGGTTTTGCCTTACGTGTGTGACCGCCGCACGGCCGTGGCCGTGGGCAGACAGCCGCCTATTGTGCCAGAACCGGGCGATCCAGCGGAAATCGATCAGATGCCCAGAACTGCCCTGGCGATCAGGAAGTACATCAGCAGCCCGGTGGCGTCGACGAACGTGGTGATGAACGGATTTGAGAACACCGCCGGATCAGCGCGGACGGCACGGGCCAGCAACGGCATCGCGCCGCCGACCGTGGCGGCCATCGTGCACACCGCCAGCAGGGTCAGGCCGATCACCGTGCCCAGCTGGCGGTCATAGACCGCGGTGGTCAGCAGAAACGCCACCGCGCCGAGCAGCAGCCCGAGCGAGAACCCGACCTTGAACTCGCGGACCAGCACCTTGGTGAAGTCGCGGGGCCCGACGTCGCCGAGCGCCAGCGCCCGCGTCACCGTGGTGGCCGCTTGGTTTCCGGTGTTGCCACCGGTGCCGATCAGCAACGGTACGAACAGGGCCAGCGCCACCACCTGGCTCAGGGTGGTTTCGAAGACCTCCAGCACCTGCACGGTGAGCGTGGCGCCGATCGCCAGCACCAGCAGCCAGACCACGCGGGCACGCACCAGCGCGCTGACCGGGCTGGCCAGGTAGGGGCGCCGCAATGGTTCGGTGCCGCCGATACGGGCTTGGTCCTCGGTCTCGGCGGATTCCAGAACGCGCAGCGCGTCGTCCACGGTGAGGATGCCGACCAGCCGCGACTCCTTGTCGACCACCGGGAGCGCGAGCAGCTTGAGATCAGCGCACCGTCGCGCCGCTTCCTCGGCACTGTCGGTGGCCCGCGCGAAGTACGCCTGCTGCATGATGTCGCGGATCGGCGTGTCGGGCGCTGCGCTCATCAGGTCGCGCAGGCTGACGATGCCCACGACGGCGCGCTGGTCGTCGGTCACGGGCAGCGTGTACACGGTCTCGGCGTCGGCCAGGCGCCGGCGGACCGCCGAGAGCGCTTGCTCGGCAGTCAGATCCGTGCGCAGCGCGACGAACTCCGGGCTCATCCGCCTGCCGATCGACCCCGGCGGATAGCCGAGGATGCCGGCTGTCATATCGCGTTCGGGCGCGGGGAGCCCCCGCATCAGCCGCCGTGCGACCGATGCGGGCAGCTCATCGAGCAGCTCGACCCGGTCATCGGGTTCCAAACCGGCGAACAGGGCCGCGACATCGTCGTCGTCCTGCAGGGCGCGCACCAGGTCGCTCTGCAGGCTCGGATCCAACGCTTCGAACACCCGCAGCGCCTGATCCTTGGCGAGCAGCCGGTACAGCACGGCGCGATCGGTGCTGTCGTGGCGCTCGAGCACTTCGACGGCCTCCGACGGCGTCAACGCGCGCACCGCCGCCGTCAGCTCCGCCAGGTCGGTGAGGCCCAGCGCCCGCTCGATGGTCCGGACCCGTTCATCGCTCATCGGGTCACACCAGCTTGTCGAAGCACTTGGTCTCGACCCGCCGGCTCATCCGCCAGCCCTGCGAGGTGCGGACGAACTCGTCGTCATACCACAGGCCGCAGAACAGGATCTGGCCCTGCTCCCCGCCCATCACCATCGGGTTGAAGCAGATGGTCCGCGACGACGCGGTGTCACCGGCGATGCGGACGTCGAAGTTGCCCAACATGTGGGCATACGCCGGGAAGTTCGGCAGCACGTCGGCCAGCCACGCTTTGACTTGCGGATAGTGGCCGTCGATGCCGCCCATCGCCCGGTAGTCGATGTAGGCATCGGAGGTGAACACCCGATCGAGGTCGTCGAACCGGCGTTGGTCGATGGCCGTCGAGTAGTCGATCAGCAGCTGCTGGATCTCCAACCGATCCGAAATCTCTTCCAGGCTCAACATGGGTCGATTCAACACGACTAAGCTGCCTGCCCATGCGAAGGCTGTTGATCGGCTTAACGGCCGCCCTGTGTCTGCTCCTCGGACAGTCCGCGACGGTGATTGCCGCGCCGCTCGGCGTCGAGCAACCCGCGGGTTCGGTGCCCATCCCGGAAGGCCCAGCGCAGGCCTGGCTCATCGCCGACATGGACACTGGCGCCGTGCTCGCCGCCCGCGACGAGTACGGCCAGTACGCCCCCGCCAGCACCATCAAGGTGCTGTTGGCGCTGACCGTGCTCGACGAGCTGCCGCTGGACGCCACCATCGTCGCCAACGAGGCCGACACCAAGGTCGAATGCAACTGCGTGGGTGTGACGCCCGGCATGGTCTACACCGCCCGTCAGCTTCTCGAAGCGCTGCTGTTGGTGTCGGGCAACGACGCGGCCAACACGTTGGCCACCATGCTCGGCGGCCATGACGTCGCGTTGACGAAGATGAACGCCAAGGCCGCGTTGCTCGGCGCCTACGGCACCAACGCCGGGTCACCGTCGGGTCTGGACGGTCCCGGCATCGCCATGTGGTCCTCACCGCACGATTTGGCGGTGATCTTCCGCGCCGCGATGGCCAACCCGGTGTTCGCCCAGATCACCCGGCAGCCGACCGCTGTGTTCCCGACCAAGAACGGCGACCGCGTGCTGGTCAACCAGGACGAGCTGCTCGAGCGCTATCCCGGCACCATCGGCGGCAAGACCGGCTTCACCGACATCGCCCGCAAGACGTTCGTCGGCGCCGCCGAACGTGACGGCCGCCGGCTGGTCGTGGCGTTGATGTTCGGCATGGACAAACCCGGGCAGCCGACCTACTGGGACCAGGCCGCAAACCTGTTCGACTGGGGTTTCGCACTGGACCCGAACAAGAGCATCGGCTACCTGTAACCAGCTCACACACCGGAAGTTGCCGAATCGCAACACTTTCGAGACCGCGTCGGCGACCGCGGTGAATACGCTCGGCGCCCATGCGAAAGCTGCTGGCCGCGTTGGCCATAACGCTGTCGGCAGCCGTGGTCATCGCAACCCCGGTACCCGCGCAGCCCGGCGTCGAACCGTCGGGCGCCGTCACACTTCCAGACGGGCCCGCGCAGGCGTGGGTGCTCGCCGACCTCGATAACGGCCGAATCCTGGCCTCGCGCAACCCATATGCGCCGCATCCGCCGGCCAGCACCATCAAGGCGCTGCTGGCGATGGTGGTGCTCGACCACCTTCCGCTCAACGCGGTGATCCGGGCCAGCCAGGCCGCCGCCGACGTGGAATGTTCCTGCGCCGGGGTCAAAGCCGGCCGACCGTACACCGTGCGTCAACTGCTCGACGGGTTGATGCTGGTGTCAGGCAACGACGCGGCCAACACGCTGGCCGACGGGCTGGGCGGCTACCGTGCCGCGGTCACGCGGATGAACGCCAAAGCCGCGGCGCTGGGCGCGCGAAGCACGCGCGCCTCCTCGCCGTCGGGTCTGGACGGGCCCGGGATGGAATCGGTGACCACCGCCAATGATCTGGCCATCATCTACCGCGCGGCGCTGCGGTATCCGGCGTTCGCGGCCATCGTGCGCCAGCCGTCGTCGCTGTTTCCCACCGACAACGGGCCCAAGACCATCACCAACCAGAACGAACTGCTGAAGCGCTATCCCGGCACGCTGGTTGGCAAGACCGGCTACACCAACCTCGCCCGCAAGACGTATGTCGGTGCGGCGCAACGCAATGGCCACCGGCTGGTGGTGGCGCAGCTGTACGGCAGCGGCGACTTGTACGGGCAGGCGATCAAGCTGCTGGACTGGGGCTTCAGCCAGTACCGGTGAGCCGGCCTGGGTGCGAGCGTGCGCAAACTCGCGTCATAGCGCGGCGTGTCGCCCTCAAACTCGCACGCTCGCGCTAGAAAGTGACGCCGCGCAGAACCACCAGATCGGGGTGGTTGACGACCGCCGCGCCGGTGCGTGGATCCTCGCGAAAGCACACCAGGTCCGCCGGCGCCCCGTGTTGCAGGCCCGGCCGGCCCAGCCATTCGCGGGCGTCCCAGCACGCCGCGCCCAGCGCCTGCGTCGGGCTCATCCCGATACCTGTGAGCGCGTCGATCTCGTCGGCGATGCGGCCGTGGGCGACCATGCTGCCCGCATCGGTGCCCGCATAGATCGGCACTCCCGCCTCGCGGGCCGCGCCGATCCGCGCCGAACACCGCTCGTAGAGGTCGCGCATGTGCTGGGCATAGGCGGGATATTTGGCGGCGGCCGCGGCGATGCCGGGAAAGTTCTCGACGTTGATCAGCGTCGGCACCAGCGCGGTGCCGTGTTCGACCATCAACTCGATGGTGTCGTCGGTCAGACCGGTGCCGTGCTCGATGCAGTCGATGCCGGCCTTTATCAACCCCGGCAGCGCGTCCTCGCTGAACACGTGCGCGGTGACGCGGGCGCCGTGGGCGTGGGCGGCGTCGATGGCGGCCGTGAGCACGTCGTCGGACCACAACGGCGCCAGGTCGCCGACGTCGCGGTCGATCCAGTCGCCGACGAGCTTGACCCAGCCGTCGCCGACCCTGGCCTGTTCGGCCACCGCGTCGGGCAGTGCCCACTCGTCGTCGAGTTCGATCGCGAACCCGCGCTGATAGCGCTTGGGCCTAGCGAGGTGGCGGCCCGCGCGGATGATCTCCGGCAGATCGTCGTGGTCGGCAAGGGCCCGGGTGTCGATGGGCGAACCGCAGTCCCGCAACAGCAGCGCGCCGACGTCACGTTCGAGCTCGGCCTGCGCGACGCAGTCGTCGAGATTGTCCAGCGCGCCGTGGTCACCGAGGCCGACGTGGCAGTGCGCGTCGACCAGGCCGGGCAGGATCCAGCCGCCGTCAAACACCGTCGTGGCGTCGGCGACCGGCTCGGCGCTCAGCACACCGTTGATGACCCACCACTCGACCGGTTCGTCGTCGGGCAGCCCCCGCCCGCGCACATGCAGACGGGTCAATTCTTCGGGAACTTCAGCTTCGACACGTCGATGTCGGCGAGCCCGGGCGGTAACTCGTCGAGCCCCTTGGGCATCTCCGACAGGTCCGGGAAGCCCGCGGGCAGCCCCGGCATCCCGGCGCCCAGCGGGTTGCGCGTCTTCGGTGGCGTCGGCCCCCTACCGCCCTTCTTGCCCTTCTTGCCCTTCTTGCCGCCCTTGCGAGAGTTCTTGCGGCCGAACGGCATACCCATCTGCCCGGCCATCTGCGACATCATCTTGCGGGCCTCGAAGAAGCGCTCGACGAGCTGGTTGACCTCGCCGACGGTCACGCCGGATCCGTTGGCGATGCGCAGCCGGCGCGACCCATTGATGATCTTCGGGTCCGCGCGCTCCTCGGGCGTCATGCCGCGGATGATGGCCTGCAGCCGGTCCAGTTGCCTGTCGTCGACGGCGGCCAGCGCGTCCTTCATCTGACCAGCCCCGGGCAGCATCCCCAGCAGGTTGCCGATCGGGCCCATCTTGCGGATGGCCAGCATCTGCTCGAGGAAGTCCTCGAGCGTCAACTCGCCACTGCCGATCTTGTGCGCGGCCTCCTCGGCCTTCTGCGCGTCGAAGACCTGTTCGGCCTGCTCGATCAGGGTGAGCACATCGCCCATGCCCAGGATGCGGCTGGCCATCCGGTCGGGGTGGAAGACGTCGAAGTCCTCGAGCTTCTCCCCGGCGGAGGCGAACAGGATCGGTACGCCGGTGATCTCGCGCACCGAAAGCGCGGCGCCGCCGCGAGCGTCGCCGTCGAGCTTGGTCAGCACCACCCCGGTGAAGCCGACCCCCGCACGGAACGCCTCGGCGGTGGTGACGGCGTCCTGGCCGATCATCGCGTCGAGCACGAAGATCACTTCGTCGGGGTCGACGGCCTCGCGGATCGCCGCGGCCTGGCTCATCAGCTCATCGTCGATGCCAAGGCGGCCCGCGGTGTCGACGATCACGACGTCGTAGAGCTTGGTCTTGGCTTCCTCCAGCCCGGCCGCGGCGACGGCGACCGGATCGCCGGGCGCGGCGTTCTCCTGGCCGTCGGGCCCCACGCCGGGGTGCGGCGCGAACACCTGCACGCCGGCGCGTTCGCCGACGATCTGCAGCTGGTTGACCGCGCCGGGACGCTGCAGGTCACATGCCACCAGGAGTGGGGTATGACCTTGGTCCTTCAACCATTTCGCAAGCTTGCCGGCCAGCGTCGTCTTACCGGAGCCTTGCAGACCGGCGAGCATGATGACGGTCGGCGGGGTCTTGGCGAACGCGAGCTGACGCGTCTCGCCGCCGAGGATCGCGATCAGTTCCTCGTTGACGATCTTGACGACCTGCTGAGCAGGGTTGAGCGCGGCGGACACCTCCGCACCCTTGGCGCGCTCCTTGATGCGGGTCACGAAGTTGCGCACGACGGGCAGCGACACGTCGGCTTCCAGCAACGCCAGCCGGATCTCGCGGGCCGTCGCGTCGATATCGGCGTCGGTCAGCCGGCCCTTGCCGCGCAGCCCCGTCAGGGCGCCGGTCAATCGGTCGGACAGCGATTCAAACACGAGGCCAAGACTACTTGGCATCCGCCGACACCATCGGAGCGCGCCTCATCGGTTCGACTCGCTGCCGACGCCGAATACGAGACTTCGCGGCGGTTGTCGCGTAGGTTCTGCTGGCGCACGGACCGGCAACTACATGGGGAGGCTGGCATGGATCTGTCGGGAGAGGTTTGGCGGGCGCCCGTAGACCGCTCGAGGGATCCGCACCGCGAGCCGGGTCCGATCAACCTGCAGCGCTACCAGTTCGCTCCCGCCTACGCCGGCATCGCCACCCTGTTCGGTTTGCCGCTGTGCCTCAACCAGGACGATCTGCGCGCCGGAGCCGTCGACGTGGCGGTGCTCGGCGCACCCGTTGACATGTCGATGGGCCATCGCGGTGCGGCGTTCGGGCCGCGTGGGATCCGCGCCGACGAGCGGGTGCTGGCCCACACGCCGGGGATGCTCGTCAACGACAGCACCCGGGTGCACCCGTTCGAGGTGCTCACGGTCGTCGACTACGGGGATGCGGCAGTGGACCCGTTGAGCATCGAGAACTCGATGGAGCCGGTCCGCTCACTGGTCCGCGAGATCGCCGAAGTGAACGCGGTCCCGATCGTGCTCGGCGGGGACCACTCGATCCTGTGGCCCAACGCCGCGGCCCTGGCCGACGTGTACGGGCCGGGCAAGGTCGGCGTCGTGCACTTCGACGCCCATCCCGACTGCGCCAACGACCTCGTCGGCCACCTGGCGTCGCACGGCACGCCCATTCGGCGGTTGATCGACGACGAGCACATCCCGGGACGCAACTTCATCCAGATCGGGCTGCGCAGCGCCGTCGCACCCGATGACGCGTTGTTCGCGTGGATGCGGGAAAACGGGCTTCGCACACACTTCATGGCCGAGATCGACCGGCGTGGCTTCGACACCGTGCTCGAACAGGCGATCAGCGAAGCGTTGGACGGACCGGAATACCTGTACCTGTCGCTGGACATCGACGTGTTGGATCCCGCGTTCGCGCCCGGCACCGGAACCCCGGAGCCACCCGGTCTGACCAACCGCGAACTGCTACCTGCCATCCGGCGGATCTGTCATGAAACGCCGGTGGTGGGAATGGAGGTCGTCGAGGTCGCCCCACACCTCGACCCGGGCTACACCACGACCATGAACGCGCGACGAGCCATCTTCGAGGCGCTGACCGGGCTGGCGATGCGTCGCCTCGGGCTGCCGGGACCGGCCTACCTGCACCCCGACGTCGCCGGTCCACCGCCGAACTAGTGCATCGGCGGGCTCAGCCGGCCTCGGGCACCGCTTTGACGGGCGGGGCGGGTAGCACCGCATACAGCTCGCGTTCGATGTCGGCGCGGGCGGCGACGTCGCCGGTGACGCCGAACACATCGACCACCGACGACCCCAGCGTGGTGACCTTGGCCCAGGCGATGTCGACACCGTCGCGTTCGAACACGGCCGTCAGCCTCGCCAGCAGGCCGGTGCGGTCGATGCTGCGGACCTGGACCACCTGCTCCCCCGGCGCGGCGCCGTCAGACCACAGGATCCGCGGTGGTGCGGTGACGTGGTTGATGGGCACGGCGGCCGTCGCCTGCCCGGCCCTGGCGGTCCCGTGTTGCGCGGCGTCGCTTTCGCGGCGGTCCAGCGACCCCAGCACGTCGAGGTCTCCGTCGAGCGCGAGGACGAGCTGCTGTCGCAGCAACTCCGCGGACGGCGGCGAGCCGAAATGCGGGGATACGACGAAGGTGTTGATCGCCGAACCGGAAAGGCCGTTGACCGACGCGGAATGCACGCGCAGCGAGTTGAGCGCCAGCACACCGGCCGCCTTCGACAACAGCCCGCGCCGGTCGGGCGCGATCATCGTGACCTGGTAGACGTGCGGGCTGTCGCCGGCCACCAGCTCGACGTGCACACCGGCGTCGGCTGCTAACGAAACATGGTGCGGATCAATGGGATCGGGTTGCGGCAGCGGCTGGCCGGCCATCACCAGCCGGCAGCGCCGCACCAGGTCGCCGATCAGGGCGGCTTTCCAATCACCCCACACGCCCGGTCCGGTGGCCTGCGAGTCCGCCTCGGCGAGCACGTGCAACAGTTCCAGCAGCACCGGGTCACCGTCGAGCGCGTCGACCACCGAGGCGATGACCCTGGGATCGGCCAGATCGCGTCGGGTCGCGGTATGCGCGAGCAGCAGGTGGTAGCGCACCATCTTCGACAGCGTTTCGACGTCTGAGGGCCGCAAACCCAGCCGGGTGCCGATCTGCACGGCCAGCTCTGCGCCGATGACGCTGTGGTCGCCGCCGCGGCCTTTGCCGATGTCGTGGCACAGCGCACCGAGGACCAGCAGGTCCGGACGCGACACCCGGGTGGTGAACGCGCTTGCGCGCGAGACGGTTTCGACCAGATGTCGGTCGACGGTCCAGATGTGCACGACGTCGCGCGGCGGAAGGTCGCGCACCGCACCCCACTCCGGGAACAGCCGGCCCCACAGGCCGGTGCGGTCCAGCGCCTCGATGGTCGTCACGGTGGCCGACCCTGCGCCCAGGATCACCAGCAGGTCTTTGAGCGCCTGGCGCGGCCAGGGCGCGCGCAGTTCAGGCGCCGTCTCGGCCAGCCGCCCCAGCGTGGACGCCGCCATCGGCAGGCCGGTGGTGGCCGAGGCGGCCGCCACCCGCAGCACCAGGCCGGGGTCGCGCTGCGGACGGGCGTCGCGGGCCAGGATCACCTCGCCGGCGAACTCGATGACGCCTTCGTCGAGGGGACGACGCGCAGGCCTGCGGAACGCCGCGAGACCACGGCGCGGCAGCGCGTTGGCTGCGGTGCGCAGCCCGGTCTCCACATAGAAGCTGATGGTGCGTGCGGCGTCGGACAGCATCCGCGCCAAATCGAACCGGTCCCCGATCTGCAACGCGGCGCCGATCTCGTCGGCGTGCTGGGCCAGCAGCACCTGGCGTCCACGGCCTGCGGCCCGGTGAAGTTCGGTGCGCACGTTGAGCAACGCCAGGTGCGCCTCGCCCAGCGTCGCGCTCGGTGAGGCCGACGACCGGTTGGGGTAGCCGTCGGCCAATTGCGCGATGGCCAGCGCGTTGAGCAGTTGCACGTCGCGTAACCCGCCGCGGCCGCATTTGAGATCGGGTTCAGCGCGGTGCGCGATCTCACCGCTGCGCTGCCATCGCGCCTGGGTATGTTCGACGAGTTCGTCGAACCGCGAGGCGATTCCGGTGCGCCACTGCCGGCGCGCGCCGCTGACCAGCGCCGACGCCAACTCCGAATTCCCGGCGATGTGGCGGGCTTCCAGCATCGCCAGACCCGCCGAGATGTCCGTGTCGGCGACCCGCAACGCCTCACGGACGGTGCGCACGCTGTGGTCGATACGAATGTTGGCGTCCCAGAACGGATACCACAACAGCTCTGCGACCTTTCCGACGATGTCGGCTGGCATGTCGTCGTGCAGCAGCATCAGGTCGAGGTCGGAGTAGGGCACCAGCTCACCGCGTCCGAGCCCGCCGGTCGCGACGATGGCGAAGCCACTGGATGGCGTGACCCCGATTTCGGTTGCCTTTGCGTTGAGCCAGAATTCGTGCAGCTCCAGCAGCGCATCCCGCAGCGCGGTCGAATCCAGTTGGCGCGTCGGACCCGAGAGCAGCTGCTTGCACGCGGCGACGAGGTCGGTGGCCGGACGAGCCGATCCCGCCCCCGGCGCCGCCCATGTGGGCTCGCCGAGAGCGGGATCGGGTGTCTGCGCTGTCATCGGTGTCCTTCTCCGGCCTCAACCAAATCGATGCCTACGGTGTGTGGCCGGACGACGACCTCGTGAGTTCAGATGCGGCTCAAAGGGCGTCGGCCCCCCGCTCACCGGTGCGCACCCGCACCACGGTGTCCACGGGGCTGACCCACACCTTCCCGTCGCCGATCTTTCCGGTGCGTGCGGCCTGCACGATGACATCGACCACCTTGTCCACCGCCGAGTCCTCGACCACGACCTCGACGCGCACCTTCGGCACGAAATCGACGGAGTATTCGGCGCCGCGGTACACCTCGGTGTGACCCTTCTGGCGTCCATACCCCTGAACCTCGCTGACGGTCATCCCGAGAATGCCCGTCTGCTCGAGCCCGGTCTTGACGTCTTCGAGCGTGAACGGCTTGACGATCGCCGTAATCAGCCTCATGTAGGTGTTCCCTTCCAATGAAATTGTCGCCGCTCAGGCGAGCTCGTAAGCCGTTTCAGCGTGTTCGGTCTCATCGATACCAGTTTCCTCGTTCTCCGCACTCACCCGCCACCCCATGGGCTTGACGATGAACGCGATGATCGCCGTCATGATGCCAGTGAACACCACTGCGGCCAGTGCGATTACCGCCTGCACCACCAACTGTTGGATACCGCCGCCGTAGAACAGGCCGGTTTCGGTGGCCAGCAGGCCGATGCCGATGGTGCCCCACAGGCCGGCGACGAGGTGCACGCCGACGACGTCGAGCGAATCGTCGTAACCCAGCTTGTACTTCAGGCTGACCGCCAGCGACGACAACGCACCGGCGAACACACCGAGGATGAGCGCTCCGATCGGCGACAGTGCACCGCAGGCCGGGGTGACCGCCACGAGTCCCGCGACAATGCCGGAGGCCGCGCCCACGCTCGTCAGCTTGCCGTCGCGGATACGTTCGACCAGCAACCAGCCGAGCATCGCGGCGGCTGTTGCGGCCGTGGTGTTCACCCAGACCTGGCCGGCGATCATGTCGGCCGCACCCTCTGAGCCCACGTTGAAGCCGAACCACCCGAACCACAGGATCGCGGCGCCGAGCATCACGAATGGGATGTTGTGCGGGCGGTAGGCCATCTTGCCGAAGCCCCGTCGTTTGCCCAGCAGCAGGGCCAACACCAGGGCAGCCATCCCGGCGTTGATGTGCACCACGGTGCCGCCGGCGAAGTCGATCGGCGCCACGTTGGCCGCACCCGCATCCGCGTCGTAGCCGAATAGCCATGAGGCAATGCTGTTTTCAGTACCCGACAACAGTCCTCCACCCCAAACCATGTGCGCCAGCGGGAAGTACACCAGCGTGACCCAGATCGCGCCGAACACCAGCCACGTTTCGAACTTCATCCGCTCGGCCACCGCGCCGCTGATCAGGGCGACGGTGATCACGGCGAACGTGAGCTGGAAACCCGCCCACACGATCGCAGGCACGCTGCCGAACCCACCGACCACATAAAGGGTGTCGGCGCCCAGTTCTTGGGTCTGGAGCAGGGGGCTCAACCCGAACAATGCAAACGGGTTGTCGAAGACGCCCAGGATGTCACTTTGACCCGTGTGCGCCGAGGCGAACGACATCGAGTAGCCCCACAGCACATAGATGACGCTGACGACGCCGATGGAACCGAACGACATCATCATCATGTTGAGAACGGACTTCTGCCGGGATAGGCCGCCGTAGAAAAACGCCAGGCCCGGTGTCATGAACAACACCAGCGCGGCAGCGGTGAGCACCCATGCGGTATCGCCGGAACTCAGCCCGCCGGGCCCGAAAGGCGCGAACGCGTCGTCTGGTAAGGCTAGAAGCACTTTGTGTGAACCTCCTTGGGACGTGGGCCGATAGAGATCGGGCCTCCCGAAGAGACTCTGCGCCCGGCGTTTCACCGGTGATGCGTGTGCGTTTCGTTGATGTGAACGCATCCGCGGACATCGTTACGCTCATGTTTCGCCGGCGGGCACCGGCAGGTGCGCCGTCAGCCCAAGAGCGCGTCGACGAACGCCGCGGGCTCGAACGGCGCGAGGTCGTCGGGGCCTTCGCCCAGGCCGACGAGCTTGACCGGAACACCGAGTTCCTGCTGGACGCGGAAGACGATGCCACCCTTGGCGGTGCCGTCGAGCTTGGTCAGCGCCACCCCGGTGATGTCGACGACCTCGGCGAACACCCGCGCCTGCGGCAGCCCGTTCTGACCGATCGTGGCGTCGAGAACCAGCAGTACCTCGTCGACCTGGGTGCGGCGGCTCACCACACGTTTGACCTTGCCGAGCTCGTCCATCAGGCCGGTCTTGGTGTGCAGCCGTCCGGCGGTGTCGATGACGACGACGTCGGCGCCCGACTCGATGCCGGCGTCGACGGCGTCAAACGCCACCGACGCGGGGTCGGCGCCCTCGGCACCGCGGACCACCTGCGCACCCACCCGCGACGCCCACGACTGCAGCTGGTCGGCCGCCGCGGCACGGAAGGTGTCGGCCGCGCCGAGCACAACGCGGCGTCCGTCGGCGACCAGAACGCGGGCGAGCTTGCCGACCGTCGTGGTCTTTCCGGTGCCGTTGACCCCGACGACCAGCAGCACCGACGGTTTGTCGGCGTGCGGCAGCGCCTTGATCGAACGGTCGAGGTCGGGCTGAAGTTGTTCGATGAGCACCTCGCGCAGCACGGCGCGGGCATCGTCTTCGGTGCGGATGCGAGCCGCGGCCATCCGCGAACGCAAAGCGGTGATGACCGACTCGGTGACGGTGGGGCCGAGGTCGGCGATCAGCAGCGTGTCCTCGACCTCCTCCCAGGAATCCTCGTCGAGGTCGCCGCCGCCGAGCAGGCCGAGCATGCTGCGGCCCAGCGTGTTCTGCGATTTGGCCAGCCGTCCGCGCAGCCGCTCCAGGCGGCCTTCCGGCGGGGCGATCTCCTCGACAACTGGGGCGGCCGGCGCGGGCTCCTCGACGGCCACTTCAGGCTCTTCAATGGCCGGCGCGGGCTCTTCGACGGGCTCCTCGACGGGCGGCGCAGGCTCCTCAACCGGAGCCTCGGGCTCGGGCTCGGGCAGTGGCACGTCGGCGATCGAGCGTTTCGGCGCATCCCGCGGAATGGTGGCGTCGTCGCCGACGGCGGGCAGCCCGGTGGTGTCGATCCGTTCGACGGGCTCAGCAGTTGCCGAACCGGTGGAGAACGTGAACCCCGATGACGCGGTGTAGCCGCCCGAGCGGTCCAGCGGCGGGGCGGTGTCTGCGGACGACAAGCTGATCCGTCGCCGCCGGTAGCGCACCAATCCAACGACCAGCGCGGCGACCAGCAGAACAACGATGACCGCGATCGCGATCCACAAACCTTCTGTCACGCCGCCATTGTCTCAGGGCGGATGCGGGTGCCGCCCGCCCCCTGGTTGCGCCGAGACGCACGCTTTGGTCGAAAGGTGCGAGCGGAATCCACCAAAACGTCCGTCTCGACGACGGGTTCGTGTGTCAGTTCGTCGCGGCCACCAGCTCCTGGCCGCGCATCCGCTGGCTGATCACCTGGGTGATGCCGTCGTCGCGCATGGTGACGCCGTACAGCGCGTCGGCGACCTCCATCGTCGGCTTCTGGTGGGTGATCACGATGAGCTGCGACTGCGCCCGAAGCTGCTCGAACAGCCCGAGCAGCCGGCGCAGGTTCACGTCGTCGAGCGCCGCCTCCACCTCGTCCATCACATAGAACGGTGACGGCCGGGCCCGGAAGATCGCGACCAGCATCGCCACGGCGGTCAACGACTTCTCCCCGCCCGACAGCAGCGACAGCCGCTTGATCTTCTTGCCCGGCGGGCGCGCCTCGACCTCGATGCCGGTGGTGAGCATGTCGTCGGGGTTGGTGAGCAGCAGCCGGCCCTCGCCACCGGGGAACAACGCCGAAAACACTTGCTGGAACTCGCGTTCCACGTCGGTGTAAGCCTCGGTGAACACCTGAAGGATCCGGTCGTCGACGTCCTCGATGACGTCGAGCAGGTCCTTGCGCGCCGCCTTGACATCCTCGAGTTGGGTGGACAGGAAGTTGTAGCGCTCCTCGAGCGCCGCGAACTCCTCCAACGCCAACGGGTTGACCCGGCCCAACTCGCCCAGCTCACGTTCGGCCTTCTTGGCGCGCCGCTCCTGGGTGGGCCGGTCGAACGGCATCGGCGCCGGTGCGGTGACCTGCTCCCCGCGTTCGCGGGCCTGCTCGTACTCGGCCATCTCCAGCTCCGACGGCGGCAACGGCACATCGGGCCCGTACTCGGCGATGAGGTCGGCGGTGGCCATCCCGAACTGTTCGAGGATGTGTTCTTCGAGTTGTTCGATCCGCAGTGCCGCTTGGGCTTTGGCGACCTCGTCACGGTGCAGTGCGTCAGTGAGGCCGTTGATCTTGGCGGTGAGTTCGTTGACGTCGTCACGGGTCTTGGTCAATGCGGCCGAGCGGTGCTGACGTTCCTCGGCGACCGCGTCGCGGGCGCGCGAGGCCACCGCCACCACCGCGCCGAGCCGTTGTGCGACAAGGCGTGCCGATTCTGCGACAGCCGCGGCCACCTTGGCGGCGTGGGCGCGCGCTTCCCGGGCCCGCTGCGCGCGCACCCGCGCCTCCCGCTCCGCGGCCGCAGCGCGTCGCAGCGAATCCGCCTTGCCCCGAACGGCGTTGGCGCGTTCTTCGGCCGTCCGCACCGTGAGCCGCGCCTCAACCTCGACGGCGCGAGCAGCTTCGGCGGCGGCCATGGTCTCCTGGCGGTTCACCGGTTCGGATTCAAACGTCGGCTCCTGCTGCGCGTTGTGCAGTCGCTGCTCGAGCCCGACGAGTTCCTCGACGGTGCGCGACCGGTTGGCTTCCAGCTCGTCGCGCTGCTTGATCAGCCGCTGCCACTCGTCGTCGGCGCTGCGGGCGTCCTGCCCGAGGCGGCCCAGCTGCTCGTAGATCGCCGAGATCGCCGCGTCGGACTCGTTGAGCGCGGCCAGCGCCTGCTCGCTGGCGTCGCGGCGCGCCGCTTGTTCGGCCAGCGCACCGGCCAACGCCGCCGACAGCTCACCTGCCTGCTTCTCGGCCGCGGCCAGTTCAGCGCGGGCCTTGTCCACCTCCGAGGCGATCTCCAGCGTACTGGGCTTGCGATCGGAGCCGCCGCTGATCCAGCCGGCGCCGACGAGGTCGCCGTCGGTGGTGACTGCCCGCAGCTCCGGCCGGGAGCCGACCACATCGAGCGCCGCGGATAGATCGGCCACCACGGCGACGTCGGCCAGCATCGCGGTGACCGCGCCCTGAAGCCGCGGCGGCGCCTCGACGAGCTCGACCGCCCACACGACGCCGTCGGGCAGCTGCCCGCGCTGCGGCGGGGTGTGGGCACCCCAATCGCTGAGCACGATCGCCGCGCGCCCGGCGTCCGACTCCTTGAGTGCGGCGACGGCCGAACGGGCCGCCCCGGCGTCTTCAGCGGCCACGGCGTCCGCAGCGGCGCCCAGCGCGGCGGCCACCGCCGCCTGATAACCGTCGCGCACCTTGAGCAGGTTCGCGACTGTCCCGAGCAGCCCTGCGCCGCTTCGGTTTTCCTGCAGCCAAGCAGCCCCGTCCTTGCGGTCCAGACCCACCGAGAGCGCCTCGATGCGCGCCAGCAGCGACGCGACCTGGCGTTCGGCGCCGCGCTCGGCGGCCTGCAGTTCGGTGACCCGTTCGTCGGCGAGCCGCAGCGCGGTCACGGTGCGGTCGTGGTGTTCGTCCAGCCCCACCTCGCCGGCGTCGAGTTCGCCGACGCGGCCCTGCACGGTCTCGAACTCGGCCTGCGTCTGCTGGGCGCGCGCCGCCGCCTCGTCGATTCCTGCGCTCAGCCGGGCCACGGTTTCGTCGATCGACTCCACACGGGTGCGCATCGTGTCGACCTGGCCGGCCAGCCGGGCCACCCCCTCGCGACGGTCGGCCTCGGCGCGCGCGGCCGCCATGTGCGCCTGTTCGGCCTCGGCGGCCACCTCTTCGCGCTCGGCGAGTTCGCTGCGGGCCGCCTCGAGCGTGGCCCGGGCCTCCTCGAGCTCCTTGAGCAGGTGGCGTTCCTCGGCGGCGACCTGGTCGGCCTGGGCGTCCAGTTCGTCGGGGTCGGGGCCGGTGGACCCGTCGGGCTCGGTGTCGAGGTACTGCGCACGCTCGTTGGCGATGCGCACCGTCGCGCTGACCCGCTCGGCCAGCGCCGACAACGAAAACCACGTCTGCTGTGCGGCGTCGGCCCGCTCGGACAGGCTGTTGACGGCCGACTCGTGGTTGGCCAGTTCGACGGTCTTGGCCTCGAGCCGGGTGCTCAACTCGTCGTGCTCGCGCCGCAGCGTCGTCTCGGCCTGGTTGGTGTTGTCGAACTCGGTGCGGCGGGTGACGAGGTCGTCGGCGGCCAGCCGCAGGCGAGCGTCGCGCAGATCGGCCTGGATCGTCTGGGCGCGCCGGGCCATTTCCGCTTGCCTGCCGAGCGGTTTGAGCTGTCTGCGCAGTTCGGTGGTCAGATCGGTCAACCGGTCCAGGTTGGCCGACATCGCGTCGAGCTTGCGGACCGCCTTCTCCTTGCGCTTGCGGTGCTTGAGCACACCGGCGGCCTCCTCGATGAACGCGCGCCGGTCCTCCGGCCGCGATTCGAGGATCTCGGAGAGCTTGCCCTGGCCGACGATGACGTGCATTTCGCGACCGATGCCCGAATCCGACAGCAGCTCCTGCACATCCATCAAACGGCAACTGCTGCCGTTGATTTCGTATTCGCTTCCGCCGTCGCGGAACATCCGCCGGGTGATCGACACCTCGGAGTACTCGATCGGCAGCGAGTTGTCGGAGTTGTCGATCGTCACGGTCACCTCGGCGCGGCCCAGCGGTGGCCGTGAGGACGTGCCCGCGAAGATGACGTCTTCCATCTTGCCGCCACGCAACGTCTTGGCGCCCTGTTCGCCCATCACCCAGGTGAGCGCGTCGACCACGTTGGACTTGCCCGACCCGTTGGGGCCGACCACACAGGTGATGCCCGGTTCGAAACGCAGAGTCGTGGGCGAAGCAAAGGACTTGAAGCCCTTCAGCGTCAGACTCTTGAGGTGCACGACGTGCAACCCTACCGCCGCGCGGGCTATCGCTCGATGAAGCCGACAAGTGAGTCGCGAACTTCGGAGAACTCGGCGACCACATTGTCCACGCGGCCGGGTGTGTTACCGCTTCGCAGCAGTTCAAGGAGCTTTTCGCAGGCGTCGCGCGGGCCTTGGGCGACCACCTGGACGCGGCCGTCGGGCCGGTTGGAGGCGTAGCCGGTCAGCCCCAACTCCAGCGCGCGCGATCTGGTCCACCACCGGAAGCCGACACCTTGGACGTGCCCGTGCACCCATGCCGTCAGGCGTACCTCAGCTAACTCCTGCATCATTTACCTCAAACGTCACTTTAGTCCCGGCTTTGAGCGTGCGGCCGACCGTGCAGACCTGGTCGATGGCGCGTTCGACGACCGTGAGCACGCGGGTCCGCTCGTCCTCGGAGAGCCCGGACAAGTCCAGTTCCATGCATTCTTCCAACAGCGGGTACCGCTCCTGGTCGCGGTCGGCGGCGCCGAACACCCGGATCGTGGCCGGATAGTCGTCGCCGAGCCGGCGCCGTAGCGGCGAGTCGCTGGCCATCCCGCTGCAGGCCGCCAGCGCGATCTTCATCAGCTCGCCCGGAGTAAAGACGCCGTCGACGTCCTCGTTGCCGACGAGCACCTGCGCGCCGCGTGAGCTGCGCCCGACGTATTGGCGCACGCCGGTGCGCTCCACCCAAAGTTCCGTCACGAGATGCACGTTAGCGCGGGAAAGTGCGAGTAGAGATATCGCTAACGTGCATCTCGCGGTTACGCGCGGCGCACCCGCGGGCGCGGCTGGCATCTCGGACAGTAGAACGACGAGCGGTTCATGAACTTCTCCCGCCGCATCACCGCGCCGCAGCGCCGACACGGTTCACCCTCGCGGCCGTAGGCGTCCAGCGAGCGCTCGAAGTAGCCGGACTCGCCGTTGACGTTGACATACAGCGAGTCAAACGACGTACCGCCCTGATACAGCGCCTCGGCCATCACCTCGGCCGCCGCATCGAGCACCTCGCCGAGCTGACGGCGGGTCAGCGCTGAGGCCAACCGGGCGCCGTTGATCCGGGCCCGCCACAGCGCCTCGTCGGCGTAGATGTTGCCGATACCCGACACCACCGTCTGGTCCAGCAGCTGACGCTTGATCTCGGAGTGCTTGCGCCGCAACACCGTAACGACACCGTCGCGGTTGAATCTCGGGTCCAGGGGGTCACGGGCGAGGTGAGCGACGGGCAGCGGCACATCGCTGCCGTCGACGGTGACCATGTCGGTGAGCAGCCACCCACCGAAGGTGCGCTGATCGACAAAGCTCAGCGCGGTGCCGTCGTCGAGCAGCGCCGCGATCCGTAGATGTCGCTCGTTGGGCACCGCGCCCAGCAGCATCTGCCCACTCATGCCCAGGTGCACCACCAGCGCTGAGCCGTCGTCCAGCGTCAGCCACATGTACTTGCCGCGGCGTCCCGTGCCGACGATGCGCGACCCCAGCAGCCGCGCGGTCAAATCGGCAGGACCCGCCTCGTGCCGACGCACCGCGCGCGGATGGTGCACCCGCACCGCGGTGACGGTCTTGTCGACCACGTGCGCGTGCAATCCCCGTCGAACGACCTCGACTTCGGGAAGCTCAGGCATCTACATCAGATGCCGCGGACAGCGTGTTCCACGCCGCCGAGGCCGCCTTGAGTTCGGCCTCCTTCTTGGTGCGGCCCACACCTTTTCCGTACTCGATCTCGGTGACGATCACCGTCGCGGTGAATTCCTTGTCGTGGTCTGGTCCCGTCGAGGTCACCACGTACGAGGGCGCACCCATCCCCCGCGCCGCGGTCAGCTCCTGCAGGCTGCTCTTCCAGTCCAGGCCGGCACCCAACGTCGGTGCGGTGTCGAGCAATTCACCGAACAGCCGCAGGATCACCTCGCGGGCGATGTCGATGCCGTGCTCGATATAGATTGCGCCAAGCAAGGATTCGATACCGTCGGCCAGGATGCTGGCTTTGTCCGCGCCGCCGGAGTTCTCCTCGCCCTTACCCAGCAGCAGATAGCTGCCCAGCCCGGCGCCGGAGAGGTTGCGCCCGACGTCGGCCAGCGCCTGGGTGTTGACGATGCTGGCCCGTAGCTTGGCCAGATCGCCCTCGGTGCGATCGGGGTGGCGGTGGTAGAGCTCTTCGGTGATGGTCAGCCCCAGCACCGCGTCGCCGAGAAACTCCAGGCGCTCGTTGGTGGGCAGCCCGCCGTGCTCGTATGAGTAACTGCGGTGCGTCAACGCCATGGTGAGCAGGTCGTCGGGCAGCTTCACGCCGAGCGCCGCCAGCAGCGGCTCGCGGTCAGTCACCGACGCCCTCGTCGAACATGCCTGCCAGCTTGGCCCACCGTGGATCGATCTGCTCGTGGTGGTGTCCGGGCTCTGCGGTCGCCAGCGCCACACCGCACTCCGGGCACAGGCCCGGACAGTCCGGTTCGCACAGCGGCACGAACGGCAGCTCCAGGCCCACCGCGTCGATGATCGGCTGCTCCAGGTCGATGGTGTCGGCCCCTCCCTCGTGGGAGACCCGCGCGACCTCGTCGGCGTCGGTGGTCTCGTCGGTCGCGCTGTCCGGATACGCGAACAGCTCGGTGAGCTCGATCTCCACGTGGCCGGTGACACCGGTCAGGCAGCGCGCGCATTCGCCCGAGGTCTCCGCGGCCACCGTGCCGGTCACCAACGCCCCCTCCGAGACGGATTCGATCCGAAGGTCCAGTTCCAGCGGTGCACCTTCGGCGATTCCGATCAGGTCCAGCCCGATGCGCGATGGGGCAGAAACCGTCTCGGAAACCGTCAACATGGAGCCGGGCCGCCTGCCGAGCCGGGAAATATCGATGACAAGCGGCGTTCGCGACCCTTGGTGCGCCGCCGCGTTCGCATGCGTCGCCATAGTTCAATCCTACGGCGACCCCGCCCAGCGCTAACGGGCTGCGTAGTCGTGCGTCCCGGCGGCGGTGCGCAGCTGGTGGCGGCCCCGTCCCACCGAGCGCAGCGTGCCGTTGAGGAAGTCCTCGAACTCGGCGAGTTTGCTGTCGACGTAGATGTCACACTCGCCGCGCAGCCGGTCGGCCTCGGCGTGCGCCGAGTCGATGAGGCGGGTCGCCTCGGCCGTCGCGGTCTGCACGATCTCGGTCTGCGACACCAGCCGCTGCTGTTCCTTGATGCCTTCCTGCACGGCCTTCTCGTAGGCGAGGTTGCCGTTCTCGATCAGGCGGTCGGCCTCGGTCTTGGCCCGCCCCGTGCTGGCCTCGTACTCCCGCTTGGCGGTCGCCGCGACCCGGCTGGCCTCGTCGCGGGCCTCGGTGACCATACGTTCGCTGTGCTGACGGGCCTCGGCGACCATTCGGTCGGCCTGGGCCTTGGCGTCGGCGAGCAGCCGGTCGGCCTCGGCGCGGGAGTGGTTGATCATGGAGTCGGCCTCGGCGGACGCGGTCGCGACCATCGAGTCGGAATGCTCCTTGGCCTCGCGCAGCAACCCGTCGCGCGCGTCCAGCACGTCTTGGGCGTCGTCGAGTTCGCCGGGGATCGCATCCTTGATGTCGTCGATCAACTCGAGGACATCACCGCGGGGCACCACGCAGCCGGCCGTCATCGGCACACCGCGGGCTTCTTCGACAATCGCGCCCAACTCGTCGAGCGCTTCAAAAACTCGGTACACGGCAACACCCTCCAGGCGTAGTTGACAGTTACCAGTGTGCCTGGTGTTACGCCTGTGACTCAGCTACCGACGCCGGTGTGTCGCATTTCGGGCGTCTTGCTGTGTCGCCGCTTCCCCAGGCTGCAACTCCCGTGTGAAATTGCTCACTCCTACATTATGTCAATCGGAAAGCCCACCGCGGACGTGCGGTGCTGCGGCGCCACCAGCAGCCGGACTACCGCAGGACGCCGGAGATGATGTCCCGGGCGCGGTCGAGCATCGACGCGAACGGGCCCACGGCGAAGTTGGCGGTGGCCGACTCCACACCGGCGTGCGGGCGGGTCGGCGCGATGGCCTGCGCGGCCTGCACCGCCTTGACCATCCGCTCGAGGTCGTCGGCGTCGAGTTCGCGTTGCAGCTTGCTGAACTCCTCGCGCTCCTCAGCCTGGGCGTGGTGCAGGATGTCCTCACGGAACCGCTTGAGCGCGTCGATGAACTCCGTGGACCCGATGTCCATCTGCTCCAGCGCCGTCAACTCTTCCTTGGCGTCGTGCTCCTCTTGGAGGCGGGCGTCGACGATCGCCTCACCGTCGGCGATCTCACGGCGCGCGCGCGGATGCACCACCATCTCCTCGGCGGTTTCATGCACCGCGAGCAGTTGGCGCAATTCGACGAAGGCGGTCTCGCGGGCTTTGTCGTCGGAAGCGCTGAGCACCTCTTCGAACAGGTCCTTGATCAGGTTGTGCTGATCGGTCAAAAAGTTCACAACATCATCGGTCGACTGAACGAACGTCTGCACCATGGCAAGAACTCCATACTCAATGGGTTGGGCGGGGCACGAGGGGCTGTGCGCCTACCAGCGATTACCCGTGATGTGAGCGAGCTAATCCTTGAGCTTTGCCTGCAGCCGCCGGTTGACCGGTTCGGGCAGCAGCTCGGTCACGTCGCCGCCCAGCGATGCGACCTCCTTGGCCAGCGACGACGACACGAACGAGTAGCGCGGCGCGCTGGCGAGGAAGAACGTGTCGACGCCGGCGACGTGTTTGTTCATCTGCGCCATCTGCAACTCGTATTCGAAGTCGGTGCTGGAGCGCAGTCCCTTGACGATGGCGCTCAGCCCGTGGTTCGTGACGAAGTCGACCACCAGGCCCTCACCGGCCTCGGCGCGCACGTTGGGCAGGTGTGCGGTGGATTCCTCGAGCATCGCGAGGCGCTCGTCGAGATCGAACATGCCCTTCTTGTTGGGGTTCACCAACACCGCGATGATGACTTCGTCGAACTGGGCCGCCGCGCGTTCGAAGACGTCGACATGGCCGAGGGTCACCGGGTCGAAGGAGCCCGGGCATACCACGCCACTCATGGGTGATGACGCTATCAGGGGGTCAGCGCCGCTCCCCCAACTCCACGCGGGTATCGCCGTAGCGCCGCGGTTCCCACGGCGCCCAACCGTCCGGCCAGTCCAGCGCTGGCGTCGCCGTTGGGCGTTCGACGGCGACGACGGTGCCGGACGCGCTCCATCCGTGCCGGCTCAAAGCGTCCAGTATGCGCCGCATTTCGGCGGCGTCGACGCCGTAGGGCGGGTCGGCCAGGACCAGGTCCACCGGTCGCTGCGCACCCGCCGTCAGCACCGAGACGACGGTGCCGCGGCGCACCGTGGCACCCGTCACGCCAAGCGCGGCGACGTTTTTGGCGATGACGGCGGCCGCGCGCGGATCGGACTCCACGAACAGCGCGGTGGCTGCACCCCGCGACAGCGCCTCCAGTCCGAGCGCGCCCGAGCCCGCGTACAGGTCGAGCACCGACGCGCCGGCCAGGTCGACCCGCGCAGCCAGCACGTTGAACAACGACTCGCGCACCCGGTCGGTAGTCGGTCGGGTCCCGGTGCGCGGCACCGTGATTCGGCGTCCACCGAGTGTTCCGGCGATGATGCGGGTCAGCTGACCACCACCAGCAGGTCGCCGCCTTCGACTTGTGCGGTGGTCGACACCGCGATCCTGCTGATCTTGCCGGCCTTGGGTGCGGTGATCGCGGCTTCCATTTTCATCGCCTCGATCGTGGCGATGGTTTGGCCGGCTTGCACTTCGTCGTCGACGGCGATGTTGACGTTGACCACACCGGCGAACGGGGCCGCGACGTGATCGGGGTTGGACCGGTCGGCCTTCTCGGCGACGGGGACGTCGCTGGCGATGCTGCGGTCGCGCACGACGACGGGGCGCAACTGGCCGTTGATGATGCACATCACGGTGCGCATGCCGCGTTCGTCGGCCTCGGAGACCGCCTCGAGCCCGATCAGCAGTTCGACGCCGCGTTCGAGCTTGACCCGGTGTTCCTCGCCGGAGCGCAGCCCGTAGAAGAACTGGTTGGCCGACAGGCTCGAGGTGTCACCGTAGAGTTCCCGGTGCTCCTCGAATTCCTTTGTCGGGCCGGGGAAAAGTAGCCGGTTCAACGTCGCCTGCCGGTTGGGTCCCGGCTGGCCCAGCGCGGCCTCATCGTGGGCGCTGAGCTCAGCTTGGGGTTTGGCCGGCGCCCGGTCGGCAAGCGCCTTGGTGCGCAGCGGTTCGGGCCACCCGCCGGGCGGGTCGCCGAGTTCCCCGCGAAAGAAACCGATCACCGAGTCGGGGATGTCCAACCGCGAAGGGTCCTCGGCGAACTCGTCAGCGGTGATCCCCGCACCCAACAGGGCCAGCGCCAGGTCGCCTACCACCTTGCTCGACGGGGTCACTTTCACCAGCCGACCCAGGATCTTATCGGCCGCAGCGTAATTGGCCTCGATCTCCTCGAACCGGTCACCGAAGCCCAGCGCGATGGCCTGTTGACGCAGGTTCGACAACTGACCGCCGGGGATCTCGTGGTGATAGACCCGCCCCGTCGACGTGAAGGGACCCGACGCCGCAACATCGAAGGGCGCGTAGACCTTCCGTAGCGCCTCCCAGTACGGTTCGAGGTCGCACACCGCCGCAAGAGACAGCCCGGTGTCGTGTTCGGTGTGCGCGGCCGCGGCCACGATCGAGCTCAACGCGGGCTGGCTGGTAGTGCCCGCCAACGGCGCCGACGCCCCGTCGACCGCGTTGGCGCCCGCCTGCCACGCGGCCAGATAGGTCGCCAACTGCCCGCCCGGCGTGTCGTGGGTGTGCACGTGCACCGGCAGGTCGAACCGGGACCGCAACGCGGAGACCAAGGTGTGCGCGGCGTGCGGGCGCAACAACCCGGCCATGTCCTTGATGGCCAGCACGTGCGCGCCCGCGTCGACGATCTGCTCGGCCAGCTTGAGGTAATAGTCCAGGGTGTAGAGGTTTTCGCCGGGGTCGGACAGATCCCCGGTGTAGCTCATCGCGACTTCGGCGATCGCCGTGTCGGTTTCGCGGACCGCGTCGATGGCCGGGCGCATCGACTCGACGTTGTTGAGCGCATCGAAGATCCGGTAGATGTCGATACCCACGGCCGTCGCCTCCGCGACGAACCCATCGGTGACCGATCCCGGATACGGCGTGTAGCCGACCGTGTTGCGTCCGCGCAGCAGCATCTGCAGGCAGATGTTGGGAATGGCCTCCCGCAGCGCGGCCAGCCGCTCCCACGGATCTTCTTTCAGGAACCGAAGCGCCACATCGTAAGTCGCCCCGCCCCAGCATTCCACCGACAACAGCTGCGGCGTCGTGCGCGCCACGTACGGCGCCACCTCCAAAAGTCCGGTGCTGCGAACCCTGGTGGCCAGCAAGGACTGATGGGCGTCGCGGAACGTGGTGTCGGTGACACCCAACGCCGCCGAATCGCGCAGCCACCGCGCGAAACCGTCGGGGCCCAGCTGCTCCAACAGTTGTTTGGACCCGTCGGGCGGTGCGGCGCGCAGGTCGGTGTGCGGCAGCTTGTCGCGCGGATACACCGCGGCGCTGCGCGCCCCGTGCGGTTGGTTGACGGTGACATCGGCGAGGTAGTTGAGGATCTTGGTGCCGCGGTCGGCCGGGGTCAGGGCGGTCAGCAGATACGGGCGCTCATCGATGAACGACGTGTTGATGCGCCCGGCGCGGAAGTCCGCGTCGTTGACCACCGCCATCAAAAACGGGATGTTCGTCGACACACCGCGAATCCGGAACTCCGCCAACGCCCGTCGCGCCCGCGCGATCGCCGCCGACAGATCGTGGCCGCGACAGGTCAGCTTGACCAGCATCGAGTCGAAGTGCGCGCTGATCTCCGCGCCCAGATGCGAACCGCCGTCCAACCGGATCCCCGCACCGCCCGGAGACCGGTAGGCGGTGATGCGGCCCGTGTCGGGCCGAAAGCCGTTGGCCGGATCCTCGGTGGTGATCCGGCACTGCATGGCCGCGCCCCGTACCCGCACCGAGTCCTGGCTCAGCCCGAGCTCGTCGAGCGTCTGGCCGTCGGCGATGCGCAGTTGGGAGCCGACCAGGTCGACGTCGGTGATCTCCTCGGTCACGGTGTGTTCGACCTGGATACGCGGATTGCATTCGATGAACACGTAGTGGCCGCGCTCATCGAGCAGGAACTCCACGGTGCCCGCGTAGCTGTAGTTGATGTGACGGGCGAACGCGACGGCATCAGCGCACATCCGCGCGCGCAGGTCGTCGGAAATGTTGGGGGCCGGGGCCAGCTCGATGACCTTCTGGTGGCGGCGCTGCACGCTGCAGTCACGTTCGAACAGGTGGATCACGTTGCCGTGGGTGTCGGCCAGGATCTGCACCTCGATGTGGCGCGGGTTCACCACCGCCTGCTCTAAATACAGCGTCGGGTCGCCGAACGCGGACTCGGCTTCACGGCCGGCCGCATCGATCGCCTCGGGCAGCGCGTCGCGGTCGGCGACATAGCGCATGCCCCGTCCCCCGCCGCCCGACACCGCCTTGACGAACAGCGGGAACTCCATGGCCTCCGCGGCGACCAAAAGCTCCTCGGCCGACGCCGACGGCGCCGAGGAGTCCAGCACCGGCAGGCCGGCGTCGCGGGCCGCGCCGATCGCGCGGGACTTGTTGCCCGTCAGCTCCAGCACCTCGGCGCTCGGACCGACGAACGTGATCCCGGCTTGTGCGCACGCGGCGGCCAACTCGGGGTTCTCCGACAAAAAGCCGTACCCCGGATAAACCGCGTCCGCACCGGCGCCCTGTGCGACACGGACGATTTCGTCGACTGACAGATACGCCCGCACCGGATGGCCGGTCTCACCGATCTGATACGACTCATCAGCCTTGAGCCGGTGCAACGAATTACGATCCTCATACGGATACACCGCAACCGTGGCGATCCCCAACTCGTAGGCCGCACGAAACGCCCGAATCGCGATCTCACCGCGATTGGCCACCAGGACTTTAGAGATCACGCGCTACCTTAACCCGGTCGGATTCAGTGGGGACTAGACGAGCGTGGACCAGTAACTCCAGAACCGCACGAGGATCAGCAGAATAAGCGCGGTGAACCACAACGTCACCAGCGACCAACGCCAGGTGTACAGACCGCGGGCGACGGCCCCGCCGCGTCCGGGTTGCACGGCGATGGCGCCGACCACCACCAGCAGCGGTATGGTCACCGCCCACACCACCATGCAGTACGGGCACAGCGCGCCGATGCGGTACAGGCTCTGAAAGATCAACCAGTGCACGAACACCGCACCGATCAGCGTGCCCGCCGCCAGGCCCGCCCAGTACCAGCGGGGCAGCTCCACGCGGGCCAGCGCGAGCACCCCGGTCACCACGACGACGGTGAACGCGGCGATGCCGATCAGCGGGTTGGGGAAGCCCAACAGCGACGCCTGCGGGGTGATCATCACCGAACCGCACGACAGCACCGGGTTGATGCTGCAGCTCGGCACGTAGTCCGGGTCGATCAGCGTCTGGATCTTCTCGGCGGTCAGCGTGAACGACGCCGCCAGACCGGCGAGCCCGGCGACCAACAGCCAGACCGCGCTCGGCCGCCGCACCTGCGGGCCCGACGGTGTGTCCGCGGGTTCGCTCGGTGCGTCGGTGCCGGGCGCGGTGACGGTCACGGCGCCGGTACTGCGGGGGTGGGATCAGGTGCGGGCGGCGGCGCACCGGCGTCCAGCGCAGGCACGTTGCCGACGATCTCCTCGATCTTGGCGATCAGCGCATCGGGCGTCGTGGGCTTGTAGTCCTCGCCGTTGATGCGCACGGTCGGTGTGGACCGCACGCCGGTGGCCGAGGCCATGCCCTTCACCATGTCGTTGTAGCGGCCGCTGTTGATGCACTCGGGGACACCGCCTGCCGCGCCGGCCTGCCGCGCCACTTCGATGAGCCGGGCGTTGTCGGGGAACGGGCCGACGCCCTCGGGGGGCTGCTGGGCGTACAGCGCGGCGTGGAAGCGCCGGAACGCGTCGGTCGACTCGTCGGCCACGCAGTAGGCCGCGTTGGCCGCGCGGGTCGAATAGCCGTCACCCTGGCGGTCCAGGATGGAGATCATGTAGTAGTCAGCGGCGATGGCGCCGCTGTCGATCAGCTTGTTCAGCGTGGGACCGAACATTTGCTCGAAGTTCGCGCACGCGGGGCACAGGAAGTCCTCGTAGAGCGAGACCACCGCTTTGGGCTCCGAGCTGCCTTCCTCGGTGATCAGGTCGCTGGAGGTCACCCGGATCGCCTGAGCGTCGCCGTCCCTGGGCTTCTCCTCGGCCGACATGACGATGTAGAGCACCAACCCGACGGCGAACACGACCACGACCGCGGTCAACCCGATCTGAATCGCCAGGTTGCGCTTGCGGTCCGCCGCCTTGAGGTCGTAGCGGGAATTCTTCTTGGGTTTGGAGGCCACGGGGTAAGCGTACCGGCGACGTTTCTGCCGTCGTTCAGGCGCGGGCCAGGTGCGCGCGCATCGCCGAGATGCTCTCGGCCATCGCGGTGGCGCTGTCCCCGCCCAAGGGGAAGAAGTTCGCGAAGGCGTGGACCAGCGACCCGAACTCGCGGTAGTCGACCGCGACGCCGGCAGCACGCATGGCCTGCGCGTATTGCCTGCCCTCATCGCGCAGCGGGTCGAAGCCGGCGGTCAGCACCAGGGCGGGCGGCAGACCGGACAGGTCGTCGGTCAGCAGCGGCGACACCCGCGGATCCGTCGGCGCTACGGCCGCGCCGTCGAGGTAGTGCCCGCTGAACCAGTCCAGGTCGTGTTGGGTCAGGAAGAAACCCTCGGCGAACAGCGTCTTGGATCGGGTCTGGGCGCTGTAGTCGGTAACCGGATAGAACAGCAGCTGCAGCGTAGGCAACCGCGCCCCGTCGGTGCGGGCGCGCAGGGACACCAACGCGGCCTGGTTGGCGCCGGCGCTGTCGCCGCCGACCGCGACCCGCCGCGGATCTGCGCCGAGTTCGCCGGCGTGGTCGAGCGTCCATACGAAGGCGGCGTAGGCGTCGTCGGTGCCCGCGGGCGCCTTGTGCTCCGGGGCCAGCCGGTAGTCCACCGACAGCACGTGCACGCCGCCGTCGCGGCAGAGCAGACGGCACAGGTCGTCGTGGGTCTCGATGCTGCCGATCACCTGACCGCCGCCGTGGTAGAAGACCAGCAACGGAGCGTGGCCGGCGTCGGGCCGGTAATGGCGCGCCGCGATGGGTCCGGCCGGGCCCGGTATCGAGAGATTGGTCACTGCGGCCACCGGGATGTTCTGTTTGAAACTGGCCGATAGGGCTTCGAGCTGCTGGCGGGCGGCGGTGACGTCATTGCTGCCCGCCAGGCCGTCGATGCCTGCCGCCTGCTGCCCGGCGAGCATCAGCTGCAGCGTCGTGTCCAGCGTGTTGCCGTCGATGGTGACCGCGCGCCCGCCCAGCAGTGCGCGCTTGACCGGGTCGGGGATTCGGGGCAGGGCACGCAGGGTCAGGCCCGCCGCGGCGTTGACGATGGCGTCCTTACGGCTCGGGCTCCACGAAACCTCACCTGGCAGACTTTGAACCATGGCAACTCCCTCGTTTCCCTCGATCAGGCTGAACGACGACAACTCGATTCCCCAGGTCGGGCTCGGCGTTTGGCAGACCCCGCCCGAAGACACCGAGCGTGCGGCGGCGACGGCGTTGGAGGCCGGTTATCGACACATCGACACCGCCGCAGCGTATGGCAACGAGCGCGAGGTGGGCCAGGCGATCTCGAAATCCGGGCTGGCCCGTGCGGACGTCTACGTGACCACCAAACTGTGGAACGCCGACCAGGGCTACGACAGCACGCTCAGGGCGTTCGACGCCAGCATGGGCCGGCTCGGTTTGGACTACCTCGATCTGTACCTGATCCACTGGCCGGTGCCGGCCAACGACGCATACGTCGAGACCTTCAAGGCGTTCGCCGCGCTGCGCAACCAGGGCCGCATCCGCTCGATCGGCGTCAGCAACTTCGCCCCCGAGCATCTGCGCAGGCTGATCGACGACACGGGCATCGTGCCCGCGGTCAACCAGATCGAGTTGCATCCGCGTCTGCAACAGCATGAGCTGCGCGAAATGCACGCTCAGCTGGGCATTGCCACCGAGGCGTGGAGTCCCCTTGGCCAGGGTTCACTGCTGACCGATCCGACCGTGACGGCCGTCGCCGAGGCACATTCGAAAACGCCCGCGCAGGTACTGATTAGGTGGCATATCCAACTCGGCAATATAGTCATCCCGAAATCGGTGACCCCAGAGAGAATTGTGAGCAACTTCGACGTGTTCGATTTCGAGCTGAGCGAGCAGGACATGGCGTCCATCTCTTCGCTCGGCGACGACACGCGCCTGGGTCCCGACCCCCGTACATTCAACTTCACAGGGTAGGTGACATGACCGCGATTCCGACCGTCGCGCTCAACGACGACAACGCGATGCCGGTGATCGGCTTAGGTGTCGGTGAGTTGTCCGACACCGAGACCGAACAAGCGGTTCGCACCGCGCTCGAGTCGGGGTACCGGTTGATCGACACCGCCGCCGCGTACGGCAACGAGGAAGCGGTCGGCCGCGCCGTCAAAGCCTCGGGGGTGCCGCGCGAGGAAGTCTTCATCACCACCAAGCTGGCCGCATCCGATCTGGGTTTCCAATCGTCACAGGACGCGCTCAAGGCAAGCCTGCAACGGCTCGCGATGGATTACGTCGACCTGTACCTGATCCACTGGCCCGCCGGCGAGCACGGCAAGTTCGTCGACAGCTGGGGCGGGCTGATGAAGCGCAAGGAGGACGGCGAGACCAAGTCGATCGGGGTGGCCAACTTTCACGCCGAACACCTTTCGGACATCATCGACCTGTCGTTCTTCACCCCGGCGGTCAACCAGATCGAACTGCACCCGCTGCTGAACCAGGCCGAGCTGCGCACGGTCAACGCCGGCTACGGCATCGTCACCCAGGCCTACAGCCCGCTGGGCGTGGGGCGGCTTCTGGACAACGCGTCGGTCACCTCCGTGGCCCAGGAGCAAGGTAAGACGCCCGCGCAGGTGCTGCTGCGCTGGAACCTGCAGCTGGGCAACGCCGTGGTGGCCAGGTCCTCGTCGCCGGAGCGGATCAAATCGAATATCGAGGTGTTCGACTTCGAGCTCACCGACGAGCAGATGGCCGCGCTCAACGGGCTCGACGACGGCACCCGTTTCCGCCCGAACCCCGACACCTATCAGGGCGAGTAGCTTCCTCTGCTGCCGAGACGCCGTGCGAGCGCGGCGTCGAGGTCAGGGCTGAAGGGGTGACCGACCTGGGTGATGCGCTCAGCCATCTCGGCGAGGTGGGCGACGCATCCACGGCGTACGCGCGACGTTCTTCGTCGCCGATCCCGGGCGCTTGTGCGGCCACGGTGTCGAGCGTTGACGTAGGTCGTGTGCGGCCAGGATGCCGCTGGGTGCGCGGCACACGGCCTCGATCAGATTGGCCGCGCGAGCGGCGGTCGCGCCTTCCCTCGGCAGTTCGTGTGCGATGCCAACGCCAACACCTCGGCTGATGCCGGTGACGATGGCGACCTTGCCGGACAGGAAACCCATGAGCCGATATGTCTACACCCGTAATGTTTTCGGCCAAGGCCTGGCGAGGTGGCGCTAGCCGGCCGGGCACGTCGCCGCTGCGTCGCGCAGCACCGTCGCCGACGACGCGTCGATCGGCAACTCATATCCGCGCAGCACATCGATGAACTGCATGGCGTACTGACAGTGAAACGCGGTGTTCGGTGGCATCCAGTCGGCGGGTTCCTGATCGCCCTTGTCCTGGTTGGCATCCCCCGCGACGGCGAGCAGGTTGGCCGGGTCGTTGGCGAACCGGACCCGCATGTGGCCTGGCCAGTCGCGCGCACCGAGATCCCACGCTAGCGCCAGCGGCACGAGGTGATCGATCTGCACCGACGCCCCGACGCCCGCGCCGCGGGTGAACGCCACGACGGCATTGGTGTAGGGATCCTGCAGCGTGCCGGTGGCAACGGCGGTGGGGCATCGCGTGATCGGCACGTAGGTTTTGTCGGCGAGGTCGCGCTCGAGGATGTCGTTGCGGGTGTCACAGCCGTTGTGGCCGCCGGGGGCGGTGGTGTCGTCGGTCCAGCTGTCACCGAACGCCGCCCGCCGATAGTCGTGGGTGCGTATTCGCTGCGGTATCACCGGAACACCGGCCAGCACGTCGACGCCCGGTGCGACGGTTGGTATCTCCGCGTCGGAGGCAACCGGGGCGTGCTGTCCGGTCGACGCGGTGGTCTGCACCGCGACGAGCACGGAGAGTGCGACGAACGCGGCCAGCCACAGAAAGCGCTTGCGGTTCATGACTTCTCGAGGTACTCGACGCGGTCGGTGTCGGTGAACGGTGCGGCCAGCATGGCCAGCCCGGCATCGGTCGGGTTGTTCTGATACATCTCTTCACAGAACTTCCTGGCGGCCAGGATGATCTCCAGGTGCTCCACCAGCGACAGGAATCTCAGCGTGATCGCCCGCCCGGATTGAGTGTGCCCCAGCACATCTCCCTCATGGCGCTCCTTCAGGTCGAGGTCGGCGAGTTCGAAGCCGTCCAGCGTGGAGGCGACGGCCTTCAGGCGCGCGCCGGCCTTGGAGTCCTCGGCAAGGTTGGTGGCCAGCAGGCACAGGCTGGGGTGCTCACCGCGGCCGATCCGGCCCCGCAACTGGTGCAGCTGGCTGATGCCGAACCGGTCGGCGTCCATCACCAGCATCACCGTCGCGTTGGGCACGTCGACGCCGACCTCGATGACCGTGGTGCACACCAGCACGTCGATTTCACCGGCCCGGAACGCGCCCATCACCGCGTCTTTTTCGTCGACGGGCAGTCGACCGTGCATCAGCCCGAGCCGCAGCCCCGAAAGCGGGCCTTGGCGCAACCCCTCGAACAGGTCGACGACGGTGACCGGCGGCGGCACCCTCTGCCGCTCGGGATCCTCCGCGCCCTTGGGTTTGTCGTCGGCGTCGATGCGCGAGGCGACCACATAGGCCTGTCGGCCCGCGCGGACCTCTTCGGTGATGCGCTGCCAGGCCCGGTCCAGCCAGGACCGGTGCTTGGCGATGAAGATGGTGTTGGTGGCGATCGGTTGCCTGCCGCGGGGCAGTTCGCGCAATGTCGAGGTCTCCAGGTCCCCGTAATGGGTCAGGGCGACGGTGCGCGGGATCGGCGTGGCGGTCATCACCAACAGATGCGGCGTCACTCCGTCGGGGGCTTTGCTGCGCAGGCGATCTCGCTGCTCCACGCCGAACCGGTGTTGTTCGTCGACGACGACCATGCCCAGCCGGTGAAATTCGACGGCGTCCTGCAACAGCGCATGGGTACCGATGACGATGCCCGCCTCACCGCTGGCGACCTCGTCACGCACCGCACGCTTCTGCGCAGCCGACATCGACCCGGTCAACAGTGCCACCCGGGTCGCACCGTCCGCGCCACCGAGCTGGCCCGCCATTGCGAGGGGTCCGAGCACGTCGCGCACCGATCGGTCATGTTGGGCGGCAAGAACTTCCGTCGGCGCCAGCAGCGCGCACTGGTAGCCCGCGTCGACCATCTGCAACATCGCCAGCACGCTGACGATCGTCTTACCCGAACCCACCTCGCCTTGCAGCATGCGGTTCATCGGCCTGCTGGCCGCCAGCTCGGCAGCGATGACGTCGAGCACTTCGGTCTGACCGTCGGTCAATTCGAACGGCAGCCGTCCGCGCAACGCCGCCACCAGGCCGTCGTCGCGCAGCGGGGCGACCGGACCGGACTCGCTCACATCGCTGTACCGCCGCTTCACCAGCGCCCATTGCAGGCCTATCGCTTCGTCGTAGGTGAGCCTGCGCTGGGCCCGTTCGCGTTCGACCTTGTTCTCGGCGACGTGGATGGCGCGAAGCGCCTGGTCTTCGGTGATCAGATCATGCTGCTGCAGAAGCCTTTTCGGTAGCGGCTCCTCGATGGGATCGAGCACGTCGAGCACCTGGCGCACACACGCGTAGATGTCCCAACTCTGCATCTTCTTGTTGGCGGGATAGATCGGGAAGAACTCCCGTTCGAACGCCGACAACACGTCCTCACCGGTTGCTCGCGACGCCGAGGCGATGGTCTTGAGCGACTTGGTGCCGAACGTCTTGCCCTTCGGCGATTCCAACACCAGAAAGGCGGGGTGCGTCAGTTGCAGTGTGCGCCGGAAGTACTTGACTTCTCCCGACAACATCAGCCGGGTGCCGACGACCAGGTCGTCGAGCATCCAGTCCGCGTTGAAGAACGTCGCGGTGACTGGCGAGCGCCGATCGCCAAGGGTTACCCGCAGCCATTTGCGTTTGCGCACCTTCTTGGACTTCTTGTCGTATTGCGGCTTCATCTCACCGACTTTTGTGTCGGTGATGGTGTCGACGAACGTGACGTGTTCGCCTTCTTCGAGTTCCTCGCCCTCTTCCAGGACCGTCATGCCGTCGCTGTACTTGCGCGGATAGTGCCGCAACAGGTCGTCGACGGTGCGGATGCCGAAGTGTTCCTCCAGCGGTTCTGCGGCCTTCTTGCCGACGATGTAGACGAGTCGATCGCCGAGGGAGGCCACCGCTACTCCACCCCGATCAGCAGCGCATCGCCTTGGTGGTCGGTGTGGTAGGTGACGAGCTCGATGCCGAGGTGTTGGCGGTGCACATGCTCCTGCAGCGCCGCGGCGACGCTGCCGTCGGCGCCGGCGCCGGTGAGCACGGTGACCAGTTCGCCGCCCGCGGCCAGCAGCAGGTCGATCAACCCGGCACCCGCGGCGGCCACGTCGTCGTCGACGATCAGCACCTCGTCGCCCGAGATCCCCAACCCGTCCCCCGGTTTGCACGTTCCTGCCCAGGTCAGCGCCGCCTCGGTGGCCACCCGCACCGAACCGTGCCGGGCGCCCGCCGCGGCGCGGGCCATTGTGTAGCCGTCGTCGACGGCTTGGCGCTCGGCGTCGTGAACGGCCAGCGCGGCCAGCCCCTGCACCATCGACGCCGCAGGCACCGGCACCACGTCGATCCCCCAGCCGATCGCTGCGGTACACCCCGCGACCAGTTCCTCGGCGGCGACGTAGCCATTGGGCAACACCATGGCCTGGGCTGCGCCCGCGTCGACCAGCGCGTGCAGCAGATGCTTGGCGCTGACCGGGGTATCCGGTAGCACCCGCAGCACGTGTGCGCCTTCGCCCGCGAACAGTTCTTGCGCCCCTACCCCGTCGACGACTGCAAGGACGGCCCGCTCCCGCGCCCATCCGCCCGACGGGCGGGCACCGCTGGTGCCGGTGAGCGACGTGATCTGGATGCGGTTCGGTGTTCCCACGGACAGCCCTGCCTCGACGGCGGCTCCGGCGTCGTCGACGTGCGCGTGCACCGAGTACTGCCCGCCGGCGCCGGCGGCGGCTATGGCCACCGAATCGCCGAGCCGGTCCAGTTCGCCGCGCAGCTTCTCCACCCCGCCGGCGTCGCAGCCGGTGAGCAGGTACATCACCTCGAACTGCGGCGGTGCAGTGGTGTCGGCGGCGACGGCGTCATGGGCGTGCGGTGGCGTCGGCACGTACTCGGGCCTGCTGGGCGCGTGTTCTGTCACGGTGGCGCTCATCGCGTCCAGCAGCACCAGCAGGCCCCGCCCACCGGCGTCGACCACGCCGGCCTCGGCCAATACGGCGAGCTGCCCGGGTGTCTTGTCCAGGGCGACGGCCGCGGCATCACCGGCGGCCAGCAGCACGTCGGCCAGCTCGGAGCCGTGGGCAACCGCCTGCTCGGCGGCGTTGGCCGCCTCTCTCAGCACGGTGAAGATGGTGCCGGGTACAGGTTGGCCGATCGAGGCGACCACCAGCGTGACCGCCCGGCGAAGCGCCGAGGCCAGCAGGGCGCCGTCGACCTCGACCAGCACCGCACGCCGCTGCGCGGCTGCTTCGGCGCTGACGTCGGCGAGCCCGCGCAGGATCTGGGACAGGATGACCCCGGAGTTGCCGCGGCCGCCGTGCAGCGCGCCGCGGGCCAGCGCCGCTGCCACCTGCGCGATGTCATCGGTGTCGGGCAGGGCGTCGGCCTGCGCCCACGCCGAACGCATGGTGAACAGCATGTTCGTGCCGGTGTCGGCGTCAGCGACGGGGAACACGTTGAGCCGGTTGATCTCGTCGGTGTGGGTGATGAGGTCGCCGACGGCGGTGTGCGCCCAACCCCGCAGCGCAGAGGCGTCCAGCCGTCGACCCGACATGCCCACCTCCCGCCAGATATCGCCGCTCCGATGCCGCCGTGGGCGTCAGCCTAACGACTCCGGCTGACGGCGCCGACACACTGTTCGGGTCGCCCTTTGCGCCCGATGTGAGCTTGTCTGCGAGATTTCACGCGGACGTCGCGCACAAGCTCGCGTTCGAGGGCGCCGACAGCTTTACAGCGCCTATTTTGGTGATCAATGCAGCTGCCGGTATCCTGATCAGGTTGTTGGGTCGGCCCCGTCGCGACGCGCGGCGGACGAAGTCCGGACCCCCAAGTACTGATCCGAGGAGTTCTACATATGGCTGCCGTCTGCGATATCTGCGGGAAGGGCCCCGGCTTCGGCAAGTCGGTGTCGCACTCCCATCGCCGGTCCAGCCGTCGGTGGAATCCGAACGTGCAGACCGTGCACGCCGCCGTTCCCGGCGGGAACAAGAAGCGCATCAACGCGTGCACGTCGTGCATCAAGGCCGGCAAGGTCGCGCGCGCCTGACGCTGCCCGGTGACGGCGACGTTTAGCATCGCCGCGGGCGGGAAAGGCTGACCGGGAGATCGGGCACCCGGCCCGGTCGGAAGGAACGGTCACAAATGCACGCTGGATACGCTCGTCCTGTACTGGTCACCATCAGCGGAGCCCTTGCCGCTGGATGGCTGTTAGCGGCATGCGGCGACAGCCAGACCGCCGACACCGAAACCACGACCACCACCACGACCGAGACGACCACTGAGGCGCCCCAAACCACCGAGGGCGAAGGCGAGGGCGACAACACCATCGAGATTCCCTCACCGGATATCGATGTTCCCGAAGTGACGATGACCCCCCAGAACTGACCCGCTTTTGCGCCCTCCTTTGCGCCGAAAGGGACAAACGGGCGGGAAAGTGCGAGTGAAGAGCGCCAGAACGTCGATCTCGGCGCGACGGTGGTCCGGCGCGCGAATCGATGTTCCCGACGTGACAGTCACCCCGGCCAGGCGTTTGAACGCCTGCCGTCTCGGGTAAGTGGTGGCTTCATGACCTCACGCGGAGCATCTAAACCGAAACTGTTCGCGCTGGCCTCCGGAATTGCGGTGGCGTCGTTGGTGACGGCCTGCGGTGGCGACGACGCCGCCGATTCCGAGACCACCACCACGACGACGACTACGACGTCGGTCGAAACAACGGTCGAAACGACGGTCGAGACGCCGGCGCCGACGACGCCATCGCCCGAACTGCCGGCCGAGACCACCGCAGGTCCGCCGCCCGACGCCACCGTCGAGATTCCGGGGCCCGACATCCCCTCGCCGCCACCGATCCCGTCACCGCCACCGATTCCGTCGCCGCCGCCGATCCCCGGCACGTAGAAGCGCACTTGTCGCGCCCAGAGGGACAAACGCGCGGCAAAGTGCGAGTGAAACGCGCCGCAACGTCGATCTCGGCGGAAGGTGCGGGCGGCTCGGCGGGTTAACGGCCTAGGTGAGGCGCCAGTCGACCGGGTCGGCGCCCATCTTCTCCAGCAGCTCGTTGGCCCGGCTGAACGGGCGCGAGCCGAAGAAGCCCCGTGAGGCCGACAGCGGTGATGGGTGCGGCGACTCGATCGACACACAGTCGTTGCCCTCGAGCATCGGTTTCAAGGTGGACGCGTCGCGCCCCCACAGCACCGCCACCAGCGGCTGCTTGCGGGCGACCAGTGCCTTGATCGCACATTCGGTCACCGCTTCCCAGCCCTTACCGCTATGTGACGCCGGGCTGCCGGGCCGCACGGTGAGCACCCGGTTGAGCAGCATCACCCCGCGCTCGGCCCACGGCGTGAGATCGCCGTTGGCCGGCGGCGGATGACCGAGGTCCTTGCCGTATTCGGTGAAGATGTTCTCCAGGCTTCGCGGCAGCGGACGCACGTCGGCGGCCACCGAGAAGCTCAGCCCGACCGCGTGGCCTGGCGTGGGATACGGATCCTGCCCCACGATCAGCACCCTGACCTGATCGAACGGAAAGGTGAAGGCCCGCAACACATTCTGACCGGCAGGCAAGTACCCGTTACCCGCAGCCAGCTCGGCACGCAGAAACTCCCCCATCTGGGCGACCTGCGGCGCCACCGGTTCCAGCGCGTTGGCCCAGCCTTCCTCGACGAGTTCGCCCAGCGGTCGCGCCGTCACGTCAGCCCCTTGATCAACTGCACCACGGCATCCGCCCCGGCTTGGCGGTCCTTGGAGATCTCTTGGTACTCAGGTGATTGCGCCCACCGATGAAACGACGCTTCGTCGGGAAACGACATCAGCACCACCTTGTCTCGATCCGACTGGCCTTCCACGAGCTGAGGAGTTTCGTCGGCGGCAAGCAGCGTCCCGGCATACCGTGAAAAGACCTCCATGAAGCGCGCCTGGTAGCGGTCATAGGCGCGACGGTCCGTGAACTTCAGTTGCGCGATCGCGTACACCGTCACGATCCGTCACCTTAACGAGTCAAACGACTGCCAGCCGGGATCGCCCTGCCATTCGGCGCCATCGACCAGCACCCGCGGCGCGCCGGCGAGCACCCGCCCGATCACCCGCCATCCCTCGGGCACCGCATCCACGAACGCCGCGACCAGCGCGTGGTCCTCACCGCCGCCGAGCACCCACGCCCACGGGTCGGCGCCGACCGCCGCCGCCGCGGCATCGACGGCCTCGCGATCGCCCCTCAACATGTCCGTTGACACCTCCACGACCACACCCGAGGCTGAGGCGATATGCCCGAGGTCGGCCAGCAACCCGTCGGACACATCGGTCATCGCGGTAGCGCCGGCGTCGGCGGCGACCCGCCCCTGCCCATACGGCGGTTCGGGAACCAGGTGACGTCGTCGTAGCCCGTCAAACGCATTAATCGAGTTGTGCCACAACGTATATCCGGCTGCCGAATGCCCCAGCGTCCCAGTCACGGCCACGGTGTCACCCACTTGGGCGCCGCTGCGCAGCACCGGTCCACGGCCGTCGAGGTCGCCGAGCGCGGTCACCGAGATCACCCATTGTGGGGCGCTCACCAGATCACCCCCGACGATGCCGCCACCCAGCAGCAGCGCCTCGTGCCACATACCGTCGGCGAGTTCGAGCGCCTGGGCCGTTGCGGTGTCCGACGGTGCGCCGAACGCGACGACGAACGCTGTGGCGCGTGCCCCCATCGCCTCGATGTCGGCGGCGTTTTGGGCGATCGCCTTGCGCCCGACGTCATACGGGGTGGACCAGTCGAGCCGGAAGTGCCGCTGGGCCACCAGCATGTCGGTGGACACCACCGTCTTTCCGTCGGGGGTATACAGCACCGCCGCGTCGTCGCCGGGGCCGAGTGCCACCGCCGGGGGTTGTTCGCGATCGGCCACCAACCGCGAGATCACCTCGAACTCGCCCTGGCTCGCGAGGGTCTCGGCGGGATCGTCTGTCGCCATGTCACCTCCCCGGAACCCGTGCTGCACCGGTCCCTGCGGCGTGGAGTCTATGCGGCCATAGAGTTGGACTGTGGACTCCGAGGAGCGAGACGGTCCGCCGCGGGCGCTGCTGATCGCGGCGGTGGTGGTGGCGGTGGGTGCCGTCGTCGCGATCCTGGCGGTCGCGGCGCTGCGCGAGACCCCCGCCGAACAACAGGTGGTGGGGATCGTGGCGGTGCCCGCACCCGAGGCGCAGAGCCCCGAGTGCGACGCGCTCGTCGACGCGCTGCCGGACAAGCTGGGCGATTTCGACCGTGCCCGCCTGGCCGAACCCGCACCGCCCGGATCAGCGGCGTGGCGCACCGACCCCGACCGTGAGGCGGTCATCTTGCGCTGTGGGCTAGAGCGGCCCGCCGAATTCATAGTCGGCACTCCGCTGCAGGTCGTCGATGCGGTGAGCTGGTTTCAGGTCTCCGAGGCGGGGCGCAGCACGTGGTATGCCGTCGACCGGCCCGTCTACATCGCGCTGACCCTGCCGCAGGATTCCGGGCCGACACCGATTCAGGAGATCTCGGAAGCGATCGCTAAATCCTTGCCTACCACCCGCGTTGACCCAGCGCCGGTGGGCTAACGCAGGCCGGTGCCGCGCGCAACGGCCGTTTCGACCATGGTGGCCAACAACGTCGGATAGTCCACGCCGCTGGCAGCCCACATCCGCGGATACATCGAGATCGTGGTGAAGCCCGGCATGGTGTTGATCTCGTTCACCACCGGGCCGTCGTCGGTCAAAAAGAAGTCGACGCGGGCCAGCCCCTGGCAGTCGATGGCGTGAAACGTGCGAATAGCCAAGCTGCGCAACGCATCCGCAGTGTCGTCGTCGACCTTGGCGGGCACGTCGAGTTCGGCGGCCTCTTCGAGATATTTGGTCGCGAAGTCGTAGAATCCGTCCTCGCGGCCCTGCGCGGCGACCACCCTGATCTCGCCGATCGCGCTCGCCTCGACACAGCCGTCGGGGAATTCCAGCACCCCGCATTCCAATTCGCGTCCCGGTATCGCGGCCTCGACGATCACTTTCGGGTCGTGGCGCCGGGCCTGTGCGATCGCGTCGGGCAGCCGATCCCACGCGGTGACGCGGCTGACGCCGATCGATGAGCCGCCCCGGGCCGGTTTGACGAAGACGGGCAGACCGAGCCGTTCACGTGCCTCCAGCTCCAGTGTATCGTCGCGCGGGCGCAGCACCACGTGATCGCCGATCGGCAGGCCCGCCGCGGTGAGCAGCTTCTTCGTGAACTCCTTGTCCATACCTGCCGCGCTGGCCAACACGCCGGCGCCGACGTACGGCACACCGGCGAGCTCGAGCAGCCCCTGGATCGTGCCGTCCTCGCCGTAGGGGCCGTGCAGCACGGGGAACACCACGTCCACCGCGGCAAGCAGCTCACCGGCGCCCCGTTCCAGCGACAGCAGTTGGCCGCGACGGCCGGGATCGGCGGCCAGAGCCAGTTCGGTGCCCGACGCCTCGGTCACTTCGGGCAGCCGCCCGTCGGTGATCGCCAGGGTGTCGGGTTGGGCGTCGGTGAGCACCCATGCGCCCTGCGGCGTGATGCCGACCGCAGTGACATCGAAGCGCGCCGGATCCAGATGGCGCAGGATGCTGCCTGCAGAGACGCATGAGATCGCGTGCTCGGAGCTGCGTCCGCCGTAGACAACGGCGACCCGGATGCGCTCCGAGCCGGAGTCACTGTGGGCAGTCACAACCTAGAGAGGCTACCGCCCGAGGCCCAATGCGATGATGTCGACGCGGCGACGTGGTGTTTTCAGCCAAGCGCCTGTTCGACGTCGGCGATCAGGTCGTCGATGTCCTCGATGCCCAACGAGATGCGCGCGAACCCGTCGCTGACCGCGTCACCCCAGCGGGCGCGGCGGTCGACCGAGGTGTGGATTCCGCCGAAGCTGGTCGAGGAGATCAACAGCGTGCTGCGCGCCACCAGCGCGTGCACCGCTTCGGCGCTCTCGAGTTCGACACCAAGGAGTCCGCCGAAGCGCTTCATCTGTTGTGCGGCGACCCGATGCGACGGGTCGTCGGGCAGCCCCGGATACCGCACCGAACGCACCGCCGGGTGGCTGCGCAACATCACCGCCAGCGCCTGGGCGTTCTGCGACTGCCGTTCGAACCGCAGCCCCGCGCTGCCGATGCCACGCAACACCAGCCATGCGTCGAACGCCCCGAGGATCGGCCCGGCCAACAGCCGCTCCCGCGCCACAACCTCCATCAACTCGGGGTGACTGCCCGCCACATAGCCGGCGACCAGATCGCTGTGGCCCGACAACCCCTTGGTGGCGCTGGCGACCACGAGATCGGCGCCCAACGACAACGGCTGCTGGCCCAGGGGCGTCGCCGTGGTGTTGTCGACGACGAGGATGGTGCCGCGGCTTCGGCAGTGCATCGCCAACCGGTGTAGGTCGACAACGTCGAGCCCGGGGTTCACCGGCGTCTCCGCGAGGACGACGTCGGCGTCGGCGGCCGCCGCGCACATGTCGGCGCACACCGCTTCGACTACCGTAACACCGTGTGGCACAAGGTATTCAGCGGCATAGCGGCGGACCTGATAGTAGCCGTCGGCTGGGATGAGCAATTTCGTGCCCGGTTTGGCCAGCGCCCGCAGCGCGGAGGTGATCGCGGCCATACCGGAGCCGAACGTCAGCGCCGCTGCCGCACCTTCGAGTTCGGCGAGCGCTGCCTCGAGACGACGCCATGTCGGGTTGGAGTTGCGGCCGTAGAAATCCACCGGCTCGGTCTCGTCGGGCGAGAGGTGGTAGGCGGCCGCGGGCACCGGAGGGGGCATCACCGGACTGCCCGGAATGGGTTCTGTACCCACCGCTTTGACGCTGCGGGTGGAGTCGCCGTACTGGGCGTCCATCCCGCTACTCCGGCTTCGTGCTACGACCGAGCAGCAGCGCGACCGCCTCGTCGACCGATAACCCCTTGTGGCATACCCGAACGACGGCGTCGGTCAACGGCATCTCCACGTCGTAGCTCTGCGCCAGCGCCAGCACCGACTGGCATGATGCGACACCTTCGGCGACCTGACCGCCTGCGGCCAGCATCGCCGATTCCATCGTGCCGCCGCGACCAAGCCGGTAGCCGAAGGACCGGTTGCGTGAGTGCGGTGACATGCAGGTTGCAACCAGGTCACCGATGCCGGCCAGTCCGGCCAGCGTCGCCGGCTTGGCGCCCAACGCGATTCCCAGGCGCATGATTTCGGCGAGTCCGCGGGTGATGATGGCGGCCGCGGTGTTCTCCCCCAGTCCCACCCCGGCGGCCATCCCGCACGCCAGCGCGATGACGTTCTTGCATGCGCCACCAACCTCGGCGCCGATCACGTCGGCGTTGGTGTACGGGCGGAGGTAACCGGTGGACATGGCACGCTGCAGCGCGACCGCGCGCCCGGAGTCGCTACAAGCCACCACGGTGGCGGCGGGTTGCTCCTGGGCGATCTCGCTTGCCAGGTTCGGGCCGCTGACGGCGGCGACGCGTTCCCAATCCGCGCCGGTGACTTGCACGATTACCTGGCTCATCCGCATCAGCGTGTCGAGCTCGATGCCCTTGGCCAGGCTGACCAACGTCACGTCGTCGCCGATCGCATCTTTCCACTGTTCGAGGTTGGCGCGCAGGGTCTGCGACGGCACCGCCAGCAGCACCGTGCAGGCGCCGAAAAGCGCATCGGCGGGATCGCTGGTCGCGCGGATCGACGGTGGCAGCGCCACATCTCCCAGGTATGTGGCGTTGCGGTGCGTGGTGTTGATCTCGTCGGCCAGCTGCCGACGACGGGCCCACAACCTCACCTCGGTGCCGGCGTCGGCGAGCACCTTGGCCAGCGCCGTGCCCCACGCACCGGCACCCATCACCGCTGCCTTGACCACGCCTTCACCCTAGCGCGCAGAACTCTGCTGGCAGGATGACGCGTATGAGCGGGTCATGCGAGAGCGACATCGGACTGGTGATCGCCGTCAAACGACTCGGCGCCGCCAAGACCAGGCTGGCTCCGGTGTTCTCCGCGAGCACCCGGGAAAACGTCGTGCTGGCCATGCTGATCGACACCATCACCGCCGCGTCGGCGGTCGCCGACGTGCGTGGCATAACCGTTGTGACACCCGACGACGACGCCGCCGATGCCGTGCGCGAACTCGGCGCACGTGTGCTCACCGACCCGACCCCCGAGGGCCATCACAACCCGCTGAACAACGCCATCGCGGTGGCTGAGGCCGAGGTGCGCGACGAGACTCCCAATATCGTTGTGCTGCAAGGTGACCTGCCCGCATTGCAGCCGCAGGAGCTTGCCGACGCGATCGCCGCCGGCCGTCGATACCGGCGCAGTTTCGTCGGCGACCGGCACGGCACCGGCACGTCGGCACTACTGGCCTTCGGTGTGGCGTTGACGCCTCAATTCGGTCCTGATTCTGCACGACGCCATCGCAACTCGGGTGCCATCGAGTTGACCGGACCGTGGCCGGGCCTGCGGTGTGACATCGACACCCCCGATGATCTGCTGGTGGCGCGCCGTCTCGGCGTCGGCGCGGCGACCGCGGCAGCGATCGATTCAACGCGCTGAGGCGGTGGCAGGACCACCCGCGGTAAGGGATCATCAAGGCATGACGGAAGCCGAAACCCAGATCCGCGCCGACGACGCCCCGTCGACGTCCACCGCCACGTCGACGGCGGCGCCGGACGTGGGCTCGGCGCCGCAGGCGAGGCCGTCCCCGGCGGATTCGGCGCCGAAAGCCCCGCCTGCGGCGACATCGCCGGCAGTCGAGGATGCGCTGCCAGAGGATCGTTACCTCAACCGCGAATTGAGTTGGCTGGATTTCAATGCGCGGGTGCTCGCGCTGGCCGCCGACACGTCGCTGCCGTTGCTGGAGCGGGCCAAGTTCCTGGCCATCTTCGCGTCCAACCTCGACGAGTTCTACATGGTGCGCGTCGCGGGTCTCAAACGCCGCGACGAGATGGGGCTGTCGGTACGTTCGGCAGACGGCCTGTCGCCGCGGGAGCAACTGCGCCGGATCAGTGAACGCACACAACAGATCGCCGACAGACATGCGCACGTATTCCTCGACTCCGTGCGCCCCGCACTGGCCGACGAAGGCATCGTGATCGTGACATGGTCCGAACTCGACGAGTCCGAACGGACCCGGTTGTCCACCTACTTTCACGAGCAGGTGTTCCCCGTGCTGACCCCGTTGGCCGTCGACCCCGCCCACCCGTTTCCGTTCGTCAGCGGCTTGAGCCTGAACCTGGCGATCACTGTCAAACACCCCGACGACGGCGGCCAGCATTTCGCCCGAATCAAGGTGCCCGACAACGTGGACCGGTTCGTCGAACTGGGGGCCCGCGACGACGCCGACCATGTCGCGCGGTTTCTTCCGATGGAGGAACTGATCGCGGCGTTTCTTCCCGTGCTGTTTCCGGGCATGGAGATCGTCGAGCACCACGCGTTCCGCATCACGCGCAACGCCGATTTCGAGGTGGAGGAAGACCGCGACGAGGATCTTCTGCAGGCGCTGGAGCGGGAATTGGCGCGGCGGCGTTTCGGTTCGCCGGTGCGCTTGGAAGTTTCCGACGACATGACCGAGGGCATGCTCGAGTTGCTGTTGCGTGAACTCGAGGTGGACACCGGGGACGTCATCGAGGTGCCGGGCCTTTTGGACCTCTCGGCGCTGTGGCAGGTTTACCGGCTCGACCGCCCGGCCCTCAAGGACCGGCCGTTCGTACCCGCCACTCCGCCCGCGTTCGGCGAACGCGAGACGCCCAAGAGCATCTTCTCGACCCTGCGCGACGGTGATGTGCTGGTCCACCACCCCTACGATTCGTTCTCCACGACCGTGCAACGGTTCATCGAGCAGGCCGCAGCCGACCCCAACGTCTTGGCGATCAAGCAGACGCTGTACCGCACTTCGGGCGACTCGCCGATCGTCAACTCGCTCATCGACGCCGCCGAAGCGGGCAAGCAGGTGGTGGCGCTCGTCGAGATCAAGGCGCGCTTCGACGAACAGGCCAACATCAAGTGGGCGCGCACGCTGGAACAAGCGGGTGTGCACGTGGTGTACGGGCTCGTCGGCCTGAAAACCCATTGCAAGACCGCGCTCGTGGTGCGTCGCGAGGGTTCCACGATCCGGCGCTACTGCCACATCGGCACCGGCAACTACAACAGCAAGACCGCCCGGTTGTATGAGGACATCGGCCTTCTGACCGCAGCACCGGACATCGGCGCGGATCTGACCGACCTGTTCAACTCGCTGACGGGCTACTCCCGCAAGGACGCCTACCGCAACCTGTTGGTCGCCCCGTACGGCGTGCGCAAGGGCATCATCGAACGCATCGAACGCGAAATAGCGGCCACCCGGGACGGCGGCGAGGGCCGGATCCGGCTGAAAGCCAACGCGTTGGTCGACGAGCAGGTGATCGATGCGCTCTACCGAGCGTCGCAGGCGGGCGTACGCGTGGAGGTCGTGGTGCGCGGGATTTGTGCGCTACGGCCGCAAGCCGTCGGCTACTCCGAAAACATCGTGGTGCGCTCGATACTCGGCCGTTTCCTCGAACACTCACGGATTATTCACTTCAACGCCATCGACGAGTTCTGGATCGGCAGCGCTGACATGATGCATCGTAATCTCGACCGGCGAGTGGAAGTGATGGCACACGTGAAGGATCGGCGTCTGAAGGCGCAACTGCACGACATCTTCGAGTCGGCGCTGGACCCCGCCACCCGCTGCTGGGAACTGGACATGGACGGAAAATGGACGGCCTCACCACAGCACGGGGAGACGGTGCGCGACCATCAGGTGTCGTTGATGGAGAGTCGCCGGCATCCGTGACGCGATCAGGTGGCCCGATTGAGCTGCAGGAGTTGACGTGCCGAAGGAGACATCCGACGTCGCAGGTGCCGATAAGCCAATATACGCAGCGGGCGCGGTGCTGTGGCGCCCGAACGGCGACCCGGCCGCACCGGAGGTCGCGATCGTTCACCGACCCCGCTACGACGATTGGTCGCTACCGAAGGGCAAGCTCGACCCGGGCGAGACCGAGCCGGTTACCGCAGTGCGTGAAGTCCGTGAGGAGACCGGATACACCGCACATCTGGGCCGTCGGCTCGCCTCGGTGAGCTATCCCGTCGAAGGAGGCGTCAAGAAGGTCCGCTACTGGGCGGCACGCACAGTAGCCGGAAATTTCAGCCCGACCGACGAGGTCGACGAACTGAAATGGTTACCCGTTTCCGAGGCGATGAAACAATTGGAGTATCCGCACGATCGAAAGGTGCTGCGCCGCTTCATCAAGCTTCCGGTCGACACCAAGACGGTGCTGATCGTGCGGCACGCCACCGCGGGGAGCAAGTCCCGCTACAAGGGCGACGACCGAAAGCGCCCACTGGACAAGCGCGGCCGCGCCCAGGCCGAATCACTGGTTGGTGTGCTGTCGGCGTTCGGCGCCGACACCCTCTACGCGGCCGATCGGGCGCGATGCGTGCAGACATTGGAGCCGCTGGCCGAGGAGTTGGCGACGACCATCGAGCGCGAACCGTTGTTGACCGAGGAAGCATATTCAGACGACCACAAGGCGACGCGACGCCGCATCCTGGAAATCGCCGCCGCCGACGGTGTCCCGGCGATCTGCACACAGGGCAAGGTGATTCCGGGGCTGATCGAATGGTGGTGCGAACGCGACGGCGTGCGCCCGGACAAGTCGCGCAACCGCAAAGGCAGTACCTGGGTGATGTCGATGTTCGACGGCAAACTGATCGCTGCCGACCATCTCGAAAGCCCGCTAGCGGCCAGGTCGTAGCACGTAGATACGCCGTGGGTCGCAGTGACCCACGGCGTATCTGTGCGTAGGAACTTACTTGCGGCCGCGCTTGGCTGCGGCCTTCTTGGCCGGTGCCTTCTTCGCGGTCTTCTTGGCAGCAGTCCGCTTGGTAGCGGCCTTTTTGGCCGGTGCCTTCTTCGCGGTCTTCTTTGCAGCAGTCCGCTTGGTAGCGGCCTTCTTCGCCGGCGACTTCTTCGCGGCCTTCTTGGCCGGTGCCTTCTTCGCGGTCTTCTTTGCAGCAGTCCGCTTGGTAGCGGCCTTCTTCGCCGGCGACTTCTTGGCAGCCTTCTTCGCCGTCTTCTTGGCGGCCTTGCGGGCCGTACCGCCTGTCACACCGCGCTTCACGGCCGGGCCTTCGGCCGGGAGGCGCTGCGCCCCAGAGACAACCGCCTTGAATTGCGCGCCGGGCCGGAACGCCGGCACCGACGTGGGCTTGACCTTTACGGTCTCGCCTGTGCGCGGGTTACGCGCGACACGGGCGGCACGACGACGCTGTTCGAAAACGCCGAAGCCGGTAATGGTGACGCTGTCACCCTTGTGGACCGCGCGCACGATGGTGTCAACGACATTCTCCACCGCAGCGGTTGCCTGCCGACGATCGGTGCCCAGCTTCTCCGTGAGTACGTCGATGAGCTCCGCTTTATTCATGCAAACCTCCGAAACTAGTGGCCCTCCTTGGACCGACTAGTGGACACGGTAAACCCATTACCTATTGATTTCCAAGAGCCACGCGCAATTTCAAGTGAAACTGGCGAACTTTCTTGCCCCCCTTAGCCTCCTGCCGGGGGGCTAAGGGAGCGGCTTCGACAATGGCGATTTCGGCTCGCCGGGGCCAACTGTCACGCCGGCAGAGTGTGCGGTTTCCAGTGCGGCCGGCGTGCTTCATACGATTCGATGTCATCGCATTTTCGCAGCGTAAGGCCTATATCGTCGAGTCCTTCGAGCAGTCGCCAGGCGGTGTAATCGTCAATCGTGAACGGCACCATAACCGTTCCGGCGACGATATTCCGATCTTGAAGATTCGCAGTGATTTCCAGTCCGGGCTGCTGTTCGATCAGCTTCCACAAGACTTCGACGTCATCCTGAGAAATTTCGGCCGCCAAGAGGCCGGCCTTGCCCGCATTGCCCCGAAATATGTCGGCGAAGCGGGACGAGATCACGACACGGAAGCCGTAGTCCATCAGTGCCCAGACCGCATGCTCGCGTGAGGAACCGGTGCCGAAGTCGGGTCCGGCGACCAAGACCGAACCCCTGTCGAACGGCGGCAGGTTCAGCACGAAAGACGGATCGTTGCGCCAGGCGGCGAACAACCCGTCTTCGAAACCCGTTCGGGTGACCCGCTTCAGATAGACCGCCGGGATGATCTGGTCGGTGTCCACGTTGGACCGGCGCAGCGGCACCCCGATTCCGGTGTGAGTGCGAAATGCTTCCATGACGGCTCCCCTTATCGAGTCGTAGCTGCGGGCAGGTCGGCGGGCGAAGACAACGTGCCCCGCACCGCGGTGGCGGCGGCGACGGCCGGCGACACCAGGTGGGTACGGCCGCCTTTGCCTTGCCTACCTTCAAAGTTGCGGTTGGACGTCGATGCGCAGCGCTGACCCGGTGACAGCTGGTCGGGGTTCATCCCCAGACACATCGAGCACCCGGCCTGGCGCCACTCGGCGCCCGCGGCGGTGAAGATGTCGCCGAGGCCTTCGGATTCGGCTTGCATACGCACCCGCATCGAACCCGGCACGATGAGCATCCGGACACCATCGGCGACGGTGCGATCCCTCAGCACGTCGGCCACCACGCGCAGGTCCTCGATCCGTCCGTTGGTGCACGAGCCGACAAAGACCGTGTCGACGGCGATCTCCCGCATGGCCATCCCGGGCCGAAGGTCCATGTAAGCCAACGCCTTTTCGGCTGCCTGACGCGCACCGTCGTCGAGCATCAGTTCGGGATCGGGCACCGATCCCGCCAGCGGCACACCCTGCCCGGGGTTGGTCCCCCACGTGACGAACGGACTCAGAGTCGCGGCGTCGATGTACACCTCGGTGTCGAATTCGGCGCCGTCGTCAGTGCGCAGTTGGCGCCACGCCTCGACCGCCTCCTCCCACTGCGCGCCCTGCGGCGCGTGCGGGCGACCGCGTAAGAATTCAAACGTCGTCTCGTCGGGCGCCACCATGCCTGCCCGCGCGCCGGCCTCGATGCTCATGTTGCAGATCGTCATCCGGCCTTCCATCGACAGCGATTCGATGGTGCTGCCCCGGTATTCGATGACGTGCCCCTGACCGCCGCCGGTTCCGATCTTCGCGATCACCGCGAGGATGATGTCCTTGGCGCTGACCCCTGGCGGCAATTCACCGTCGACGTTGATCGCCATGGTCTTGAACGGGCGCAACGGCAGCGTCTGCGTCGCAAGGACATGCTCGACTTCCGAGGTGCCGATGCCCATCGCCAACGCACCGAATGCGCCGTGGGTCGAAGTGTGGCTGTCACCACAGACGACCGTCATGCCGGGTTGGGTCAACCCGAGTTGCGGTCCGATGATGTGCACGATGCCCTGTTCGGAGTCGCCCATCGGATGCAACCGGATACCGAACTCTTCACAGTTGCGCCGAAGGGTCTCGACCTGAATGCGTGACACCGGATCGGCGATCGGCTTGTCGATGTCGATCGTGGGCACGTTGTGGTCCTCGGTCGCGATCGTCAGATCGGGCCGTCGCACGGTGCGCCCGTTGAGCCGCAGCCCGTCAAACGCCTGCGGGCTGGTGACTTCGTGCACCAGATGAAGGTCGATGTAGATCAGGTCGGGTTCGCGTGCCGCACCCTCGCCCGTGCCCTTGGCGACCACATGGCCGTCCCACACTTTTTGCGCCAAAGCGCGTGGCTTATTCGCGTTAGACATTTGACTATCTCACAATCTGGGACGCTAGTATCTTCTTATGAGACAGGATAGCGGCATCGGCGTGCTCGACAAAGCGGTGGGCGTCCTGCATGCGGTCGCCGAGTCGCCCTGTGGCCTTGCCGAACTGTGCGAGCGCACCGGGCTGCCCCGCGCCACCGCACACCGGCTTGCCGCCGGTCTGGAGACCCATCGATTACTCGCGCGCAACGGCGACGGACGGTGGCGGTTGGGTCCTGGACTGACCGAGTTGGCCGGGCAGGTCAACGATCCGCTGTTGGCTGCGGGTGCGGTGGTGCTACCGCGGCTGCGCGAGATCACCGGCGAGAGCGTCCAGCTCTACCGCCGCGAAGGCACCGCGCGAATCTGTGTGGCGGCTCTGGAACCCCCTGCCGGGCTTCGCGATACGGTGCCGGTCGGTACCCGGCTGCCGATGACGGCCGGCTCGGGGGCCAAGGTGCTGCTGGCCTACGCGGACCTCGCGACACAGCAGAGCGTGCTCCCGGCCGCCAAGTTCACCGATCGGGCGCTGGCCGAGGTTCGCAAGCGGGGCTGGGCGCAGAGCGTCGCGGAACGCGAACCAGGGGTGGCCAGTGTCTCGGCTCCGGTGCGCGATGGTCGCGGCACGGTGGTCGCGGCGGTGTCGGTCTCGGGACCGATCGATCGGATGGGCCGACGGCCGGGTCCGCGGTGGGCCGCTGACCTGCTGGCCGCGGCTGATGCGCTCACCCGACGGCTGTGAAATCGCTCACCGAACCTGCCGGCACAGCGCCGACGACGAGATGTTTGTACCCCCGATGGGATTCGAACCCACGCTACCGCCGTGAGAGGGCGGCGTCCTAGGCCGCTAGACGACGGGGGCCAGAACTGCTGTCCGGATGGCCAGCATAGCTCAGCGAGGTATGTCGGCCCAATCCCGGTGGATTGGCTGGGGTACCAGGACTCGAACCTAGAATGGCTGAACCAGAATCAGCTGTGTTGCCAATTACACCATACCCCACTGGCTGCCTATAACCGCTGGTCACAGACTATTATTCCGACCATTCACGCGGCGGGTGAACCGTTGCCGCATGTTGTGTCGGGCCGACGTGCAGACTACCAAAGATTTACCGGCACCTTTCACGCCGCCGCGGCGTGATCACGCCCGCCGCGCAGCCGTTGCAAGGTGCGGTCGCGGCCCAGCAGTTCCAGCGATTCGAACAGCGGCGGGCTGACCGCCGCGCCGGTGGCCGCCACCCGCACCGGACCGAACGCCTTGCGTGGTTTGAGCTCCAAACTCTCCAACAGCGCGGCCTTCAGCGCCGCTTCGATCGCCGCGGTGTTCCATTCGCCGATTGATTCGAGCGCGCCCAGCGCCGCGTCGAGCACCGGGACCGCATCGGGCTTCAACTCTTTGGCCGCGGCCTTCTCGTCGAGCCGGTACTCGTCCTCGTTGAGGAATTTCAGCAGGTTCCACGCGTCGCCGAGGACCACGATGCGGGTCTGCACCAGATCGGCGGCCTCGGCGAAGCGCTTCTCGTCGAGCCCTGTGGTGTAGCCGTGCTCGGCGAAGTAGGCAGCCAAGCGCGCGGCGAACTCTTCGGCGCTAAGCATCCGGATGTGTTCGGCGTTGAGCGCGTCGGCCTTCTTCTGGTCGAAACGGGCGGGGTTGGCGTTCACGTCGACCACGTCGAAGGCAGCCACCATCTCGTCGAGTGTGAAAAGGTCACGGTCGTCGGCGATTCCCCAGCCCAACAACGCCAGGTAGTTCAGCAGCCCCTCGGGGATGAACCCGCGCTCGCGGTGGACGAACAGGTTGGACTGCGGGTCGCGCTTGGAAAGCTTTTTGTTACCCTCGCCCAGAACGCTTGGCAGGTGCGCGAACTCGGGAACACGCTCGGCCACGCCGATTCGGATCAGTGCGCGGTACAGCGCGATCTGGCGTGGTGTGGACGGCAGCAGGTCCTCTCCGCGCAGCACATGGGTGATCTTCATCAACGCGTCGTCGACGGGATTGACCAAGGTGTACAGCGGATCTCCGCTGGCACGGGTCAATGCGAAGTCGGGCATGCTGCCGGCTGAGAAGGTTGTCTCACCGCGAACCATGTCGCACCAGGTGATGTCCTCGTCGGGCATGCGCAACCGCAGCACCGGCCTACGACCCTCGTCCCGAAACGCCGCGCGCTGCGCGTCGGTGAGGTCGCGGTCGAAGTTGTCGTAGCCCAGTTTGGGGTTTCGGCCCGCGGCCACATGCCGCGCCTCGACTTCTTCGGCGGTGGAGAAGGCCTCATAGACCTCCCCCGCTTCGCGCAGTCGACTCAGCACGTCGCGGTAGATGTCGCCACGCTCGGACTGTCGGTAAGGACCGCAGGGTCCGCCGATCTCCGGGCCCTCGTCGTAGTTCAGCCCGAGCCAGTTCAACGCATCCAGCAACGCCAGATAGCTCTCCTCGCTGTCGCGTTGGGCATCGGTGTCCTCCACCCGGAACACGAAGGTGCCGCCCATATGCCGCGCGTAGGCCCAGTTGAATAGCGCCGTGCGGATCAGCCCGACATGTGGGGTGCCGGTCGGTGATGGGCAGAACCGTACTCGTACGGTCATGACTTTCCTTTGCGGACAACGGGGTTAGTCAGTGTTCCGATACCGCCGACAGTGATGCTGACGGTATCGCCGTCCTCGATGGGGCCGACACCCTCGGGGGTACCGGTCAACAACAGGTCACCGGGCAGCAGCGTCATCACGCGCGAGACCCATTCCACGATCTCCCCGATGTCATGAATCATCAACGACGTTCTGCTGTTCTGTTTGAGCTGGCCGTTGACCTCGGTACGGATTTCGACGTCGGAGGCATCGAGATCGGTGACGATCCACGGTCCGACCGGGCAGAAGGTGTCGTGCCCCTTGGCGCGGGTCCACTGGCCGTCCTTCTTCTGCTGGTCGCGCGCGGAGACGTCGTTGCCGATCGTGTAGCCGAGGATGCTGTCTGCCGCGCGGGCTGCGGGCACGTCCTTGCACGGGCGGCCGATGACCACAGCCAACTCACCTTCGAAGTGCACCGGGTCGGCGTCGGGCGGCAGCTGGATCGGCACGTTGGGCCCGATGATCGCGGTGTTGGGTTTCATGAAGATGACCGGATCGTCGAACCTTCCGCTGTGGCCCTCGTTGCTCCTCGCGTGCGCGGCCATCTCCTCGATGTGGGCGGCGTAGTTCTTCCCCACGCACACCACCTTGCTGGCGAGGATCGGGGCGAGCAGGCGCACGTCGGCGAGCGGCCACTGCCTGCCGGTGAAGTTAGGCGTCCCGAACGGGTGTTCGGCGATCTCGCGGGCGACCGCTTGTGTCGGATCATCGGTGGGGCCGTCGATGCTGACGAAGGCCACCCCGTCGGGACTCGCGATTCGGCCAAGGCGCATGACGGTTAGCCTAATGGCCGCGCTCGTCGCGCATGCGGCCGCTCCCCGCGCCTGGTGTCTCATATTTTGAAACGTGAATTCAGCGATGTGAGACCATCGTGCGACGATGGCCCGGTGACCGACGGATCGACCAGCACCGCGCTGCGTTGGTCGATGTTGGCGATCGGGCTGGCGGCGACCACCAGCGCCAACGTGTTCATCAACGGTGTGGCGTTTCTGATTCCGACGCTACAGGCCGAACGGGGACTGAACCTCGCATCGGCGGGTCTGCTGTCGTCGATGGCCGGCTTCGGCCTTGTCGTCACGCTGATCGCGTGGGGCTATGTGGTCGACCGGATCGGTGAACGCTTCGTACTTGCAGTGGGTTCGGCCTTGATCGCCGCCGCGGCGGTGGGCGCGGCGTCGGTGGAATCGCTGTGGGCGGTCGGCGGGTTCCTGTTTCTGGGCGGTATGGCTGCGGCGAGCAGCAATTCGGCCAGCGGCCGGTTGGTGGTCGGTTGGTTTCCTCCCGAGCAGCGTGGCCTGGTGATGGGCATCCGCCAGGCCGCGGTTCCGTTGGGGGTCGCATTGGGCGCCTTGGTGATTCCGCGTATCGCCGAGACGCACGGGGTATCTGCGGCGCTGTTGTTTCCTGCGGTGGTGTGCGGGGTCTCCGCGGTGGTGTGTGCGGTGGCCGTGATCGACCCGCCCCGCCCTCCGCGCGCAGAGGCCGCCGACGAGGTGCTGGCCAACCCGTACCGCGAATCGGGTCTGCTCTGGCGCATCCACGCGGTCTCCGTGCTGCTCGTAATACCGCAGGCGGTGCTGTGGACGTTCACCTTGGCGTGGTTGATGACCGAGCACAACTGGTCGGCCGAATCGTCGGGCGCGATGGTCACGCTGGCGCAGGTGCTGGGCGCCGGCGGCCGCATCGCCGCCGGTCGCTGGTCAGATCTGCTGGGGTCTCGGCTGCGCCCCATCCGCACCATCGCGTTGGCCGCCGCGGCGTCGATGGCCTTGCTTGCGCTGACGGACTGGCTCGATTCGCCGACGAGCGTGGCGTTGATGGTCATCGCGTCGGTGATCACCGTGTCCGACAACGGGTTGGCGTTCACCGCGATCACCGAGATCGCCGGCCCCTTCTGGAGCGGTCGGGCGCTGGGCACCCAGAACACCAGCCAGCACCTGGCCAGCGCGGTCGCGGCTCCGTTGTTCGGTGCGCTGATCGGCGCAGTCGGCTATCCGGTGGCGTTCGCAGTGTGCGCGCTGTTGCCGTTCGTTGCGGTGCCCCTCGTGCCGGCGGACCACACCAACTTCGCGAAACGAACACCAGGGCTGTGATGTCGACCGCGAGGACAACCCTGGTGTAGATCTCGCGAAGAAACTACAGCGCCGCCGCGATCCGGTCGCCGATCTGCGTCGTGGACATCTTGGCGTTGCCGCGGGTGACCAAATGGTGTTCGACGGCCTTGTCCACCCGGGCGGCCGCGTCATGCTCGCCGACATGGGCCAGCAGCAGCGCAACCGACATGACCGCCGCCGTCGGATCGGCGATGCCCTGCCCGGCGATGTCGGGTGCGCTTCCGTGCACGGGCTCGAACATCGACGGGTTTGTCCGCGTCGCATCGATATTGCCGCTTGCCGCCAAGCCGATACCCCCGCACACCGCGGCGGCCAGGTCCGTGACGATGTCGCCGAACAGGTTGTCGGTGACGATCACGTCGAACCGGCCGGGATCGGTGACCATATGGATGGTCGCGGCGTCGACGTGCTGGTAGGCCACCTCGACATCCGGGTAGTCGGCGGCCACTTCCTGCACCGTGCGCCACCACAACGTGCCGGCGTAGGTCAGCACATTGTTCTTGTGCACCAACGTCAGATGCTTGCGCCGCTGTTGCGCCCGGCCGAACGCGTCCTTGACCACCCGGCGCACACCGAATGCGGTGTTGACGCTGACCTCGGTGGCGATCTCGTTGGGTGTGCCCACCCGGATCGCCCCGCCGGTGCCGGTGTAGGGGCCCTCGGTGCCTTCGCGTACGACGACGAAGTCGATCTCGGGGTTACCGGCCAGCGGGCTGGCCACCCCCGGATACAACCGGCCCGGCCGCAGGTTGATGTGGTGGTCCAATTCGAACCGGATCCGCAGCAACAGGCCGCGTTCGAGCAACCCGCTGGGCACCGACGGGTCGCCGATGGCGCCCAGCAGGATCGCGTCGTGGCCGCGCAGTTCGTCGAGGACCGAATCGGGCAGCACCTCGCCGCTGGCGTGGTAGCGCCGCGCACCCAGATCGTAGTGCGTCTTGTTCACGCCCGGCAGCACCGCGTCGAGCACCTTGACGGCCTCGCCGATCACCTCGGGGCCGATGCCGTCACCGGCGACGATCGCCAATTTCACGACAGGTCCACCACTTTCAGCAGCATCGCGTCCACCGCGTCGGCGATCGCGGTCCGCACGTCGGGGGGCACGTCACGGTCGATGCGCAGCAGAATCGTCGCACCGGGGCCTTCGGCGTCCTCGCTGAGTTGGGCGGCGTGGATGTTGATGCCTGCGGCGCCGAGCAGGGTGCCGATCTTGCCCAGCGTGCCCGGCTGATCGATGTAGTTGACGATCAGGTACACACCTTCGGCGCGCAGATCGAAGTTGCGCCCGTTGATCTGGACGATCTTCTCCGCCAACTGCGGACCCGACAGGGTGCCGGCCACATTGGCGGTGGAGCCGTCGGCGTAAACCGCGCGCACGTCGACCACGCTGCGGTGGTTGGGGCTTTCCGTTGCGGTGCTCAGCTCGGCCTCCACCCCGCGTTCGGCAGCGAGCGCGGGCGCGTTGACGAACGTCACCGGATCTTCGATGACCGCGGAGAACAGTCCCCGCAGCGCCGAAAGTCTAAGCACCTCAACCTCGTCGGAGGCCAGTTCGCCGCGGACCTGCACCGACAGCGAGAGCGGCAGCTCATCACTCAGCACGCCGACGAGCAGGCCCAGCTTGCGCACCAGGTCCAGCCACGGCGCGACCTCCTCACCGACTGCGCCGCCTGCGACGTTGACCGCGTCGGGCACGAAATCACCGGCCAGCGCCAGCTTCACGCTGGCGGCCACGTCGGTACCCGCGCGATCCTGGGCTTCGACGGTGGAAGCGCCCAGATGCGGTGTGACCACGACATCGGGCAGTTCGAAAAGTGGGCTCTCGGTCGTCGGCTCGGTGGCGAACACGTCGATACCCGCAGCGCGCACATGCCCGGAGCGCACCGCGTCGGCCAGCGCGTCCTCGTCAACCAACCCGCCGCGCGCGGCATTGACGATGACGACGCCCGGCTTGGTCTTGGCCAGCGACTCCGTGCCGATCAGGCCCGCGGTCTCCGGTGTTTTGGGTAGGTGCACGGAGATGAAGTCGGCCCGGCTGAGCAGCTCGTCGAGCGCAAGGAGTTCAATGCCGAGCTGGGCGGCGCGCGCCGGCGACACGTACGGGTCGTAGGCGATGACATGGGTGCCGAACGCAGCGAGCCGCTGAGCGACCAGCTGGCCGATTCGGCCGAGGCCGACGACGCCGACGGTCTTGCCGTAGATCTCGACGCCGGAGAACGACGAACGCTTCCAGGTGTGCTCGCGCAGCGACGCGTCGGCGGCGGGGATCTGGCGCGCGGCGGCCAACATCAACGCCAGCGCGTGCTCGGCGGCGCTGTGGATGTTGGAGGTCGGCGCGTTGACGACCAGGACACCGCGCGCGGTGGCGGCGTCGACGTCGACGTTGTCCAGGCCCACACCGGCCCGGGCGACGATCTTGAGCTTGGGCGCGGCGGCCAGCACCTCGGCGTCGACGGTGGTCGCCGAGCGCACCAGCAGCGCGTCGGCCTCAGGCACCGCGGCCAGCAGCTTCTCTCGGTCCGGGCCCTCGACCCAGCGAACTTCTACCTGGTCACCAAGGGCGGCGACGGTGGATTCAGCCAACTTGTCGGCGATCAATACAACGGGCAGACTCACCCGGCCAGACTAATGGGGGTGGCGGGCGGGAGAATCTGGGGTGGCGGGCGGGAGAATAAGCAGCGTGGACATCACCGTCGTAGGCAGCGGACCCAACGGACTGGCCGCCGCTGTCGTCTGTGCAAGAGCCGGACTGTCGGTACAGGTATTCGAAGCTCAGCCCACCCTCGGCGGTGGCGCGCGCACCCTGGCCGACCCGGAGTTCTCCGGCGTCTCCCACGACATCTGCTCTGCGGTGCATCCGCTTGCGCTGGCGTCGCCGTTCCTCGCCGAGTTCGACCTGCCGGCCCGGGGTGTGGCGCTGAAGGTGCCCGAGATCTCCTACGCCAACCCGCTACCGGGCAGGCCCGCGGCGATCGGCTACCACGATCTCGACCGGACCTGCGCTGAGCTCAGCCACGGCGATTCGTGGCGGCGCCTACTCAGTCCGCTGGTCGAGCGCGACGACGCCGTGATCGACCTGCTGCTCGGCGACAAGCGGTCGATCCCCTCCGATCTGATCGGCGCGGTGCAGCTGGGGCTGCGGGTGCTCGAACAGGGCACCCCGGCTTGGCGGGCGCTGCGCGGTGTCGACGCCCGCGCCCTGTTCACCGGTGTTGCCGCGCACGTCATTTCCCAGATGCCGTCGTTGGTCTCGGCAGGCGGCGGGTTGATGCTGGCGACGCTCGCCCACACGGTGGGCTGGCCGATCCCGGTCGGCGGAAGCCAGGCGATAGCCGATGCGTTGCTGGCGGACCTGCGCGCGCACGGCGGCTCGATCATGGCCGGCGAGGAGATCACCGAGCCGCCCGAGGGCGTCGTGTTCTACGACACGGCCCCGACTGCGCTGTTGCACATCTACCGCGACAAACTGCCCGGCCCGTACCGGAAAGCGCTCGAGCACTACCGGTACGGCCCCGGGGTGGCGAAGGTGGACTTCGTTCTGTCCGATGACATTCCGTGGACAGACCCGCGGCTGGCGGACGCGCCGACACTGCACATGGGCGGGACGCGCGAACAGGCCGCACACGCCGAACACGAAGTCGCCGACGGCCGGCACGCGCAGTGGCCGATGGTGCTGGCGGCGCTGCCGCACCTGGCCGATCCGTCCCGCATCGATTCGCAGGGCCGCCGCCCGCTGTGGAGTTACGCGCATGTGCCGTCGGGATCAGACGTCGACCAGACCGAGACGGTGACGAGGATCTTCGAGCGTTTCGCGCCCGGCTTCCGCGACATCGTCGTCGCCGCCCGGTCGATTCCGGCGTCGCGGCTGGCCGATCACAACGCCAACCTCGTCGGCGGGGACATCGGCGTCGGCGGCAACACGCTGCTGCACGCGCTGGTCGGCCCGACGCCACGGATCAACCCGTGGGCCACGCCGATTCCCAAGGCGTACCTGTGTTCATCGGCCACACCGCCGGGCAGCGGCGTGCACGGCCTGGCGGGTTTCTATGCCGCGCGCACCGCGCTGCGCCGCGAGTTCGGCATCAAGACGTTGCCGTCGTTGGCACCGTAACCCAGCGATTTCGGCGCGCAAACGCCCCGTCAGGGGGCATGAGCGCGCCGAAATCGCCGAGGGTTAGGCCGTGTCGGTCAGCGGGCGGTCCACCCAGCTCATCAAGTCGCGCAGCTTCTTGCCGGTGACCTCGATCGGATGCTCGGCGTTCTCCTTGCGCAGCCGCTCGAGCTCCTTGTTGCCGCCCTCGACGTTGGCCACCAACTTCTTGACGAAGCTGCCGTCCTGGATCTCGGTCAGGACCTGCTTCATCCGGTTCTTCGTGTCGGCGTCGATCACCCGCGGGCCGGACAGGTAGCCGCCGAACTCGGCGGTGTCGGACACCGAGTAGTTCATCCGCGCGATACCGCCCTCGTACATCAGGTCAACGATGAGCTTGAGTTCGTGCAGCACCTCGAAGTACGCCAGCTCGGGGGCGTAGCCGGCCTCCACCATCACCTCGAAGCCGGTCTTGACCAGTTCCTCTGTGCCACCGCACAACACGGCCTGCTCACCGAACAGGTCGGTCTCGGTCTCGTCCTTGAAGGTGGTCTTGATGACGCCGGCGCGGGTACCGCCGATGCCCTTGGCGTACGAGAGCACCAGTGCCTGACCCTCACCCTTGGGGTCCTGCTCGATGGCGACGAGACAGGGCACACCCTTGCCGTCGACGAACTGGCGGCGCACCAGGTGGCCGGGTCCCTTCGGAGCCACCATGCCGACGGTGACGTTGGCAGGCGGTTTGATCAGATCGAAGTGGATGTTGAGACCGTGACCGAAGAACAACGCGTCGCCGTCCTGCAGGTTCGGCTCGATGTCGCTGGAGAAGATGTCGGCCTGGGCGGTGTCGGGCGCCAGCAGCATGATGACGTCGGCCCACTTGGCCACCTCGGCAGGCGTGTCCGCCTCCAGTCCCTGCTCGGCGACCTTGTCACGCGATTTCGAACCCTCTTTCAGGCCCACCTTCACCTGTACACCCGAGTCGCGCAGGCTCAGCGAGTGGGCATGGCCCTGGCTGCCGTAGCCGATGACACCGACCTTGCGTCCTTGGATGATCGAAAGATCGGCGTCGTCGTCATAGAACATCTCTACTGCCACGTTAATCTTCTTTCCTGTCTTCGGTTTTCAGCTACTTAACGGTGCCGATGCCGCGCGGTCCACGCGACAGCGACACAATCCCGGACTGCACGAGCTCTCGGATCCCGTAGGGCTCCAACACGCGCAACAGCGCATCCAGTTTGTCCTGGGTGCCGGTGGCCTCGACGGTCAGGGATTCGGTGGACACGTCGACGACCTTGGCGCGGAACAGGTTAACGGCCTCGATGACCTGCCCGCGGGTGGCCGCGTCGGCGCGGACCTTGATCAGCGCCAGTTCGCGCGCAACGGAGTTATCCTCGTCCTGCTCGACGATCTTGATCACATTCACCAGCTTGTTGAGCTGTTTGGTGATCTGTTCGAGCGGTGCTTCCTCGACGCTGACCACAATGGTCATCCGCGACATGTCCTTGTGTTCGGTAGCACCGACCGCCAACGACTGAATGTTGAAGCCACGCCGGGAGAACAGCGACGCCACCCTGGCCAGCACACCCGGTTTGTCTTCGACGAGTACCGACAGCGTGTGCGTCTTGGGCGCCATCAGGCGTGCCCTTCTTCCGGGTCGTCGAACAGTGGCCGGATGCCGCGAGCGGCCTGGATCTCGTCGTTGCTGGTGCCCGCGGCCACCATCGGCCACACCTGGGCGTCGGCGCCGACGATGAAGTCGATCACCACCGGGCGGTCGTTGATCTCGCGGGCCTGCTTGATGACGTCTTCGACGTCTTCGGCTCGCTCACAACGCAATCCGACACAACCGAGCGCCTCGGCAAGCTTGACGAAATCCGGGATACGCCGGGAGTGGGTGGACAGATCCGTTTGGCTGTACCGCTCTTCGTAGAACAGGGTCTGCCACTGCCGAACCATCCCGAGGTTGCCGTTGTTGATGACCGCGACCTTGATCGGCGCGCCCTCGACGGCGCAAGTGGCCAACTCCTGGTTGGTCATCTGGAAGCAGCCGTCGCCGTCGATCGCCCACACCTCGGTCTCTGGCCGGCCGAACTTGGCGCCCATCGCGGCCGGGACCGCGAAGCCCATGGTGCCAAGACCACCGGAGTTCAACCAGGTCTTCGGCTTCTCGTAGGAGACGAACTGCGCGGCCCACATCTGATGCTGCCCAACGCCTGCCACATACACCGCGTCGGGGCCGGCCATCTTGCCCAGCGTTTCGATCACGTACTCGGGCGACAGGCTGCCGTCGCTTTGCGGGCCGTAGCTCAGCGGGTACGTGTCCTGTACGCCGCGCAGGTACTCCATCCAGTTGTCGATCTCGATGTTGTCGGCGGCGCCGTCGCGACGCAAAGCCTCGATAAGATCCGTGATCACGTGCTTGACGTCACCGACGATCGGCACGTCGGCGAAGCGGTTCTTGCCGATCTCCGCCGGGTCGATGTCGGCGTGAATGACCTTGGCTTCCGGCGCAAACGAATCCAGCTTGCCCGTCACCCTGTCGTCGAAGCGGGTGCCCAGCGCGATCAGCAGGTCGCTGCGCTGAAGAGCGGCCACTGCCGACACCGAGCCGTGCATGCCGGGCATGCCCATGTTCTGCGGATGGCTGTCGGGGAACGCCCCGCGGGCCATCAGCGTGGTGACGACGGGGATGCCGGTCAGCTCGGCGAGCTGACGCAGCTCCTCGCTGGCCTCGCCGCGGATCACGCCGCCGCCGACGTAGAGCACCGGCTTGCGGGCGGCGGTGATCAGCTTGGCGGCCTCGCGCACCTGGCGGCTGTGCGGCTTGGTGTTGGGCTTGTAGCCGGGTAGGTCAAACTGCGGCGGCCAGGTGAACGTGCACTGACCCTGCAGCACATCTTTGGGGATGTCGACCAGCACCGGGCCGGGACGGCCCGACGCGGCGATGTGGAACGCCTCGGCGATCACCCGTGTGATGTCGTCGCCGCTGCGGACCAGGAAGTTGTGTTTGGTGATCGGCATCGTGATGCCGGAGATGTCGGCTTCCTGGAACGCGTCGGTGCCGATCAGTGCGCGCCCCACCTGACCCGTGATCGCCACCACGGGAATGGAGTCCATGTGCGCGTCGGCCAGCGGGGTGACCAGGTTCGTCGCACCGGGACCCGAGGTCGCCATGCACACCCCGACCTTTCCGGTGGCGTGCGCGTAGCCACTGGCGGCGTGGCCTGCGCCCTGCTCGTGACGCACCAGCACGTGACGCAGCTTCTGCGAGTCGAAAAGCGGGTCGTAGACCGGCAACACCGCGCCGCCGGGAATACCGAACACCACGTCGACGTCGAGCATCTCCAGCGCCCGGATCACGGCCTGCGCTCCGGTGAGTTGTTGTGGCTCAATGCGTTCGGCCGCGCCGGCCTGGGCTGCTGGTCTTGAGCCGGCGGAAGCAGCGGCACCGCCGTTGGGCGTGCTCTGCTCCAGTGGCCGCGTGGTAGGTGCGCTCACGGTCTGTCTCTCCTAAATCCTGTGCGGATCCGTATCTAGGGTCTCAAATCGGTAATGGGGCAAGAAAAAACCCCCGCCAGCTGGGCTGCTGTACGAGGGTCGCGCGTCGATGCTGGTGGCTATGCCCGGCTTGGGGCTAGCGCGGCATCAACGCGCTTCCCAATTACTACGAGCAATCCCGGGGCCTGCATAACCGTCGACGGTAGCCTCTGCACTGGTCACAGGTCAAATCACCGGCACCTCGGTGGCGTTGGCGGCGCTTGCGCACCAAGTGCGAAGATGGCCGGGTGAGCTCCCCTGCCGAGCAGAAGCCCGTCGTCATCCGCATTTCGCCGACGGCCCATATCGCGGTCGGATTCGTGACGTTGGGCCTGCTGGCGATCGTGCTGGCCGGTCCCGACTGGACAGTGGTGCTGATGGTTATCCCGGTGTTGCTGTCGGCATACATCATCCGGTGTCGCACGGTGGCTGACGCCACCACGGTGACCGCGCGCACGTTTCTCGACAGCCAGACCATGAACTGGGAAGACATCGCCGGCCTGCAGTTCGATAAGGGCACGTCGGCCCACGCCCACCTCAAGGACGGCCGACGGGTACGGCTGCCCGCGGTGACGTTCTCGACGCTGCCGCTGTTGACCGAGGCCAGCGGAGGTCGCGTCCCCAACCCGTACGCGTAGGCGCTATCCGAGCGGGTTGCCGCCGTTGAGCAGCACCCAGATCGCCACGCCGGCGCCGACGCCAAGCACCAACGCGACGAACGACCCGATGAAGGGCCGCCGCGACCAGCCGCGGGTGGCGTCGAGCCCATACCGGCCGGGTCCGACGAGGATGATCGCCGCGACGGCGACCGCCAGAAACACCTGGTATTCGTGGCCGTCGGTGAGGAACGACGCGAGCCGGGCTTCCTCGTGGGCGATCATCGCTTCGGCCAACACTCCGGTCACGAGGTAGGCCAGCGCCCCGGCCGCCGCGACCGGGGTGAACAGACCGAGGATCAGCAGCACACCGGCGGCGATCTGACCGCCGGTCGCCACATAGGTCAGGATGTCGGGGTACTGGAAGCCCATCGCGGCCAGGTCGGCTTTCCAGCCGTCCAAGCCGGGGCCGCCCCACAACCCGAATGCCTTCTGCAGTCCGTGCGTGACGAACAGCACGCCCACCGCCACCCGCAGCAGCAGCAGGCCCAGGTCCTGGGTGCCGCGGCGGTCACTTCCGCCGGCGTACGGATCGGGTTGGATCGCGGTTGGTTCGGGGCTGTACGTGCCCGTCGCCTGCCCCGGCTGCACGTACGGCAACGGTTCGGGATCGTTGAGGAGCCCGAACCCCGGTGCCGCCGGCGCCGAGCCGCCCGAGTCGTAGTGCGGGATCGTCGTGGTTTCGAAATCCCCCGCGTAGTTGGCGGACGGCAGATCGTCCTCGGGGTCGACCAGGCTTGCCGACACGGACCGGTGGGCCGCGTCGTCGGGCCGCTGCCAGGCGCGTGGGTCTTGGGGTTGACTGGTCACGTTGCCAGAGTAAGTGCTTGTCACCCCGGAACCGAGGATTGGCACGGCGCTTTCGCCGCTTATTCGCCCGGTTGACGCAGCCACCGCGACGGTCTGCGTGGCGCGTATCGCCGAACGATCCGTAACCTGGCTCGCATGAAACTGCGCCGGCCGATGCGGACCGTGTTCGCCGTCGTATGCGCGGCGTTGCTGGTCGGGTCCGGATGTGCCCGGTTCGACGACGCGCAGTCCCAGCCGTTCACCACCGAGCCGCAACTGGCGCCGGGGCCGACGACGACGCCGACGCCTCCGCCGCCGCTGCCGCCCAAACCGTTTCCGAAGGAGTGCCCGGCACCCGGTGTCATGCAGGGCTGTCTGGAGAGCACCAGCGGGTTGATCATGCTTCCCGACAGCCAGTCGGCGCTGGTCGCCGAGCGGGTCACCGGCGCCGTCAAGGAGGTGTCGGTGCGGGCCGAGCCGAAGGTGAAGGTCACGCTGCCGGTCGACGGGTCCGGTGACGGCGGGTTGATGGACATCGCGTTGTCGCCGACGTATTCGCAGGATCGGCTGATGTACGCCTACATCAGCACCCCCACCGACAACCGGGTGATCCGCATCGCCGACGGCGACGTTCCCAAGCCGATCCTGACCGGCATCCCCAAGGGCGCGGTCGGCAACACAGGTTCGTTGATCTTCACCAGCCCGACGACGCTGTTGGTCCAGACCGGTGACGCGGGCAACCCGGCCGATGCCGCCAACCCGGCTTCGCTGGCCGGCAAGGTGCTGCGTATCGAGCAGCCCACGACCGTCGACCAGGCGCCGACGACGACCGCGCTCTCAGGGCTCGGATCGGCAGGCGGCATGTGCATCGACCATTCGGACGGCTCGCTCTACATCACCGACCGCACCGCGACCGCTGACCGGCTGCAGCGCATCACCAAGGACTCGAAGACCTCGACGGTGTGGACCTGGCCGGACCGTCCGGGGGTGGCGGGTTGCGCGGCGCTCGACGGCACGGTGCTGGTGAACCTGGTCGACACCAAGCAGACGGTCGCGGTGCGACTGGCCCCGGACACCGGCGCGGTCACCGGCGACCCTGAGGTGGTGCGCCAGGACCAGCACGGCCACGCGTGGGCGTTGGCGCTCTCCCCGGACGGCAACGTCTGGGGCGCAACGGTCAACAAGACCGCAGGTGATGCGGAGAAGCTCGACGACGTCGTCTTCCCGCTGTTCCCGCAGGGCGGTGGGTTCCCGCGCCGTAACGAGGACCAAACCTAACTGCCTTCGACGATGCGCAGTCCGATGATGCCGATGACTATCACACCGAGAAACGCCACGCGGGCCACACTCAGCGCCTCGCCGAGCAGCAACACGCCGGCCACCGCCACGCCCACCGCACCGATACCCACCCACACCGCGTAGCCGGTGCCCGCAGGCAGCTGCCGAAGCGCCACGGTCAGCAGGAAAAAGCTCAACAGCGCGGCGCCGACGCCAATCAAGCTGGGCCACAACCGGGTAAATCCCTCCGCCTGTTTGAGCGCGATGGCCCAGACGATCTCGAGCAGGCCTGCGACAACCAGAATCGGCCACGCCATCACGTCAGGCGTTCGTGCCACCGTCGACGGTGAGCACCGCACCGGTGATGTTGGCTGCGCCGGCACCGGCGAGGAACGCGACGGTGTCCGCGACGTCACCGGGTGCGGCGTACCTGCCGAGCGCGCTCAACGCGCGTTCCTCGTCGGCACCGGAGGCGTCGGCGGGGTTCATTTCGGTGTCGGTGGAGCCGGGCTGTACGAGGTTGACGGTGATGTTGCGGCTCCCGAGTTCGCGCGCCAGACCCTTGGTGAACCCGATGAGCGCGGCCTTGCTCATCGAATACAGCGTGACACCTGGAAAGGGCACGCGCTCAGCCAGATTGCTGCCGATGCTGATGATCCGGCCACCGCCGGGCATGTGCCGCGCAGCGGCCTGACTGGCCAGATACACCGCGCGGGCGTGGATGGCCAGGGTGCGGTCGATCTCCTCGACGGAGACCCCCTCAATCGGCCCATACGGAAAGACGCCTGCGTTGTTGACCAGGATGTCGATGCGACCGAACTCCGTGTTCGTCTGCTCGACGGCCGTGAGCACGTCGTCGGGGGACGCGCTGTCCGCCCTGATGGCCAGGCCACGGCCGCCGCGTGCGGCCACCTCGTCAACCACCGCCTGGGCTCGGTCCTTGGAATGGGCGTAGGTGACGGCGACCTCCGCACCGCGCTCGGCCAGCCGGTACGCGATCGCGGCCCCGATGCCCCTGCTGCCGCCGGTGACCAGAGCCGCCTTCCCTTTCAGATCGGACATTGGCTTTCTCCTTTTTGTGTCGTTCGATACATAATCGATCACCCTGGATATACTTGTCAACGGTTTGTATGTCGTTCGATACAGAAAACGAGGCGCGGGAATGGCTCAACGTGGCAGACCACGCACCTTCGACCGCACGGAGACCCTCGAGCGGGCAATGGAGGTGTTCTGGCAGCGCGGCTACGAAGGTGCTTCGATGAGCGATCTGACCGCGGCGATGGGCATCAATTCACCGAGCCTGTACGCGGCGTTCGGATCCAAAGAGGAGCTCTTCCGTGAGGCGGTCGCGCATTACGACGAGACTTTGGGCGCCACCGCGGCCGCCGAGCTGCGCGATCAGCCCACGGCGCGCGAGGCGATCGCGGCGGTGCTGCGACACCACGCTGTGGTGTTCTGCGATCCCGACACACCTCGTGGCTGCATGATCGTGCTCGCCGCGACAACCTGCACCGAACGCAGTCGGTCAATACACGAGCATCTCTCGGTCTTGCGGATCGCCACCGAAGACGCCTTCCGCACCCGCGTCGAACGTGGAATCGTCGACGGCGACGTACCCGCAGCCGCCGATGCCTCGACGGTCGCCGCCTTCTACAACACGGTCAATCACGGGATGGCGATCCAAGCCCGCGACGGCGCGGACCGAGCGAAGTTGTGCGCAATCGCCGAGGCAGCGATCTCGGCGTGGGACGGGCTCGTTCGGACCTAGCTGCAGGCGGCGAGCACCAGTTCGCGCACCCGCGCCGCGTCGGCCTGGCCCTTGGTGGCCTTCATGACGGCGCCGACGATCGCGCCCGCGGCCTGCACCTTGCCGCCGCGGATCTTCTCGACGATGTCGGGGTTGGCGGTCAGCGCCTCGTCGACGGCGGCCTGCAGCGCCGAGTCGTCGCGCACGACCTCGAGGCCGCGGTCGGCCATCACCTGTTCGGGTCCGCCCTCGCCGGCGAGCACACCCTCGACAACCTCACGGGCGAGCTTGTTCGACAGCTTGCCGTCGTCGACGAGCTTGACGACCGCGGCGACCTGGGCGGGCGTGATCGGTAGGGTCTCGAGTTCGACGCCCGCTTGGTTGGCCTTCTGCACCAGGAAATTTCCCCACCATGCCCTGGCGGCCTCGCTGGACGCGCCGTGTTCCACGGTCGCCGCGATCAGGTCAAGCGCCCCGATGTTGACGAGATCGCGCATGACCTCATCGGAGATGCCCCAGTCGTCCTGAATGCGCCTACGCAACAGCCATGGAAGCTCGGGGATGGTCTTTCGCAGCCGCTCGACCCACTCGGCGTCGGGCGCGACCGGTTCGAGGTCCGGCTCAGGGAAATACCGGTAGTCCTCTGCGGTTTCCTTGCTGCGGCCCGGCGATGTGTAGCCGTCCTCGTGAAAATGCCTGGTTTCCTGGGTTATTCGGCCACCGGAGTCGAGGACCGCGGCCTGACGGCGCATCTCGTAACGCACCGCGACCTCGACGCTCTTGAGTGAGTTGACGTTCTTGGTCTCGGTGCGCGTGCCGAACTCTGCCTGCCCGATGGGCTTGAGCGAGACGTTGGAATCGCACCGCATGGAGCCCTGGTCCATCCGCACGTCCGAAACACCCAGGCCCCGAAGCAGATCCCGCAATGCTGTGACGTAGGCACGCGCGATCTCCGGTGCGCGCTCACCGGTGCCCTCGATGGGTTTGGTGACGATCTCGATCAGCGGCACGCCGGAGCGGTTGTAGTCGATCAGCGATGTGGTCGCGCCCTCGATGCGGCCGGTCTCGCTGCCCAGATGGGTCAGCTTGCCGGTGTCCTCTTCCATGTGCGCCCGCTCGATCTCCACCCGCCAGGTGCTGCCGTCGTCGAGCGGGACGTCGAGATAGCCGTTGATCGCGATCGGCTCGTCGTACTGGCTGATCTGGTAGTTCTTCGGCATGTCCGGATAGAAGTAGTTCTTCCTGGCGAACCGGCACCACGGCACGATCTCGCAATTCAGAGCCAGCCCGATGCGGATCGCCGACTCGATGGCCTTCTCGTTGAGCACAGGCAATGAGCCGGGCAGCCCCAGACACACCGCGCACACCTGGGTGTTGGGTTCGGCCCCGAACTTGTTGGCGCAGCCGCAGAACATCTTCGTCGCCGTCGACAGCTCGACGTGCACCTCGAGGCCCAGCACCGGCTCGTAGCGCGCGATCACGTCGTCGTAGTCGAGCAGTTCGGATGCGGCGACAGTCATGCCAGCGAGTCTAGTGGGGTCCGATCAGCCCAGTTTCGGGTGCACACCGGGAATCAGGCCCGCCGCGGCGGACATCCGCTGCAGCTGACGCAGCACGTTTTTGCGCTCGGCGGCCGTCAACGTCTCGGTGATTTCGTCCTCCTGCGCACGGCCCTCGGCGTCGAGTTCCGGTAGCAGTTTGCGGGCCGTGTCAGTCATGGTCACGGCGAACGCCCGGCGATCGCCGGGATGCGGCATCCGTTTGACCAGGCCTTCCGCCTCGAGTTTGTCGACCACCGTCACCATCACATTGCGGTGGATGCCCAGTTGCGCCGACAGCTGGCGTTGCGACTGGCCGTCATCGGCCGACAGGGCCTTGAGCACCGCGTAGGTGCGGGGCTCGACACCGAACGGTGCGAGTCGGCGAACGAAATCCTCTGCGAGGTACACGCCGAGTTGAGACAACAGGAACGGGATGCGCTCGTGCAGCGCACTGATGCCTTTCGAGCGGTTATCCATGCGCCGAGACTAGCACTCACCGTGATAGTCACCTATCGTGATAATCATATTCGATGACTACTTAGGAGGCTTATGCATATCGCGATCTTCGGCGCCAACGGCCCGACAGGCCGGCTCGTCACTCGGCGCGTACTCGATGCCGGCCACTCCGCTGTGGCGGTGACGCGGCGACCGGCCGACTTTCCGTTCACCGACGACCGGCTGGATGTCGCGGGCGCCGACGCACGAGACGCCGCGGCGGTGGGCGACGTCGTCGCCGGAGCCGACGCCGTGTTGTCGAGCCTGGGTGTGCCGTTTCGCTTCGGACCGATCGACACGTATTCCCTCGGGGTCAAAAACATCGTCGCGGCCATGCGTGCCAACGAGGTGCGGCGGCTGGTCGCGGTGAGCTCGACCGGCGGCCACCATTACCCCGACCGCGTCGATCCCCCGTTCGCCTTGCGGATCATCGAACCCGTCATCACGCGCACCATCGGCAAGAGCACCTACGACGATCAGCGCCGCATGGAGGATATCGTGTTCGGCAGCGGGCTCGATTGGACAGTGGTGCGGCCGTCAGGGCTGTTCGACCTGCCCAGGCCCACCAATTACATTGCCGGAGAGGTTGATCCGGTCGGCATGTTCACTGCGCGCGTCGACCTCGCCGACTACATGACGCGGCTGGCCGGCGACATGACCACCGCGGCCAAGACCGTCGTCGTCTCGACAACCGAGCAGGTGCCCACGATGTGGCAGATGGCGCGCGAAGCCACGTCGAGCGCCTGATGAGTACGACGTACGTGGCGGTCACGCTCGCCGCCGTCGCCGCCAACGGGTTCTCGGGAATCGCGGCGTTGCTTCACTTCCGGCCGATCATGCGCGGGATGGCGGAGGCTGGCGTGCCAGTGTCGTGGCTGACCTTTCCGATAGGCACGCTGAAAACCCTTGGCGCACTCGGACTCGGCGTGGGTTTGGCGTATCACCCACTTGGTGTCGCCGCGGCCATCGGCTTGGTGCTGTTCTTCGTGTATGCGGTTTACACCCATATCCTCGCCGGGGACTACAGCCCGCAGTTCGGATTGGCGATCGCGTTCCTGGTCCTCAACGTGGCCGTGCTCGCACTGGGCCTCTCGTAGCCGAGACGGAGAAATTCAGCCGAAGAACTCCGCGGCGTCGTCGTATCGGCTCTGCGGCACCAGCTTCAACCGTCGGGTGGCATCCGCCAAGGAGACGCGGCCGATCTCCTGCCCCCGCAACGACACCATCATCCCGTACTCGCCCGCATGCGCCGCGTCGGCGGCGTTGACGCCGAACCGGGTAGCCAGCACGCGGTCGTAGGGTGTCGGCGTGCCGCCGCGCTGCACGTGTCCCAGCACGGTGACCCGCACCTCTTTGCTGATGCGCTTTTCGACCTCGAAGCCCAGTTGTTGCGCGACGCCGGTAAACCGCTCGTGGCCGAACTCGTCGATTCCCCCTTCGCGCAACTGCATCGTGCCCTCGGCGGGTTTGGCCCCCTCAGCCACCACACAGATGAAGTGCGAATCTCCGCGCACAAACCGCGCTTTGATCAGCCGGCAGACCTCCTCGATGTCGAACGGCTGCTCGGGGATCAGCGTCATGTGCGCACCGGACGCCAGTCCGGCGTTCAACGCGATCCAGCCCGCATGCCGGCCCATCACCTCGACCAGCATCACCCGCTGATGGGATTCGGCGGTGCTGTGCAGGCGGTCGATGGCCTCGCTGGCGACGCCAAGAGCGGTGTCGTGACCGAATGTCACGTCGGTGCAATCGATGTCGTTGTCGATCGTTTTCGGCACACCGACCACCGGAACGTTCTCCTCGGAGAGCCAGTGCGCGGCGGTCAGCGTTCCTTCGCCGCCGATCGGGATGAGCACATCGATGCCGTTGTCGTCCAGCGTCTGCTTGATCTGGTCCAGCCCGGCACGCAACTTCTCCGGATGCACCCGGGCAGTACCGAGCATGGTGCCGCCCTTGGCCAGCAGCCGGTCGTTGCGGTCGTCGTTGGCGAGTTGGATGCGTCGGTTCTCCAGCAGGCCCCGCCAGCCGTCCTGAAATCCGACCACCGATGACCCGTATCGCACGTCGCAGGTGCGAACGACCGCCCGGATCACCGCGTTCAAGCCGGGACAGTCGCCGCCACCGGTCAGAACTCCGATACGCATGCCCCCATCCTCCCCGAGCGCACGGTTGTTTGCGCCTCTACTCGACGTTTGCGTACAACTTGTGTGCGCTCGGTGGCTAGATGGCCGTCGGCAGCGGACCGCGCGCGGCTTCGTAGGCGGCGCCGACCCGATACAGCCGGTCATCGGCCAACGCGGGCGCCATGATCTGCAGGCCCACCGGCAGGTTGTCGTCGGAGGACAGACCGGACGGCACCGACATACCGCAGTGGCCCGCCAGGTTCAGCGGCAGCGTGCACAGGTCGAACAGATACATCGCCAGCGGGTCGTCGACCTTCTCCCCCAGCCCGAATGCGGTGGTCGGTGTGGTCGGCGAGATCAACACGTCGACGCGCTGATAGGCCTCATCGAGGTCACGCGCAATCAGGGTGCGCACCTTCTGGGCCTGGTTGTAGTACGCGTCGTAGTAGCCGGCCGAAAGCGCGTAGGTGCCGATCATGATGCGACGCTTGACTTCTGGGCCGAAGCCCGCAGCGCGGGTCAACGCCATCACCTCTTCGGCACTGTGGGTGCCGTCGTCGCCGACGCGCACCCCGTAACGCATACCGTCGAACCGCGCCAGGTTCGACGACACCTCCGACGGCAGGATCAGATAGTAGGCGGCCGTCGAGTAGTCGAGGTGCGGGCAATCCACCTCGGTCACCTCGGCGCCCAACGCGGTGAGCTGGTCGACCGCGGCGTGAAACGACTCGAGCACCCCCGGTTGATAGCCGTCGCCGCGCAGCTGGCGCACCACACCGACCCGCACACCTTTGAGGTCACCGGAAGCGCCCGCGCGCGCCGCACCCACCACGTCGGGAATCTCGACGTCCAACGACGTGGAGTCGCGCCGGTCGTGTCCGGCGATCAGCTGGTGCAGCAGCGCGGTGTCGAGCACGGTACGTGCGCACGGCCCGCCCTGATCCAGCGACGACGCGCACGCCACCAGCCCGTAGCGCGACACCGTCCCGTACGTGGGCTTCACCCCGACGGTCGCGGTGAGCGCCGCGGGTTGCCGGATCGACCCGCCGGTGTCGGTGCCGATGGCCAGCGGCGCCTGAAACGCCGCCAATGCCGCGGCGCTGCCGCCGCCGGATCCGCCAGGCACCCGCTCGACGTCCCACGGGTTGCGGGTGGGGCCGTATGCGGAGTTCTCGGTTGAGCTGCCCATCGCGAACTCGTCCATGTTGGTCTTGCCCAGGATCGGGATGCCCGCCGCCCGCAGCTGCACGGTCACGGTCGCGTCGTACGGCGAGCGCCAGCCGTCGAGGATCTTGGACCCGCAGGTGGTGGGCATGTCGGTCGTGGTGAAGACGTCCTTGAGCGCCACCGGGACACCGGCCAGCGGCGAAGGCAGCGCCTCCCCGGCCGCCACCGCGGCGTCGACCCGGGCGGCCGCGGCCAGCGCGCGGTTCTCGGCGACGTGTAGGAACGCGTGATAGCGCTCATCGGTCGCAGCGATCTGATCGAGGCAGGCCCTGGTGACCTCCGCCGAGGACACCTCCTTGGTCGCGATCTTGTGGGCCAGCGTCGCCGCGTCCGACCGCAGAAGCTCGTTCATTCGGCCTCCCCGAGGATGCGCGGAACGCCGAACCGGCCCTCGACGGCCGTCGGCGCCGCTGCCAGGGCTTCGTCCTGGGTCAGCGACGGCGCAACCTGGTCGGGCCGAAACACGTTGACGTCCTTCAGCGGGTTGTCGGTGGCCTCGACGCCGGCGACGTCGACGGCCTGGATCTGGCTGACGTGACCGATGATGGCGTCCAACTGGCCGGCGAAGCTGTCCAGCTCGTCATCGGTCAGGGCGAGCCGGGCCAGGCGCGCGAGGTGGGCAACCTCGTCTCGAGAGATCTGTGACACGCCGTCAACCCTAACGACCGCCGGATCGCGCCCGCGCTGCCGATCAACAGAGGCTGTGTAACAGTGGGCGCGTGCCTTCGTATCTGCTGCGCGTCCAGCTCGAGGACCGGCCGGGCAGCCTCGGCGGACTGGCCGTGGCGCTCGGTTCGGCTGGCGCCGACATCCTGTCCCTCGACGTGGTCGAACGGGGTTCGGGAACTGCGATCGACGACCTCGTCGTCGAGCTGCCGCCCGGTGCCATGCCCGACTTGCTGATCACCGCCGCCGAGAAGATCGACGGCGTGCGCGTCGATTCCGTCCGTCCGCACACCGGGCTGCTGGAGGCCCATCGCGAACTCGAGCTCATCGACCACGTGGCTGCGGCCTCCAACAGGAACAAGCTGCAGGTGCTCGTCGACGAGGCGCCCCGGGTGCTGCGGGTCGGGTGGGCCTCGGTTGTCCGGCTGGCCGAATCCGGGCCGCACCGCGTCGTCGGCAGCGGGGGCGCACCCGAGACGAGAACGGCCGAAACGCCCTGGCTACCGCTGGAGCGTCCCGAAGCGCTGGACGCGACGGCCGACTGGGTGCCCGACCTGTGGCGCGAGATGAATACGACGCTGGCCGCCGCGCCCCTCGGTGACCCGCACACGGCGCTCGTGGTCGGGCGACCGGGCGGACCGCAGTTCCGGCCCTCGGAGATCGCGCGGCTGGGCTACCTGGCCGGGATTGTCGCGACGATTCTGCGCTGACCGGCGACCCAACCCAGCCTGTACCGTGAGCTGATATCCGCTTGACGCACCGCCGCAAACCGTACGGAAGGGCTCTGCGTGGACACGCTGCTAATCCTGGTCGCCATCATCTTGCTCGTCGCGGCAATCGTCGTGCTGGTCGTGGCGTTGCGCCGGCCGAAGAAGTCCGAAACCGACACCGGACGCCAAGACCCGCTGAAGTTCGCCGCGACCATGCCGCAATTCGGGCCGCGCCAACTCGGGCCAGGCGCGATCGTCTCCCACGGCGGGCTGGACTACGTCGTGCGCGGTTCGGTCACGCTGCGTCAGGGCCCATTCGTGTGGTGGGAGCACCTACTCGAAGGCGGTAGCGAACCGTTGTGGTTCAGCGTCGAAGAAGACGAGGGCCGCCTGGAACTGATGACGTGGCGGCGGCGCAAGGACGTCACGCAACAACCCAACGGCACCCTCGAGGTCGACGGGGTCTCCTACCGGCAGACCGAACGCGGTCGCGCCTCCTTCACGACCGAGGGCACCACCGGCCTGCCCGCGGGCGGCGAGATGGAATTCGTCGACTACGCCGACGCCGACGAGACGTCGTTTCTCGGGTTCGAGCGTTGGGCAGCGGATATGCCGTGGGAGGTTTCAGTCGGAACCCCGGTGCTTCCAGGCGAATTGACCGTATACCCGGCTCCACCACCCAACGCTTAGGAACGTCGTTGCCCCTGCACCACCTGGCCGTCAACCCGGCCGACGTTTCCGGGGCCGGGCTGCGCCTCGCGCTCAACGCCGCCGCGCCGACGCCACTGGCCGTCTGCCGGCTGACCCACCCCGACAGCGGCGAACTCGTGCTCGGGGTGCTCGGCGCCTCCCACATGGTCGCCGTCGAACACCCGAAACATGCTTTCTCGGAAGAGGTTTCGTGTACTGCCGAGGCCTCCACCGAGTTGCCGCACCGCGCCGTCGCCACCGGGTACCTGCTCGAATCGCGCCACGAGGCCCACGCCGAGAGCAGCTTTCGGGCGCTGGCGCAGCTGTTGCGTGCCCGGTGTGCACAGGAACCCGGATGGCTGGGCGGCGCGTTCCCCGGCGATGACGCCGCGTTGACGGCGTTGGCCGCCGAACCCGACTGCCACGGGTGGCGCTGGCGCACCTGGCACCTCTACCCGGACCCCGACGGCGGCGGCACCGTCGTGCACACGAGCAGTCGGTGGCGGCCATGAGCCGCACCGGCCTGTTCTGGCTGTCCGGCGGCCTCGCGCTCGGCGGGATCGTGTGCTTGATCATCGGCGTGTCGATGCTGCCCGACATCCGAACACATGTGGCCGAGACCTACCCGGCGTATTCGCACGGCGCACAGGCCACCAGCTACGAGTGCAACGGCTCACCCGCCGAGGTGGCCGACCGGCTGGCCGACTACAAGAGCCCGGAGGCGCGCGCCACCGACCGCGGTTCGGAGTACCTGCGCTACGACGACGACATCGTCATCGTCGGACCGGACGGCGCCCGCCCCTGCAGTATCCGCGTGGAAGACACCAACGCCCGATACAGCCACGGCGGTTTCATATTCCTGGGACCCGGTTTCTTTCCCGGGTCTCCGGCGGGCGGTGCGGGCGGCAGTCCTGGCGGCCCGGGTGGGTCGAAATGATGTGCGCACCAAGACCAATGAGTTAAGGAGAGCAGATGCCCCTCGACATGTATTCCGCCGCCGTCAAATTCGGAACGGTCAGCGGTGAAAACCTCGTGCAGAACGTCGTTGCCGCGGTGCTGTACTTCGCGATCGGCGTCGTCGTGCTGGCGGCCGGCTTCGTGATGGTCGACGCACTCACGCCGGGCAACCTGCGTCAGATGGTGTTCGTCGAGCGGCGACCCAACGCCGTCGCCGTCGCGTGCGGCATGTACGCCGCACTGGCGCTGGTGGTCGCCACCGCGATCATCGCCAGCTCCAGCGAATTGGGTCAGGGCCTGGTGGATGCCGCGGTGTACGGGCTGGTCGGGGTGGCGCTGCAGGGCCTGGCGCTCATCGTGCTCGAAATCGTGGTCCCCGGGCGCTTCCGCGACCTCATCGCCGATGAGCGTCTGCATCCCGCGGCCATCGCCACCGCCGTGACGTTGCTGGCCGTGGGAGGGGTGAACGCCGCCGCGCTGTCATGACGGCGACCGAGCATCCACCGGAGGCGGCGCCGCAGGTCGGGTCGACGACGCGGTGGCGCGCGCTGCTGCTCGCGGCGGTGGCGGCGTGCGCAGCGTGCGGACTGGTCTACGAACTGGCCCTGCTGACGCTGTCGGCGAGCCTGCACGGCGGCGGCATCGTCGCGATGTCGCTGATCGTCGCGGGCTATGTCGCCGCGCTCGGGGCCGGGGCGCTGCTGGTCAAGCCGCTGCTCGGCCGGGCGGCCATCACATTCATCGCCGTCGAGACGTTGTTGGCGGTGATCGGCGGGCTGTCGGCGGCCGCGCTGTATGTAGCGTTCGCGTTCGTCGGCGGTTCACTGTGGGTGCTCGTGGTCGGCACCCTGTTGATCGGCAGCCTGGTGGGCGCCGAGGTGCCGCTGTTGATGACCTTGCTGCAACGAGGCCGCATCTCCGGCGCCGCCGACACCGGGCGGGTGCTGGCCAACCTCAACGCCGCCGACTATCTGGGTGCGCTGATCGGTGGGCTGATCTGGCCGTTCATCCTGTTGCCGCAGCTGGGCATGATTCGCGGTGCCGCGGCCACCGGCGTCATCAACGTGGTGGCGGCCGCGGTGGTGGCGGTATTCCTGCTGCGCCGGATTGTCAGCGCACGCGAGTTCGCCACGGCGCTGGCTGTTTTGGCGACCGCACTGGCGGTGTTGGTGACGCTGCTGGTGCGCGCCGGCGACATCGAGACCTCGACACGGCAACGACTGTATGCCGATCCGATCGTCGCGCTCGAACGCTCGCCATACCAGGAGATTGTGGTCACCCGCCGCGGCGATGACACAAGACTGTATCTCGATGGCGGGCTTCAGTTTTCGACCCGCGACGAGTACCGGTACACCGAGAGTCTGGTCTATCCCGCGCTCGGTGAAGGCGCGGATTCGGTGCTGATCCTCGGTGGCGGTGACGGCCTGGCAGCCCGGGAAGTGTTACGCCAGCCCGGGGTCGACACGATCGTGCAGGTGGAGTTGGATCCCGCGGTGGTCGAGATGGCCCGCACCACGCTGCGCGAGGCGAACGACGGCGCGCTCGACGATCCCCGGGTCGAGGTCGTCATCGACGACGCGATGCGGTGGCTGCGCGAGACCCCGCCCGACCGCCTACCGCCGGGCGGTTTCGGCGCGGTGATCGTGGATTTGCCCGACCCGGACACCCCGGCGCTGGGCCGGTTGTACTCGGTGGAGTTCTATGCGTTGATCAGCGGCGTGATGGCCGCCGACGGGCTGATGGCGGTGCAGGCCGGCAGCCCGTTCGCGACGCCGACGGCGTTCTGGCGCACGGTCTCCACGATCGGGGCGGCCGGCTACGCCGTCACGCCCTACCACGTGCATGTGCCGACGTTCGGCGACTGGGGCATGGTGTTGGCGCGCAACGGGTCGAGCGCGCCGACGCCGACGGTTCCCGCCGACGCACCAGAGCTGAGGTATCTCGACCAGCACGTGCTCGACGCGGCAACGGTATTCGGCGGCGATGTCGGTCCGCAGTGGTTGGCGCCGTCGACGCTGGACCATCCGCGCATCGTCGACGATATCCGCAAGGGCTACCGGTGAGTCAGCCGCCGGCCGGCACCGGGTAGCGGTCGTTGACGTCGGCGTTGGAGTCTTTGCGCGCGCAGTGTGCGCAGCAGAAGATCGCGTCGGGTGTTTCGATGCCGTGGCCCAGGATGCGGCAGCCACAGTGTGCACATTCGGGCGCCAACCGCGAGGCGGCGCATTCGATGCTGTCGAAGGTTGCGCTCTTACCGTCGCCCCACGTCACGGTGAACGCCTTGTCGTACTCGTTGCCACAGGTATCGCAGATTGCCATCAGAACTCCTTGTCACTCGTCCATTCGGGTGCCCGGTGGGCGAGGGTGACAAACGCACGGGCCTCTACTTCACCGCGCCGAGATGGACGAATTGGCGAAAATTACTCGCACCGTCCCGCCTAAATGTTCCTCTCGGAGGTTATAAGCCGTCGGGGCCGGTTTCCAGCAGCCGGCGAAAGCCATCCTCGTCGAGGATCGGCACACCGAGTTCGACGGCCTTGTCGTACTTGGACCCGGGTGAATCGCCGGCCACCACATAGGCGGTCTTCTTCGACACCGAACCGGCCGCCTTGCCGCCGCGCGCGACGATGGCTTCCTTGGCGTCGTCGCGGGAGAACCCCGCCAGCGATCCGGTGACGACGATCGAAAGACCCTCGAGGTGGCGTTCGATGCTCTCGTCGCGTTCGTCGGCCATCCGCACCCCCGCAGCGCGCCACTTGTCGACGATCGCGCGATGCCAGTCGACCGTGAACCATTCGGTGACTGCCGCGGCGATCGTCGGGCCGACACCCTCGACCGCTGCCAGCCGGTCCTCGGAGGCCTCGATGATCGCCTCCAGGCTGCCGAACTCGGTGGCCAGCGCGCGCGCCGCCGTCGGGCCCACATGGCGGATGGACAGCGCGACCAAAATCCGCCACAGCGGACGGGTTTTGGCATCGTGCAGGTTGACCAGCAGCCGCTTGCCGTTGGCCGACAAGTTGCCGTCCTTGGTGCGGAACAGGTCTGTGCGCAGCAGGTCTTCGCTGCCGAGCGTGAACAGGTCACCCTCGTCGGTGATGACACCGCTGGTGAGCAGCGCGACGGCCGCTTCGTAACCCAGGCCCTCGATGTCGAGCGCGCCGCGGCCGGCCAGGTGAAACACCCGCTCGCGCAGTTGCGCCGGACAGGACCGGGTGTTCGGGCAGCGGATGTCGGCGTCGCCTTCTTTGGCCGGCGCCAGCGTGGTGTCGCACTCCGGACACGTTGTGGGCATGACGAACTCGCGCTCGGAGCCGTCGCGCAGATCCACGACGGGTCCCAGCACCTCCGGGATCACGTCGCCGGCCTTGCGGATCATCACGGTGTCCCCGATCAGCACGCCCTTGCGGTTGACCTCCGAGGCGTTGTGCAGCGTGGCCTGGCTGACCGTGGAACCGGCGATCTTGACCGGTTCCATCTCGGCGTACGGCGTCACCCGGCCGGTGCGACCCACGTTGACCTTGATGTCGAGCAGCTTGGTCTGGGCCTCCTCGGGCGGGTACTTGTAGGCGATCGCCCAGCGCGGTGCCCGCGACGTCGACCCGAGCCGGCGTTGCAGCGCCACCTCGTCGACTTTGACCACCACACCGTCGATTTCGTGCTCGACCTCGTGGCGGTGTTCACCCCAGTAGGCGATGCGCTCGGTGACGGCCTCCATCCCCTGCACCCGGGCGGTGTGCTCCGAATCCGGCAGGCCCCACGCCCGCAGCGCGCGATATGCCTCGTACAGCGAGTCCGGGCGGAAGCCCTCGGCGCGGCCGATACCGTGGCAGATCATCCGCAGTTTGCGGCGCGCGGTGACGGCCGGGTTCTTCTGCCGCAGCGATCCGGCCGCGCTGTTGCGGGGGTTCGCGAACGGCGGCTTGCCCTCGGCGACCAGTCCGGCGTTGAGTTCTTCGAAGTCGGTCACCCGGAAGAACACCTCGCCGCGTACTTCCAGCACCTTGGGTAGCGGGAATTCCTTGGTGGCGGTGAGCTTTTGGGGAACGTTGTCGATGGTGCGGGCGTTGAGCGTGACATCCTCGCCGGTGCGTCCGTCGCCCCGGGTTGCCGCGCGCTCCAGCCGGCCGTCGCGGTACACCAGCGACAGCGCCACCCCGTCGATCTTGAGCTCGCACAAAAAGTGCGCGTCTTGGGCGGCTTGGGGGCCGATCTCCTCCTTGATGCGCGCGGCCCACGCGGCCAGTTCCTCAGGGGTGAACGCGTTGTCCAGGCTGAGCATCCGCTCCAGGTGCTCGGCAGCGGTGAAGTCGGTCGCGAAGCCAGCGCCGCCGACCAACTGCGTCGGCGAGTCGGGGGTGCGCAGCTCGGGATGCTCGTCCTCGAGCGCCTCCAGTTCCCGCAGCAGCTTGTCGAAGTCGGCGTCCGAGATGATCGGCGCGTCGCGCACGTAGTAGCGGAACTGATGCTCGCGCACCTCGTCGGCCAGTTCCTGCCAGCGGCGTCGCACGTCGGCGTCGGGGGCGTCCTCGACCTGTTCGGCCAGCGTCGTCTCGGGATCCGGCGTTGCCTCGGAACTCACCCTCGCAGGCTAATGCAGGCGGCCGACATGCCCGCACCCCTCCGTCGCAGGATGCGGGCTCAACCGTGGTCTTCCGGACCGACGTTTTGGCAGGTTTGCGGCCGCGAAATCGACCATTGCGTCGGTTTGACGTCACGCCTCGGCCCGAAGGAGCGGGCCCGCCGCTACCCTGTCGGGCATGCCGCACCCGATCATGTTCCACGACGATGACCTCGGGCTGGCGCAGGTGCGCGAGATCGCGTTGAGCTTCCCCGAGGCGTTCGAGAAGATCTCCTGGGGCCGGCCGGTGTTCTGCGCACCGAAGATCTTCGCGATGTACGGCGGCAACGCCAAGACCGGCACCAAGGGCGAGTACCTCCGATACCCCCACTCCATCCTGGTCAAGGTCGACGAAAGCGACCGGCGCGCGCTCGAGCAGGACGCCCGCTTCTACTACCCCGCCTACATGGGGCCGTCGGGGTGGCTCGGGCTGGATCTGACCGCGAACCCGAAGATCGACTGGGGCGAGGTGCGTGAGCTGATCGACGCGTCGTTCCGATTGGTAGCTCCGAAGAAGCTCGTCAAACGCCTCGACGTAGGGTGAGCGGGTAAGCGGCGGACCATCATCCGATCGGAGGCGTCTTGAGTTTCGCCAGTCCCTTTCCCGAAGTCGACATTCCGTCCACGAGCGTCTACGACTTCCTGTTCGGCGATATCGCCGAGGATGACCTCGACCGGATCGCCCTGATCGACGCCAAGTCCGGCCGCGAGACCAGCTACCGCGAGATGATCGGCCGCGTCGACGCGTTCGCCGGCGCACTGGCCGGGCGCGGGATCGGCGTCGGCGACGTCGTCGCGCTGCTTTCGCCGAACAGTTCCGGGTTCGCCGTGGCGTTTCACGGCATCCTGCGTGCCGGGGCGACGGCCACCACCGTCAATGCGCTGTTCACCGCCAAGGACATCGCCAAGCAGTTGACCGATTCGAAGGCCAAGATGCTGGTCACCGTGACGCCGCTGCTGGCGCAGGCGCAAGAGGCCGCCCGGGCCGTCGGGCTGGCCAATGAGAACCTCATCGTGCTCGACGGGGACGGTGTCGCCGCCACCGGACATCCCAACGCCGCCGATCTGATGGACCCAGGCCTGTCGGCGCCCGACGTCAGCTTCGCGCCGTCGACGCATCTAGCGGTGCTGCCCTACAGTTCGGGAACCACCGGCAACCCCAAAGGCGTGATGCTCACGCACCGCAACCTGGTGGCCAACGTCGCGCAGATCCGGCCGTTGCACGGCATGGTCCCCGACGACACCATCCTGGCGGTGCTGCCGTTCTTCCACATCTACGGAATGACGGTGCTGCTCAACGCCGCACTGCATGCACGCGCCCGGCTGGTGATCATGGGCAGCTTCGACCTCGAGGCCTTCCTGTCCAACATCGCCACCTACAGGTGCACGATCGTGTTCATCGCGCCGCCGGTGGCCGTGGCGCTGGCCAAGCATCCGTTGGTCGACGAGTACGACCTGTCGTCGCTGAACACCGTGATGTCGGGCGCGGCACCGCTGGACGCCGATCTCGGCCACGCCGTCGCGAAACGGTTGGGCTGCACCGTCGTTCAGGGCTACGGGATGAGCGAGCTCAGCCCGGTCAGCCACATCACCCCGTTCGACGGCGGGCGCAAGGAGATGGGCATGGTCGCGCCGCTGAGTTCGGTGGGCTGGACGGTGTCCAACGCCGCCTCCAAGCTCGTCGACCCGGAGTCCGGCGACGAAATCCAGCCGCCCGCAGAGGGTCTGAGCCCGACCGGTGAGCTCTGGTTCAAGGGGCCCAACGTGATGGCGGGCTACCTCGGCAACGAGGCGGCCACCCGGGAAACCATCGACGACGAGGGGTGGTTGCATACCGGCGATCTGGCGCAGATCGACGCCGACGGGTGCGTGTACATCGTGGACCGGCTCAAGGAGCTGATCAAGTACAAGGGCTATCAGGTGCCGCCCGCCGAACTCGAGGCGGTGCTGCTTGGTCATCCCGGCGTCGCCGACGCGGCGGTGGTCGGGGTGCCCGACGCCGACGGTGAAGAAGTGCCAAAGGCGTTCGTGGTCAAGCAATCTGGTGCACAGCTGACCGAGGACGAGGTGATGGAGTTCGTCGCCGGTCAGGTCGCGCCGTACAAGAAGGTGCGTCAGGTGGCGTTCATCGACGCGATCCCCAAGTCGGCGTCGGGCAAGATTCTGCGCAAGGATCTGCGGGGCTGAACTCAGGGGCGGTGTATCCGGTCGGCCGTCTGCGCGGCGCGCGCCTGCCGGTAACCCAACGCGGCACCGGCGGCGGGGATCAGCAGCAGCCCGACCAGACCCCACAACGACTTCCAGTCGGTCGTCGGCGCGGCCGGGAGATGACGCGGCATGGCCGGCGGTGCGGAGAAATGATGCAGCCACCTCGGCGGCTCGGGTGGTGGGGGCGGCGGTGCGACCGGAGCGGGCGCGGGCGGCGCGACGGCGGGGCCCGGCGCGGGGCCCTGCCAACGCGGCGCCGGATCGGTGCTCTGGAGGCCGGGTTCGCGGCCGTTGCCGACGATCACCCGGGGCGCCTCGAATGTGTTCGCCGGTCCGGCGACCGGTTCGGAGCCATCCGTGCCGGTGGCGCCAGTCTCGGGTGCCGGGATGACCGGGGCCGGCGCCTCGACGGGCGGGCTGCTGGCGATGGCCGAACGCTCGCTGATCGCAGGCGCGTTCGCGCGGGGCGGCTCCTCGCTGACCGGAGCGCGGGCGGCCACGCCGGCCGGTGCGTTCGGTGCCGCCTGCTGAGGTAGTTCGCGCCCGGAGCCGACGCGGGACTGGGGGCCGTCACTGCCGGCGCGGTTCCAGCCGCCGTTGTTGTCGCGGTCGTCGCCTCGGCGTCCCCGGTCGAAGTCGTGGCGATCGCCGCGGTGGTTGTGGTTGCTCTTCGAGTCGCCGCGGTCGGCGCTGGATCCGCGATCCGAGCCGCCGCCGCGCGAACCGCCCGGATCCGCGGTGACCATCGCCATACCGGGGCCGCCGACTAGGAGAAACAGCGATACGACACCGACGACCGCCGCCCCGCGCGGGTTTAGTCGGGCCACAATTGCTCTCCTGCGACTGGCAAAGACGATTCGGCGCTGAACCATCATGATTGTCGCACGCGGGAATAGTGAACATCGGCGATCCCGCCGAAGGCACGCAAATTGTCAGACGTGCTCACTATTCATCTTCGACGTAAGCGCGCAATCGGTCGATTGCACGATCCCAGCGACGCGACAAGTTCGTCAGGTACTCGCTGGCTTCGGTCAGCGGCTCGGGCTGGATTCGCCAAATGCGTTCCCGGCCACGACGCTGACTGCTCACCAGGCCGACGGTTTCGAGCAGCACGAGGTGCTTGGTGGCGGCCTGCCGGGTAACCGGCACCACCTGCGTCACTTCGGTCGTCGAGCAGGGCCCGCCGTCGCACAGCCGGGTGAGAATGCGTAGCCGGTTCGCGTCGCCCAACGCATCGAACACCGGTGCCCGCTCGACGAGGGCCGAGGCGCTCACACCGTCTCGCTCATCGTGACGTACCTGCGCACGAGTTCGGTTTGCGTCGCCCATCCCGTGCTGTTGTCTTCGAACGCCGACGCTCGACGATCGGCGGGTATGGCATCGAAGCCGGATTCGACGATGCGCAACAGCACACCGTCAGCGGTCTCCTGCAGCGTGAACTCGACAAGCGTGGTGGGCCCGTCCTCGCCGTCTTCGAGGACGTACGGGCGCCAGCGATAGGCCAGTCGCCACGGTGGTTCGACCGCGACGATCCACCAGGTCTCCGCGATACCCGCATACGTCTCTTGGCTTTTGGCGACGTCCTCGTCGACCGCCGTCGGCGTCATGACCCCGGTGACCGCGGCGCCTTCGACGAATGGCCCGTCGAAACGGACGCCGAACCACTGGCCGAACTCGCCAGCGTCGCTGATGGCCCGCCAGACCCGTTCGAGCGGAGCCTTCAGCACGATTTGCTTATCGATTCGATCTGAACTCATTCGCAACCTCCTGGTTGCCTATGACATTAACGGGCGGATAGGAAATGCGCAACCCTCCGGTTGCGTTTTGTTCAGACCGCGTCCGGATCATCCGCGAACGCGTCGGCGACCTCTTGCGCCAACTCGACGGCGGTGCGCGCCCACTGCGGTGTGGCCCCAGCGAGCCCACAGGCCGGGGTGATGCCGATCCGGTCGCGCAGCATCGATCGGCGTAGCCCGACCCGATCGGTGACAGCGGCGGCGGCCTTGGCGATCTCCTCGGCAGCCGGGCGGACCGCCGGAGCCACGACGGGGACGACGCCCAGCAGCACCGTGCGACCGGATTCCACGAACTCGCCGATCCCGTCCAGATCAGCGGCGGTCGGCGTGGTGACGTCAACCGAAATAGTCGCAATTGCGGTGCGCTGCAAGAGGTTCCAGGGCACCTGCGAGGCGCAGCTGTGCAGCATCACGTCGGCGCCGACGGTGGCCGCGCAGTCGTCAAGCAGCTCGATCGCGACCGATTCGTCGACCGGGTGCACGGGTGTCATGCTGGTCACCCCGGTGAGCCTGCCGTCGAGGGCGTCGGTCAACAGCGGTTCGTCGAACTGCACGACGACGGCGGCCTCCAGCCGCCGGGCCAGCTGCGCAATGTGCACGGCCATCCCCTCGCCAAGCGACGCCGCCAGATCGCGCAGCGCACCGCGGTCGGTGATGGCGCGGTGGCCGTTGGCGAGCTCGAGTCGAGCCGCCAGCGTGATCGGCCCGGGCGCCTGCACTTTGACCGTCCGCGATCCGCCGCGTAGACCCGCCTTCTCCCACGCCTCCTCGAAGGCGTCGATGTCTTCGTCGAGCAGGCTCATCGACCGCCGGGCCACGGCACTGCGGCCCGAGGCGATGCGGTAGCCGCGCGGCATGGTGTCGATGCCGATGTCGACCAGCAGCGCGCCCGCACGTCCGATCATGTCGGCGCCTACGCCGCGGGCCGGTAACTCGGCCAGGTGCGGCAGCGTGTGCAGTTCGCCGACGATCACCTCGGCGGCCTGGCGCGCCGATATTCCAGGCCAGGATCCGATTCCTGTCGCGGCCGCGAAAACGCTCATTCGTTTGACAGTATGCGATCGGGCTAACCTCGTTTCTCAACGGCTGGGAGGAAGGCCATGCGGGTAGCGGCGGGACCGGCGGTCCTGTGGTGTGCAGCGGCCCTGTTGGCCGCGGGCTGCACGCAGGCGATCAGCGGTAGCGCCGTGCGGGCGGTACCGGGCATCGATGACGATTCGTTGTCCCCGTTGGACGTCGACACGATCATGCTCGACCAGGCGCAGATGCGCGCCATCACCGGAGCCGGCGACGACCTCACCGTCATTCCGACGATGGACGGCAAGGTCCCCGTCGACATCGATCAGTTCGCCGAATCAACACCGCCGCAGTGCCGATGGGTGTTCGCCGAGACCCAGACCTTCGGCCCTGACATCGAAGAGTTCCACAAGACGACGTTTCAGCATCCGCCCGGCGGGGGGCTGATCTCGCAGGGCGCGGCCGCCTACCGCGATCCCGACACCGCGCGCCGGGCCTTCGACGATCTGGTCGCGCGCGCAGACGATTGTCGGACAACACCGTTGGGACCGATGTTCGTCGGCGAGGCCACGATCGGAGCCGATTCACTACAGACCCGCACCGACAACGGGTGCGGACGGGAGTACCGCATCAAAAACGTCGTGCTGGTCGAGGTGACGGCGTGCAGGTTTCCCGATTCGGTGCCCACCATCGTGATGGCCAACATCCTGGACAAGGTCCCGAATTAGTTTCGCAGGTGCGCGACGCAGAGATCCGGTTCGACCAAGGGGTCCAGGCTGTCGATGGCCAACGGTGACTGCATCGCGGTCAACGCTCCCTGCATCAGCCCGAGGTGTAGCGCGCAGACCACGGGCTGGTGGCGGTCGGCCACCTCGAGGAACGGGCAGTGCCGCAACCTGATGTCTCGAACGACCCGGCCCGTCGGCTGCTCAGGACGAAACCCCGTCTCGGCCAGCACATCGACCAGGTCGTCGACGGCCTGCCGCGCAGACGACGCCCGTTGCGTCCGGCCCTTGGCCAACGTCGCACCCCACGATCGGCCCAAACGGGTGCCGTCGAGTACCGGGTCGGGCGCGTGGGCTGCGAAGTAGTCCGTCATCGCCGCCGCCAACAGGAAATAGTTCGTCGGCCCGGCCGGGTCCATCCTGCGGGTGGCGCGGTACCGGGCCGGCGGGCGACCCCGTGTCGCCGCCCGATCGGCAACCTGCTCGACGAGGCCGTTCCTTCCCAACGCATCGACGTGGAACCGAATCGTGTTGGGGTGCACTCCGATTTCGCCTGCCAAGCTGGCGATGCTGCGCGCCTCGGCGGAGTTGCGCAACGCGTCGAGTATGCGATCGCGCCGCCGCCGACGCATCACTCCCCCTGGGGCGGAAGGTTCGTCACCAGTTCGGTGTCGGCGTCGATGGGGCCCAGCTTTGCCGCGCCGCCGGGCGAACCGAGCGGCTCGCTGCGCCCCGGTAGCGTCTCGGTGAAGAATCTGGCGTTGTCCTCGGTGTAGGGCTGCAGATCCTCGGGCAGGTCGTCCTCGTAGTAGATCGCCTCCACCGGGCACACCGGTTCGCAGGCACCGCAGTCGACACATTCGTCAGGGTGGATGTAGAGCATGCGGCCGCCCTCGTAGATGCAGTCCACTGGGCACTCTTCTACGCAGGCGCGGTCTTTGACGTCCACACAGGGCTGACCGATTACGTACGTCATGACCCGCACATTACTACAACTAGAAGTTGTAATAAACCCCTCGCCCCAGGGGTTTATTTAGAGGACTATAGTCATTTAAATAAGGCACTTGGCGAAGAGGGGACGACTATGCGCCCGATCGTTGAAACAGCTTGCGGCACAGCGCGTGACGGCTCATGAGCGTCCTTGGTGAGCTCGTCCCCACCCGACCTTCCCCGCCCACCCGAGCTGTGCGCGGCTCGTTGGTTTACAAGCTGCTGACCACCACCGATCCCAAGGTCCTCGGGATCATGTACATCGCGACGTCGATCGCCTTCTTCATGGCCGGCGGGCTGATGGCGCTGCTGATGCGCACCGAGCTGACGGCACCCGGCCTGCAGTTCTTGTCCAACGAGCAGTACAACCAGCTGTTCACCATGCACGGCACGATCATGCTGCTGTTGTATGCGACACCCGTCGTGTTCGGATTCGCCAACTGCATCCTCCCGCTGCAGGTCGGCGCACCCGACGTGGCCTTCCCGCGGCTCAACGCGTTCAGCTACTGGCTCTACCTGTTCGGCGCCCTGATCACCGTGTCGGGCTTCCTCACCCCCAGCGGCGCAGCCGATTTCGGTTGGACCGGCTATGTGCCGTTGAGCGGCGCCATCCACTCCCCGGGCGCCGGTGGTGACCTGTGGATCTTCGGGCTCGGGTTGGCCGGCCTTGGCACCATCCTGGGCGCGGTCAACATGATCACGACGGTGGTGTGCATGCGCGCCCCCGGCATGACGATGTTCCGGATGCCGGTGTTCACCTGGAACATCCTGGTCACCTCGATACTGGTGCTCATGGTCTTTCCGCTGCTGACCGCGGCGCTGTTCGCCCTGGCCTACGACCGCCATCTCGGCGCGCACGTCTACGACCCGGCCAATGGCGGCGTCATCCTCTGGCAGCACCTGTTCTGGTTCTTCGGCCACCCCGAGGTCTACATCGTCGCGATCCCCTTCTTCGGCATCGTCACCGAGATCTTCCCGGTGTTCTCCCGTAAACCGGTCTTCGGCTACACCACGCTGATCTATGCCACCGTCGGTATCGCGGCGTTGTCCACCGCCGTCTGGGCGCACCACATGTTCGCCACCGGCGCGGTGCTGCTGCCGTTCTTCTCCTTCATGTCCTATCTGATCGCGGTGCCGACGGGCATCAAGTTCTTCAACTGGATCGGCACGATGTGGAGGGGTCAGTTGACGTTTGAGTCACCGATGCTGTTCTCGGTCGGCTTCCTGCTCACGTTTTTGCTCGGCGGCCTATCCGGGGTGATGCTGGCCAGCCCGCCGCTGGACTTCCACGTCACCGACACCTACTTCCTCGTGGCGCACTTCCACTACGTGCTGTTCGGCACCATCGTGTTCGCCACCTATGCCGGCATCTACTTCTGGTTTCCCAAGATGACCGGGCGAATGCTCGACGAGCGGCTGGGCAAGCTGCACTTCTGGCTAACGTTCATCGGTTTCCACACCACGTTTTTGGTGCAGCACTGGCTCGGCAACGAGGGCATGCCGCGCCGCTACGCCGACTACCTGCCCACCGACGGCTTCACCACACTCAACGTCGTGTCCACGATCGGCGCGTTCACCCTCGGGGTCTCGATGCTGCCGTTCATGTGGAACATCTTCAAGAGCTGGCGCTATGGCGAACCGGTTCTGGTGGATGACCCGTGGGGCTACGGCAACTCGCTGGAATGGGCCACGACATGCCCGCCGCCGCGGCACAACTTCACCGAACTACCGCGCATCCGCTCCGAGCGGCCCGCCTTCGAACTGCACTATCCCCATATGGTGCAGCGCATTCGCGCCGAGGCCCACATTCACAACCACGCATTGACGCCGCACTGAGGTCAGCGGTCAAATCAGGTATTCGACCACCCGGGAGACCAATACGAAGGCTAGCGCGATCAGCGCACCGACCTTGACCAGCTCCAGGCCGACGTAGACGTAGTGCATGTTCGAGCGGGGCAGCGTCTCACCGGCGAGTACCCGGTTCGAGCGCTTTGTCAGCGGCGGGCGCACGACGACCACCTGTACGGCCAGCACCGCCGCTGCCACCAGCACCAGGATCAACACCGCCGTCGAGGGCTTGGCAATCAGGGTGGCCGCCAAAAGCACGACGGCAAGCACGATTTCGACACCGTTGAGGGCTTTGAACACGCGACGGCCGATGCCGAGCCCGATCGGCAGCGTCACGCCGGGCGCCCCGAACTTCAGCGGTGCTTCGATAAACGATATGGCCAGCACCATGCCGAGCCACAGCGTCGGCACGAGCAGTTGCACGTATCCAGCAGCTTCAGTCATTTGACACCACCCTTGCCAGGCAGAGCTCGGGCTCGACGAACGGCTCGAGCTCCGCGGACAGCGCTGTATCGCGAACCAGTCCCGCCAACACCCCGCGGTGAAGGCCGCAACCGACTTCGGGGTGCGACCGCGCCAGTTCACGTATCGGGCAGGCATGCAGCCTGATGACCCGCTCACGCCCCTGACGCGATCGCTCCGGCGCGAGGAGCTCGGGCGCAAAGCCCATCCGGGCAAAGACTTCGGCTGCCGCAACAGCCCGGCGCTCGAGCGCATCACCGACCGCCTCGCCCGACCCGGCATCGTCCTCGGGCGCCGCACACATTCGGTCCACCCAGCGTCGCCCAACACGCTCGGCCCGCTCGCGGCGGACCTCCTCGGTTCTGCCGAGTTCCAGCGCCAGCACCTCGGCGAGAACCCGGTAGTCCAGGCGCTCCTGCACCGCCAGGTAGCCGGTGCGCGGCCGACCGGCCCCGGCGCGGGGCAACCGCGTGCGCACGATCGCCTGCTCGTCACACAGCGCGTCCAGATGAAAGCGCACGGTCGTCACGTGCAGGCCCATTTGCGATGCGATTGCGGCGGCGTCCACGGCACCGTCATGCTTGCGCACCAACGCCAGCACTCGTTCCCGTTGCCGATTGCGCGGCAACCGATCTCGTGGTGGCCGGGCCGCGGCTACTTGGGCTTCGTCGTCCACTCGGCGGCCTCCGCTCCCACATTTAACGGATGTGACTCATTTATATTAGCCGTTATCCGGGGGCGGAACCACCGTCTGTGGTTCAGCGACGAATGGTCGCGCTCGCGATGACCTCGTCACCCTGCGGGTCGGGGCGATACAGCACCATGGTCTGGCCCGGGGCCACCCCGCGCAGTGGAGCGCGCAGGTCGACCACCAACTGTTCGTCGCTCAGTTGCGCCACACCGTCGGCGATCCCGCCGTGGGCACGCACCTGTACGACGCACTCCACCGGTCCTGTCGGCGCGACGCCCGAGGTGAACACGGGGCGTTCGCCGGTCAGCGTCCAGATGTCCAGTTCCTCGGCGGCGCCGACGTACACGGTGCTCGTTTCGGCATCGATTCCGGTGACATAACGCGGCCGACCGTCGGGGCCGGGGCCGGCGATGCCTAGCCCCTTGCGCTGTCCGACGGTGAAGCCGTGCACACCGTCGTGTTCGGCCAGGATCGTACCGCCGGTGTCGACCACGGCCCCCCTGCGCACGCCGATGCGGGCGCCGAGGAACGCGCGGGTGTCCCCGGACGGAATGAAGCAGATGTCGTGGCTGTCGGGCTTATCAGCCACCGCCAGGCCGCGACGCGCGGCTTCCTCGCGGATCTGGGCCTTAGGGGTGTCGCCGATCGGGAACAGGGCGTGGCGCAACTGTTCGGCGGTCAGCACGCCCAGCACGTAGGACTGGTCCTTGTCACGGTCCACCGCGCGACGCAGCCGACCGTCGACCAGGCGCGCGTAGTGGCCGGTGGCCACCGCGTCGAAACCCAGCGCCAACGCACGCGCCGCCAACGCGGAGAACTTGATGCGTTCGTTGCACCGCACACATGGGTTTGGCGTCTCACCGCGCGCATATGACGACACGAAGTCGTCGACCACGTCCTCGGCGAAGCGGTCGGCGAAATCCCATACGTAGAACGGGATGTCGAGCACATCGGCGACGCGTCGGGCATCGCCGGCGTCTTCCTTCGAGCAGCACCCCCGCGACCCCGTGCGTAACGTACCGGGCGCTGCCGACAGGGCCAGATGCACGCCGACGACGTCGTGGCCGGCGTCGACCATCCGGGCGGCGGCGACCGAGGAGTCGACACCACCGCTCATCGCCACGAGGACCCGCATCATCGTCTACTCTTCGCGCAAGCGCTCATCGGAAGTCCACCGCTCCCGAACTCGCCAGCACCGCCTGACGGGCGCGCTCTACGGCGGCGGGTAGGACCGCAAGCGCGGCCTCGACGTCGGCGTCGGTGCTGGTGTGCCCCAGCGAGAACCGCAGTGATCCCCTGGCGTGGGCGGGGTCGGTGCCCATCGCGATCAGGACGTGCGACGGCTGCGCCACCCCCGCGGTGCACGCCGAACCCGTCGAGCACTCGATTCCCCTGGCGTCCAACAGCATCAACAGCGAGTCGCCTTCGCAGCCGCGGAAGGTGAAGTGGGTGTTGCCCGGCAGCCGGCCCGACCCGACGGCTCCGTTGAGATGCACATCGTCAATGCTGGACAACACGCCGTCGATCAATCGGTCGCGCAGTCGCGTCACCCGGGCGCTGTGGGCTTCCAGGCCCTCCACGGCCACCTTGGCGGCCGCTGCCATCGCCACTGCGCCTGCGACATGGGGTGTGCCCGAACGGACATCGCGTTCCTGGCCGCCGCCGTGCAGCAGCGGCACACAGGCGGTGTCGCGGCGCAGCAACAACGCTCCGACACCGGTGGGCCCGCCGAACTTATGTGCGGTGACGCTCATCGCCGACAGGCCGCTCGACGCGAAGTCGACCGGGATCTGGCCGACGGCCTGCACGGCGTCGCTGTGCATCGGCACGTCGAATTCGGCTGCGACGGCCGCCAGTTCGGGGGCCGGCAGAATCGTGCCGACTTCGTTGTTGGCCCACATGGCCGACACCAGGGCGACGTCGTCGTGGCGCTGCAACACCTCGCGCAGCGCGGCCGGCGTCACCGAACCGTCCGGCTGCACAGGAAGCCAGCTCACCTCGGCGCCTTCGTGCTCGACGAGCCACTGCACCGCGTCCAGCACCGCATGATGTTCGACCGGGGTGGTTATGATGCGGCGGCGTCGGGGTTCGGCGTCGCGGCGGGCCCAGTAGATGCCCTTGACGGCGAGGTTGTCGCTCTCGGTGCCGCCCGCGGTGAAGATCACCTCCGACGGCCGCGCGCCCAGCAGGTGGGCCAGCGCCTCGCGGGCCTCCTCCATCCGGCGGCGCGCCGCGCGGCCGGTGCCGTGTAGCGAAGATGCGTTGCCGACGGTGCCCAGCACGGCCGTCATCGCCTCGATGGCAGCGGGGTGCATCGGGGTGGTGGCGGCGTGATCGAGGTAGACCGGCCCTGCTGAGCCCCTCGGGCGCGAAGTCGGCGAGGTCATAACCGTTCAAGTCTAGCGGCCGGGTCCGCATGGTCCCGGTGCCGCGGTCAGGCCGCCAACGCGTGCGCTCCGCCGCGGCGGGCCCGGCCGCCACGCACCGCGGATTCGCAGCGGGCGGCGAGCTCACGGCGGTCGCCGCCCGGCAACTGCAGCGACGCGACCTGCACCCGCACGATCGTGCGCTGCGCGGTCATCAGCCGGCGGATCGACGCGAGCAGGCTGTCGTCGCCGATGTAGGCGGCGGTGGTCGACGGCCGGCCGTCGCGGTGGTGGTAGCTCAGCCGCAGCGGTTGGACCGGCCTGCCCGCGTCGACGGCGGCCTGAAACATCGCGGGCCGAAACGGGCCGTGCGCCAGCCCGCACCAGGTGGTGCCCTCGGGAAACGCGACGACGGTGTGCCCGGCGCGCAGCCGGGCGGCGACGGTATCGACGACGGTGGGCAGCCTCCGCAGGTTGGCCCGCTCGATCGGGATGACCTTCACCAGCCGGGCCAGCAGTCCCAGACCCGGCCAGCTGATCAGTTCCGATTTGGCGACGAAGCGGCCGGGCAGCACCGCACCGATCGCCAACACGTCGACCCACGACACGTGCCCGCTGACCACCAGCACACCGGGCAGGTTGCGAATCGGCCCGCCCGACACCGTGATTCGCACACCGAGGCAGCGCAACATCAGCCGGCAGTAGCTGCGCTGGACGCGGGATCTGCCCGGCACGGGCGTCGCGATCAGCGGCGTCGCCGACAACAGCACCAGCGCCAGCATGACGCGCACCGCGATACGCCACGCGACCACCACACGGTGACCGGGCGTCGTCGCGCCGGCGTCGACGCAGCCGGCGTCGCACGTCGCCTGCGGTAGCCACGGGCTGGTCACGACGCGATCCCGCCGGCCGCTTGCACCGATCTGAGCCGGCGCAGATAGCGAGTGTCGGCGTGGCGTTTGTCCAGCAGCGCCGGGAAATCGCCCACCCCGAAGTCGGGGTCGTGGGCGGGCTCCCCGCATATCTGCGCGCCCAGGCGCAGGTAGCCGCGCATCAGCGCCGGGACGTTGACCTTGACGGGCGGGTCGATGTCGTCGAGGCCCCTACCGTCGACGATCACCGGTCGGTACGGGTGCACGGTGTACGTCGCCGGGGCGGCGTGTCGGCGCCGCACGAAGTCGCGCACCCCGCGGATCTGCCGCCCGGGGACGGCGTCGTCGGCGCCGTGGATCGGCACCGACACGCAGCCGGTCACGTAGTCGTAGCCGCAGCGGTCCAGGTAGGCCAGGATGCCAGCCCACATCAGCAGCACCACCGCGCCGTTGCGGTGATCCGCACGCACCACCGCGCGGCCCATCTCCACCAGGTGGGGCCGCAGTGAGTCGAGCCCGCGCACGTCGAATTCGGTTGCGGTGTACCGCCCTTTCGCGGCGATGGCCGCTGGCGGAGGCAGCATTCGGTAACAGCCGACCAGCTCCCCGGAGGCGTCGTCGCGGACCAGCAGGTGGTCACAGAACTCGTCGAACCGGTCGGCGTCGGTCGCGGTATTGAGTTGGAAGCCGGGTTCGGTGCTGAACACATCGTGGCGCAGCCGCTGCGCGGCTTCGATCTGCACTGCGTCGGTGGACAACAGCAGGGTGTAGCGCGGAGCGGCAACGGTGCCGGCCTGGCCGGCGGGGATGAGGACAGCAGCAGTGCTCATGGCTGCACGGTCGCGCCGCCGCATCTCCGGACGGCATCGCGCACGTGACGTGTCGGTGAGCGCTAGGTGACGAGTTGCCGTTTCATCGGTTGGCCATCGAGTCGGCGAAGCGGATCTGCGTGATGACGGCGTCGTCGCCGGTGACCAGGCTGTGGTGATCGACCGGGGTGCCGAAGTAGGTGGCCTGCGAGTCCACGACGACGGGCCGGTCGTCGCCTTTGGCGCGCAACACCGACCTGGCCATCTCGGCGAACGACATCTTGTCGGGTCCGCCGATGTTGACGTAGCCGTTGCGGGCCGGCGCCGCGGCCACCCCGGCCACCTGCGCGGCGACGTCGTCGGCTGCGATCGGCTGGATCATGCCGTCGGGGGCGCGCACCTGACCGTCGATCGTCAGCGATTCGGTGATGGCCTCGGCGAACTCCTGGAACTGCGTGGCCCGCACGATCGTGTAGGGCAGTCCCGATTCGCGCAGGATCCTCTCCTGGACCACTTTGGCCCGCATGTAGCCGCTTTCGGGCAGCCCGTCGGCGCCGACGATCGACAATGCCACATAGTGGTCGACGCCGGCTTGGGCGGCGGCCCGCACCAGGTTGGTGGTCGAGGTGGTGAAGAACTGCATCACCGCGTCGTCGTCGAACGACGGCGAGTTCGTCAGGTCCACCAGCGCGTCGGCGCCATCGAGCGCGTCGGCCACGCCTTCGCCGGTGAGCACGTCCAGCCCGCTTTCCCGGGACGCCGCGACCACCGTGTGGCCGCCGGCTTCGAGCAACGGAACCACCTTGGAGCCGATAAGGCCGGTGGCACCGATAACCGTGATCTTCATGTCGAACACCTTTCCTTTCGGTCGCACGATCACGCTCGCACGCAGGTGGTGTCCGTCGAACCCTTGAGACTCCGTAGTCTGCCGGTGCCCGTACAACGCAAACGCCCCGACGCAGGCGTCGGGGCGTTCGCGTGCTGCGGTCCGATTAACCCTTGCGGGCCTTGACCGCCTCGGTGAGCTGCGGGGTGACCTTGAACAGGTCACCGACGACGCCCAGGTCGGCGATCTCGAAGATCGGCGCCTCCTCGTCCTTGTTCACCGCGATGATCGTCTTCGACGTCTGCATACCGGCGCGGTGCTGGATGGCACCGGAGATGCCCAGCGCGATGTAGAGCTGCGGCGAAACGGTCTTGCCGGTCTGGCCCACCTGGAACTGGCCCGGGTAATAGCCGGAGTCGACGGCGGCGCGCGACGCACCGACGGCGCCACCGAGCGCATCGGCCAGGTCCTCGACGACCGAGAAGTTCTCGGCGCTGCCGACGCCGCGGCCGCCGGAGACGACGACGGTGGCCTCGGTGAGCTCCGGACGGTCACCTGCCACCGCAGGTTCCTGTTTGGTGATCTTCGTCGCGTTCTCGGCCTGTGCCGGCACCTCGACGCTGACCACCTCGCCGGCCCCGGCGCTGGCCGCGGCCTCCACCGAGCCGGGACGCAACGTGATGACCGCGAGCTCACCGGTGGACTCGGCCTCAACGGTGTAGGCGCCGCCGAAGATCGAGTGGACGGCCTTGCCGCCCTCCTGCACGTCCACGACGTCGGTCAACACACCCGCGCCGGTGCGCGCGGCCAGCCGGCCGGCGATCTCCTTGCCGTCGGCCGACGCGGCCAGCAGCACCGCTGCGGGGCTGGCCGACTCGACCAGCGAAGCCAGCACGTCGACATACGGCGTGATGAGGTAGTTCTGCGCGTCGTCGGACTCGGCGGTGTAGATCTTGGCCGCGCCGGCCTCCTTCAGCCCCTCCACGAGCGGCTCGGCGCTCCCGGGCGGGCCCACCACCACAGCGGACGGTTCGCCCAGCACGCGGGCCGCGGTGATCAGTTCAGCGGTGACCTTCTTGAGGGCACCATCGGCGTGCTCTGCGAGCACGAGTACTTCAGCCATGAGTTTCTACGTCTTTCTGCGAAGTCGGAACTAGATGATTTTTTGAGCAACCAGGTACTCGGCGACCTTGGTGCCGCCGTCGCCCTCGTCGGTGACCTTCTCGCCGGCCGTCTTCGGCGGCTTCGGCGTCGAAGACAGCACCTTCGAGCCCGCGTTGGCGACACCCACCTCGTCGGCCTCCACGCCGATGTCGGCCAGCGTCAGCGTGGTCACTTCCTTCTTCTTGGCGGCCATGATGCCCTTGAAGGACGGGAAGCGCGGCTCGTTGATCTTCTCGTTGACGCTCACCACCGCGGGCAGCGGCGCTTCGAGCATGAAGACGCCGTCGTCGGTCTCGCGCTCGCCGGTGACCTTGTCGCCCTCGACCGTCACCTTGCGCAGGTGGGTCAGCTGGGGCAGGCCCAGGTACTCCGCCACGATCGCCGGAACCGCTCCCCCCACGCCGTCGGTCGCCTCGTTGCCGGCGATGACGAGCTCGGTGCCCTCGATGGTGCCCAGCGCGCGCGCCAGCGCCCAGCCGGTCTGCACCATGTCGGAGCCGTGCATACCGTCATCGACAAGGTGCACCGCCTTGTCGGCGCCCATCGACAGGGCCTTGCGGATGGCCTCGGTGGCGCGCTCAGGGCCGGCAGTGAGCACCGTCACAGTGCTGTCGCCGCCCTCTTTCTCCTTGATCAGCAGCGCTTCTTCGACAGCACGCTCGTTGATCTCGTCGAGTACGGCGTCGGCGGCCTCGCGGTCGAGGGTGAAGTCGCCGTCGGTGAGCTTGCGCTCCGACCAAGTGTCTGGGACCTGTTTGATCAGGACCACGATGTTCGTCATGAGTCTGGTTCGTCCTCCTTGAAGAGGCCGGAGGGGCCGGCCTGCTTTACCACGTTCGAAGCAACAAACACCATGTTACTAGTGAGTAACTTATGGCGGTTCGCAGGAACACAATAGCGGGTCCAAGCCGGCGTTCTAGCAGCACGTAGGTGGTGAACCGTTCGCCTGCGAGCCGATACGCGTTAGCCTGCCTTGCAATGAGCGCATTCGTCACGGGCGATCCGGACCTCCCGCTGACCGGGGAACGCACCGTTCCTGGCCTGCCGGAGGAGAACTACTGGTTCCGCCGCCACGAGGTCGTGTACCAGCGGCTGGCGGACCGCTGCGCGGGCCGCGACGTCCTCGAAGCGGGCTGCGGCGAGGGTTACGGCGCGGATCTGATCGCCGACGTCGCGCGCCGCGTGATCGGTCTGGATTACGACGAATCGACCGTCGCTCACGTGTGCGCGCGCTATCCACGGGTCGAGATGCACCACGGGAATCTGGCCGCGTTACCGCTGACCGACGGCGAGGTCGACGTGGTGGTCAACTTCCAGGTGATCGAACATCTGTGGGACCAAGAGCAATTCGTCGCCGAGTGCTTGCGGGTGCTACGTCCCGGCGGAGTGCTGCTGATGTCGACGCCCAACCGCATCACCTTCTCCCCCGGCCGCGACACGCCGGTCAACCCGTTCCACACCCGCGAGCTCAACGCCGCCGAGTTGACGGACCTGTTGAGCGGCGCGGGTTTTCGGATGGAGCGCGTGTCCGGGGTTTTCCACGGGCCGCGGCTGCTCGAACTCGACGCCCGCCACGGCGGCTCGATCATCGACGCCCAGATCGCCCGCGCGCTGGCCGACGCGCCCTGGCCCGCCGATCTGCTCGCCGACGTGGCGTCGGTGCGTACCGCAGATTTCGATCTCGTCGACGCCGCGGACCGTAACATCGACGACAGCCTTGACCTGGCGGCAATCGCGGTGCGGCCGTGACGACTTCGACGCCCGTGCCGGGTTTGTTCACGCTCGTTCTGCACACTCACCTACCGTGGCTGGCACATCACGGTCGCTGGCCGGTCGGTGAGGAATGGCTTTACCAGTCGTGGTCGGCGGCCTACCTGCCGCTGATGCGTGTCCTTCGTGAGCTCGCCGCAGAAGACCGTCGCCACGTGGTGACGCTCGGTATGACGCCGGTGCTCACCGCGCAGCTCGACGATCCCTACTGCCTGACCGGTATGCACCATTGGCTGGCGAACTGGCAGCTGCGCGCCGTGGAGGCGACGACGCTGGGTGCGCTGTTACGCGAGTTCGGGATTCGCGAACTGGCCGAGACCGAACGCGCGCTTGCGGACTTCGAGACGCTGTGGGCCCACGGCGCCAGCCCGCTGCTGCGCGAGCTGATCGACGCCGAGACGATCGAATTGCTCGGCGGCCCGTTGGCGCACCCGTTTCAGCCGCTGCTGCATCCGCGGCTGCGCGAGTTCGCGCTGCGCGAGGGCCTCGCCGACGCGTCGCTGCGGTTCGCCCACACGCCGAGGGGAATATGGGCGCCCGAGTGCGCGTACGCGCCGGGCATGGAAACCGACTATGCCGCAGCCGGTGTCGGTCACTTCATGGTCGATGGACCGTCGCTGCACGGCGATACCGCGCTAGGCCGCACCGTGGCCGGTTCGGACGTCATCGCATTCGGCCGCGACCTGACGGTCAGCTACCGGGTGTGGTCGCCCAAGTCGGGCTATCCCGGTCACTCGGCGTACCGCGATTTCCACACCTACGACCACACCACCGGGCTCAAGCCCGCGCGGGTGACCGGACGCAATGTCGCATCGCAGGACAAGGCGCCCTACGATCCGCTGCGCGCCGAACGCGCAGTCGAGCACCACGTCGCGGATTTTGTCGACCTCGTGCGCCGACGGCTTATCGACGAGAGCGACCGGATCGGCAGGCCCGCCCACGTGATCGCGGCGTTCGACACCGAGTTGTTCGGGCACTGGTGGTACGAGGGTCCTGCATGGCTGAGCCGTGTGCTGCGCGCGCTGCCGGAGGCCGGGGTGCGGATCGGCACGTTGTCCGATGCGATCGCCGACGACTTCGTTGGCCCGGCTGTCGAATTGCCACCCAGTTCATGGGGTTCGGGTAAGGACTGGCAGGTGTGGGCCGGCGAGAAGGTCAGCGACATGGTCCACTTGAACAGCGAAGTCGTCGACACCGCGCTGTCTACCGTGGACAAGGCGCTCGGCGAGACCGACACCCCGCCTGCGCGTAGCTTCGTGGCCGACCAGATACTTCGCGAGACGCTGTTGACGGTATCCAGCGACTGGCCATTCATGGTGAGCAAGGACACGGCCGCGGACTACGCGCGCTACCGCGCGCATCTGCATGCACACGCCACCCGCGAGATCGCCGACGCGATGGCCTCGGGTCGCGCCGATCAGGCGCAGCGACTGGCCGAGGGCTGGAACCGCGCCGACGGACTGTTCGGCGCGCTGGACGCCAGGCGGTTACCCCGATGACGGGCCAACCCCCAAGCCGCGTCGGGGCGATCCGATGAAAGTCCTCATGGTGTCGTGGGAGTACCCGCCGGTGGTCGTCGGCGGCCTCGGCCGCCACGTGCACCACCTGGCCACGGCGCTTGCCGACGCCGGACACGAGGTGGTGGTGCTCAGCCGTCGCCCCAGCGGCACCGACCCCAGCAGCCACCCCACCTCCGACGACACGCGCGAGGGAGTCCGCGTCGTCGCCGCCGCCCAGGACCCGCACGAGTTCGACTTCGGCACCGACATGATGGCCTGGACGTTGGCGATGGGGCACGCGATGGTGCGGGCGGGGTTGGCGATCAAGGGAGCCAACGCCGAACCCTGGAAACCCGACGTCGTCCACGCGCACGACTGGCTGGTCGCGCACCCGGCGATCGCGCTGGCCGAATACTTCGACGTACCACTGATTTCCACCGTCCATGCCACCGAGGCGGGTCGGCACTCCGGCTGGGTGTCGGGACCGATCAGCCGCCAGGTGCACGCGGTGGAGTCCTGGCTTGTTCACGAATCCGACTCGCTGATCACCTGTTCGGCGTCGATGGCCGACGAGATCACCGAGTTGTTCGGTCCCGGCCTGGCCGAGACGCGGGTGATCCGCAACGGAATCGACGTTGCACATTGGCCTTTCGCGAAGCGACAGCCACACACCGGCCCGCCGCAGCTGGTGTACCTGGGCCGACTCGAGTATGAGAAGGGCGTGCACGACGCCATCGCCGCGCTGCCCCGTATCCGGCGCACCCACCCCGGCACCACGCTGACCGTCGCCGGCACCGGTACCCAGCACGCGTGGCTCGTCGAGCAGGCGCGAAAGCACAAGGTGCTCAAGGCCACATCGTTTGTCGGCCACCTCAACCACGCCGATCTGGTCGACCTGTTGCACACCGCCGACGCGGCCGTGCTGCCCAGCCACTACGAACCGTTCGGCATCGTCGCGCTTGAGGCCGCCGCGACCGGCACCCCGCTGGTGACCTCCGACGTCGGCGGTTTGGGTGAGGCCGTGATCAACGGCCAGACCGGCATGTCGTATGCCCCACGGGATATCGCCGGCCTGGCCGCCGCGGTACGCGCCGTGCTCGACGACCCGCAGGCCGCCCAGGAGATGGCCGTCGCCGCACGCGAACGCCTCACGTCAGACTTCGCCTGGGACACCGTCGCCGAGGAGACAGCGCAGGTGTACTTGGCCGCCAAACGGGCTGAGCGCCAACCGCATCGCCGCCGCACGATCGTCGAGCACGCGTTGCCCGACCGCTGACCACCGTGGCGCGTGGGCCCACACGCAAGTAGGGGACGACCGCAAACTCCGCGCAAATGACGGCGTGTCGGCCTCAAACATGCACGCTCGCGCAAAGGGAAGGCTCAGCGGGAGGCTTTCTTGCGTTCGATGTCGGCCAGCGCCGCGGCCAGCTCGGCGCGCTGGGCCGCCGAGGTCTCCCACGCCAGCCGCCGGTTCTTGACGACCTTGGCAGGCGCGCCGACGGCGATCGAGAAGTCCGGCACCTCACCCTTGACCACCGCGTGCGACCCCAGCACGCAGCCGCGCCCGATCGAGGTGTTGCGCAGCACCGTGACCTTGGTGGCGATCCAGGTGTCGGGGCCGATGCGCACCGGGCCCTTGACGATGCCCTGATCCTTGATCGGCACGTTGATGTCGTCCATCCTGTGGTCGAAATCACAGATGTAGACCCAGTCGGCCATCAGCACCGAGTCACCCAGCTCGATGTCGAGGTAGGTGTTGATGACGTTGTCGCGACCGAGCACCACCTTGTCCCCGAACCGCAGTGAACCCTCGTGGCAGCGGATGGTGTTCTTGTCGCCGATGTGGACCCACCGGCCGATCTCCATGGTCGAGAGCTCGGGGGTGGCCTGGATCTCCACGCCCTTGCCGAGGAACACCATGCCGCGGGTGATGATGTGGGGGTTGGCGAGCTTGAACTTCAACAACCGCCAGTAGCGCACCAAATACCACGGGCTGTAGGCGCGGTTGGCCAGTACCCACCGCAGCGACGCCATCGTCAAGAACCTGGCCTGGCGCGGATCACGCAGCCGCGACCCGCGCCACCGCTTGTGCAGCGGTGCGCCCCACATGGTCGTCATGGCCGGAAAGCCTACGCGAGGACTCTGGCCTCGAGCGGTTACCCTCACGTGTGCTTCGCGTACTCCGCAGAGGAAGGAACCCGTGTTGCGGCGATTGACCGTGCTCGCGTCGACGGCGCTGATCACGGCCGTGTTGGCGGGGTGCGGCAACCCCGACTCCTGGGTGGAGGCGAAGCCCGCGGAGGGCTGGCCGGCGCAGTATGGCGACGCGCGCAACAGCAGCTACACACCCCATCCCGGCGCCGACACGCTCCGTCTGGACTGGACCCGCTCGGTCAAGGGGGATCTGCGCTCCGCCGTCGCGCTGGGAAACAACGGCTACCTCGGGATCAACGCACAAACCCCGACCGGTTGTTCGCTGATGGTCTGGGAGGCCGACAACAACGCCCGCCAGCGCTGGTGCACCCGGCTGGTGCAGGGCGGCGGCGTGTTCAGTCCGCTTCTTGACGGGTTCGACAACCTCTATGTCGGCCAACCCGGCGCAGTGCTGACTTTTCCGACCACACAGTGGATCCGCTGGCGCAAACCGGTGATCGGAATGCCGACCACACCACGGATTCTCGAGCCGGGGCATCTGCTGGTCGTCACCCACCTCGGTCAGGTACTGGTATTCGACGCCCACAACGGAGTCGTGGTGGGTACGCCGCTGGACCTGGTGGCCGGCGTGGACCCGACGGATTCCGAACGCGGGCTCGCCGACTGCCAATTGGCCCGCGCGCGCTGCCCGGTGGCCGCCGCGCCGGCGTTCGCGCCGACGCCGGGACTGATCGTGTTGAGCCTGTGGGAGCCTGGCGCCGACGCGCCGGTCCTCGTCGCGCTGCGCTACCGGCCCGGCCAGACTCCGCTGCTGACCCGCGACTGGACCAGCGACGCCGTCGGCGGCGGACCGTTGGCCAGTCCGGTCTTCTCGGCGGACGGTTCGACGGTGTACGTCAACGGCCGCGACCAGCGACTCTGGGCGCTCAACGCCGCCGACGGCACCCCGAAGTGGTCGGTGCCGCTGGACTATCTCGCGCAGACGCCGCCCTCGGTGTCACCGGACGGGCTGATCGTGGCCGGCGGCGGACCCGGCGCAAAACTCGTCGGTATCAAGGACACCGGCGGCGAGGGCGAGGTGCTCTGGACCCGCGACGACGTCACGACCCTGTCGACGTCCAGCCAAGCCGGGCCCGACGTGGCCTACACCGTGGTCCGCGACGGCGAGGACGGGCTGGCGCTGATGACGTTCGACCCCGCCGACGGCCACACCGTCAATACCTATCCGCTGCCCGAGGCGACGGGTTGGCCCGTCGGCGTCTCGATCGGCGATGACGGGCGCGTCGTCACCGCCACCAGCGACGGCGTCGTCTACGGGTTCGCGCCCGCTTAGAGCGCCAGAATGGGCGCGACGACGGCGCGCGGCACCGACGCCTCCACCGGTCCCGCGGACTCCGGGAGCAGCGAGCCCTGGGTGAAGAAGAAGATCAGGGCGTCGTCGGTCAGCGCGAAGTCCTGGTAGTTGATCGGATCCCTGCCGCTGCCAGGCGGAACGGGATTGACCGTGCCGTATTCGTTTTGCAGGTACCGGTCGACCTCCGGGTAGATCACGTCAAGCGGTTTACTGCCCGGTTTGAACAGGTTGTCGAACGTGATCGGCGCGTTCTTGCCGACGTTCCAGTTGAACGCCTGATAGAACGTCTGCGGATGGGCGCCGCCGACGTTCTGCCACAACGTGAACACCAGGCTCCTGGTGCCCGCGTTCGGCGGACCCGAGCGGTAGCTGGCGCCTGTCGCATCCAATTCGTACGGCAGGGTGTAGGAATCGGGCATCTCGGCGACGTTGATGAAACCGTCCCTGGCCTGCGTCAGGTAAGCCACCACCGGTGCGGGATCCGGGTAGCCGGTGGGGAACTTGAAGTCGAGTTGGTAGGTGGGCCCCTCGGCGTGGACCTGGCACAGTTGGTCGGCGTCGACCACGCCGCCGAGTTCCTGACAGGCCGTCTGCGCCGACGCCGCCGGAGCGCCGAGGGAGCCGACAACCACACCTGCTGCCAGTAGGGCAGTTCCTGTGAGCATGCGCATCGTCGGACATCCTTGCAGTCGGCGCCGGCAACCACACCGGCGCGTCAGGGACAGGGTACGTAACCGTTCACCGCGACGGACGGCAAATGAATGCCGTTGCCCGGCTTGCCGGACCGGTTCCGATCCGGGTGATGATTGCCGAAGCACGTGTCGATCCGCGCAACCGTAACCGCGACCGCAGCCTGTCGGGGTCCACATCGACCCCGCGTACCAGGATTTCCAGACCGACGACGCCGCGCGCCGAAAGCGCCTGGCGCAGTCGCCGTTCGCTGTAGTCGATTTGCTCCAGCACTTCGAAACCGCGCACGCCGTCGGGCAACCGGTCCCCCGACAGATAGGCGATGTCACGGTCGAGCTGCCACAGCCCGTGCCGGGCGGCGTAGTGGCGCACCAGACCGGCGCGTACGACGGCGCCGTCGGGGTCGACGATCCAGCGGCCCGCCGGCGCCACCACGCAGTCGTCGGGCTCGGCGTCGGTGAGCTGCTCACCCGTGTCCAGGATCGTGGCGCGTCGGGTGACTGCCGCCTCGGCCAGCGCGCCCGACCACAGGCAGGCCTCGCGCACACTGCCCGCCAGCGAGGTCACCTCGATCTCGCCGGTGAAACCGAGCCGGCGCACCGCGCTGAAATCGATTCCGGGGGCGCACTTCACGACGAAATCGTGATCGCGGTACACCGTCAGCAGGGCATCGAGCGCCGGTGTGTAGTCGCGCGGATCGAACCGGCGTCGTCCGCCCCGGCGCCGCGCCGGATCGAGCAGGACGACGGCACCTCGGGTGATCGGGCGCAGCGCATCGGCTCGACACAAATCGACAGTCCGCACGTTGTGCTGGGCCATCGCCAGCCGGACCGGATCGATATCGCTGCCGAGGATGACATCGGCCGAATCCACAAGTGCGGCAAGCTCGGTACCGATCGAGCAGGTGGCATCATGCACGCGCACGTCCGCCAGGCGTTGTGCGCGGTGGCGCGCCACCGGTTCGGCGGTGGCCTGTTGCAACGCCTCGCCGGTGAACAACCAGTCGTCGGCGCAGGGAAATTTGGTCGCGGCCTTGCGGCGCAGCAACATCGTCTCCACCAGCACGGCGGCGTGCTCACCGAACCGCCTACGCGCCCAAGCGATATCGGCGACCAGGGTGGAATCGGTCAACGGAAGCCCGGCGATCTCGCGCAACGCCTGCGCGCCGGCGTCGCTGCGCAGGTAGCCGACGTGGTCGAGGCCGAAGTTCAGGACGGTTTGACCCCGGTCACCATCACGTTGTAAAACCAGCTCTTCGGCACGAAGCGACGCCACACGTTGTCGTCGACCCAGCTCAACGTGATCCAACTGTTGAACGCGAACTTGGCGTAGTTCCAACCCAACCGGCCGGGCGGCACCGCGGCCTCGAGGGTGCGAAGCGGCCAGCCCAACATTGCGGCGGTGAACTCCGTTGTGGCGGTGGAGACTTCGGTGGCGCCGGCGTTTCTGGCCATCCGTTCCAGATCGGCCGGGTCGAACGTGTGCAGATCGACGACCGCCTCCAGCGCCGCCGCGCGTGAGGACTCGTCGAGCTCGGCCTGCGGTCGCCGCCAGCCACCCAGTCCCGGCAGCCGGGTCACGTTCGTCACGGTCCGCCACGTCAACGTCGACAGGGGCCGCGCGTAGGTTTCGCCCGCGTTGGTCGGCTCGCCGGCGAACACGAACCGGCCACCGGGCTTGAGCACCCGGACCACCTCGCGCAGCGACAGTTCGACGTCGGGGATGTGGTGTAGCACGGCGTGGCCGACGACCAGGTCGAAGGTGTTGTCGTCGTAGGGGATGCCCTCGGCGTCGGCCACCCGGCCGTCGATCTGTAGCCCGAGGTTCTCGCCGTTGCGGGTGGCGACCTTGACCATGCCCGGGGACAGGTCGGTGACCGCGCCGCGCCGCGCCACGCCTGCCTGGATCAGGTTCAGCAGAAAGAACCCGCTGCCGCAGCCGAGCTCCAGTGCCCGGTCGTAGGGCAGGTGGCGCAGCTCGTGTTCGGGCACCGTCGCATCGAAGAGGTCACGTGCGTAGTCCACACAACGTTTGTCATAGGAGATCGACCACTTGTCGTCGTAGCTCTCGGCTTCCCAGTCGTGGTACAGCACCTGTGCCAGCTTGGAGTCGTGACGGGCCGCCTCTACCTGCTCCGCGGTGGCATGCGGATTAGGAGCCGGCTCGCGCACACCGGATTCGTCAAGGCTCATGGCTGGCAGCCTAGACGTCGAAGCTGGCCTTGGCCGCAGCCAGTACCTGGGCCGGATGCTCGACAAACCGTTCGGCCCACGCCACCGCCGCGTCATAGACACCGTCGGGGGCGACCATCTCGTCGATCAGCCCCAGGGCCAGCGCCTCCTTGGCACCGGCGAAGCGGCCGCTGAACACCAGATCCTTGGCCTTGCTCGCGCCGACGGCGTCGGTCAGCCGTGACGTGCCGCCCGCGGGCACCAGCCCGGCGAGGATCTCCGTCACCCCGAACTTGACGTTGTCGCCGGCCACCCGCCAGTCCGCGCCAAGCGCGAGGGTCAGCCCGCCGCCAAGGGCGTACCCGGTGATGGCGGCCACCGTCGGCTTGGGGACCGCGGCCAGCGCGTCGACGGCGGCGCGGCAGTCCCTGGCGGCGACGGCGGCCTCGGCGGTGTTCAGCGTGCGCCGTTCTGCGACGTCGTCGCCTGCCGAGAAGATCTCGTGTCCGCCGAACACGACGACGGCGCGCACGTCGTCGCGGCCGCCGACGTCGGCCGCCGCGGCGGCGAGCTCGCGGTACATCTGACGGGTCAGCGCGTTGGTCGGGGGCCGCGACAGCAGCAGCGTGGCGATGCCGGGCTGCTGATCACCGGTGTGGACGCTGACGAACTCGCTCATGCCAGCGGGGCACCCGGGGTGTAGTTGTCGGGCGCCCGGTGGTTGCGGGCGGCGTTGTAGCGGTCGCTGTCGAAGAACTCGATCTCCCAGTTGCCGTTCCTGGCGGCCAGATGCGGTTCGACGGCAACGATCCGGCGTTGCACGGCAAGCACTTCGGCGACCGTCCGGCCGGCCAGCGCGTCCAGCTGCGTCCACGTCGGGGGCAGCAGGAACGTCTTGGAGTCGGCGAAGTCCTGAAGGGCTTCCTCGGGGGTGATCCAGTCCGCGGCGTCGGTTTCGGTGTTCTCCCCGTCGGCCCGCTGCCCATCCGGAAGCGCCGCGACGAAGAAGTACGTGTCGTAGCGGCGGGTGCGCTCCTCTTTCGGTGTCACCCAGTTCGCCCACGGACGAAGCAGATCGGCACGCAACACCAACTTCTCGGTGCGCAGGAAGTCGGCGAACGACAGCGACCGGTCGACCAGCGCCTGGCGTTCGTCGCGGTACACCGACGCGTCGTCGACGAGCACGTCGGAGTCGTCGGCGGCACCGGCGAACAGCACACCGGATTCCTCGAACGTCTCGCGGGCGGCCGCGCACACCAACGCCTCGGCCAGCTCGACGTCCACACCGAGCCGCTCGGCCCACCACGACGGTCCCGGCCCCATCCACGCGATGTCGGCGTTGCGGTCACGGTCGTCGACCCCGCCGCCGGGAAAGACCATCACCCCGCCGACGAACTCCATCGCCGAATGCCGCCGCATCAGAAACACTTCCACTCCCCGACCCGCGTGCGGGACCTTGTCGCGGATGAGCATCACGGTTGCGGCGGGCCGCGGGATCAGGGGTTCTTCGGTCATGCACGTCTCCTATGGGCCGCCCTCGAGCGGGTGCGGCGGGCGAAGTAGCGCCCGTCGATGACATCGACGGCGATCGACTGGCCGAACGCCGTCGACAGGTTCTCCGCTGTCAACACGTCGGGCAGCAGCCCGGAACCGATGGTTTGTCCTTCGGACAGCAGCAGACAGTGCGTGAAGCCCGGCGGGATCTCCTCGACATGGTGGGTCACCAGCACCAGCGCCGGTGAATCGGGGTCGGCGGCCAGATCCGCCAGGCGGGCCACCAGTTCCTCGCGCCCGCCGAGGTCGAGCCCGGCGGCCGGTTCGTCGAGCAGCAGCAACTCGGGGTCGGTCATCATCGACCGGGCGATGAGGACCCGCTTGCGTTCGCCCTCCGACAGCGTGCCGTAGGTGCGGTCGGCCAGGTGCTCGGCGCCCACGCTCTCCAGGATGTCGACGGCCTGGTGGTAGTCGACCTCGTCGTAGCGCTCGCGCCACCGGCCCATCACCGCGTAGCCGGCCGAGACCACCAGGTCGCGCACCAGCTCGGCTTCGGGCACCCGCTGCGACAGCGCCGAGCTGCTCAGGCCGACCCGCGAACGCAGCTCGGACACGTCGACCCGGCCGAGCCGCTCCCCGAGCACGTACGCCGCGCCCGACGACGGATGTTCCATCGCGGCGGCGATGCGCAGCAGCGACGTCTTGCCTGCCCCGTTGGGGCCGATGATTACCCAGCGTTCGTCGAGCTCGACCGACCACGTGATCGGGCCGACGAGGATTCGGCCGCCGCGCCGCAAGGTGACCTCGGTGAAATCGATCAGCAGGTCGGGATCGGCTGGATCGTCGGCGACTGGCACGCGCCCATCGTAGTCAAGTGAGTTCGGCGCATTCGGTCACGCTCACCGTGACGGGCCACGCCGAAGCCGCTCAGGAGTGGTGCGGAAAGCGCATCCGGATGAGCTCGAGTTCACGGGCCATCCGTTCGGCGTCACGATCGGCGAATTCAACGCACCCGCTCGGCGCCTGCCAACTGAACAGCCTGCTCAGCTCCCGGCCCAGGCGCCATGTCCACTTCGTTCTCATCCTGCGATGGTGGCCGGGAACTGGCTTGTCATTCAATAGCCAGTTATCACATACTGGCATGCATATGACAGTCGATCTGCCCGGACGTGCCCTCAGTGTCGGCCTTTTGGCCCGTGAACTGGGGAACTGGCGCACATCCAGCCGCAGCGGACCCGCGTACCGGGCACTGGCCGATGCCATCCGGTTGCTGATCGTCGACGGCCGCCTACCCGTCGGTGCGCAACTGCCCAGTGAACGGGCGCTCGCCGATGCGCTGCGGGTGTCGCGCACCACAGTCACCGCCGCCTACAGCCAGTTGCGCGACGACGGCTATCTCAACGCGCGACGGGGTGCGCGCAGCACCACCGCGTTGCCGGTCGCCCCCGAGGTGCGCGCCGAGGCCGCACCACCGTCGGTGAGCCTGGCCGCCGCGGCGCTGTCCGCGCCCGCCGCCGCCGTCGTCGATGCGTTCGCCCAGGCCACCGACGACGTGATCCCGTACTTGCATGAACCGGGTCACGAACTCGTCGGCGTCACCGCGCTGCGCACAGCCATCGCCGAAAGGTACTGTGAGCGTGGGCTTCCCACCGCCCCCGACGAGGTCATGGTCACCACGGGCGCATTGCACGCGATCGGCCTGATCCTCACCACCTACGTCCAACCCGGCGACCGCGTGCTGGTCGAACAGCCCACGTATCACGGTGCGCTGTCGTCAATCACCGCCGCGGGGGCGCGACCCGTTCCGGTCGCCATGATCGAGGATGGCTGGGACCTCGACGCGTTGGCCGCCTCGCTGCATCAGATGTCGCCGAGCCTGGCCTACCTGATTCCGGACAACCACAACCCGACCGGGTTGACGATGCCCGTGCGGGACCGCAAGCGGTTGGCGGGCATCATCGCCGAAACCCGCACGCGCACCATCATCGACGAGTCGATCCTGGACATGTGGCTGGATCGGCCGCCGCCCGCCCCACTGGGCGCGGAGATGCGCTCACGGCGTGATCTGGTGCTCACGGTCGGGTCGATGTCGAAGTCGTTCTGGGGCGGGCTGCGGGTGGGCTGGATTCGCGCCGAGCGCTCCACGATCGCGACCATCGCGGCGATGCGTCCATCCATCGACATGGGCACCGCGGTTCTCGAACAGTGCGCTGCCGCACGGCTTCTCGTGCGCCACGACGAACTGCTGCCCGAACGCCGGGAAATGCTGCGCGTCCGTCGCGCGCACCTGTTGGGGCTGTTGCGGCATCATCTGCCCGACTGGGAGGCGGGACCGGGCATCGGCGGCATGTCGCTGTGGGTGCAGCTGCCCGCGCCGATGAGCACCGCGCTGTCGGCCGCGGCCTCGCGCCTGGGCCTCGACCTGCCCGCGGGCCCCCGGTTCGGCGTCAATGGCACGCTCGAGCGGTTCGTTCGGGTGCCCTACACGCTGCCCGAGGCTCAGTTGAGTGCGGCTGTCGAGTTGCTGGCCCGTGCATGGCACAGCGTCACCGGGTCGGCGTCCCCCGAGCCGACGACCGTGGTGGTCTAGCTTCCCCGGCGCGAGCAGACGCAAAAGCGTACGAAACGGGCCGAAAAGACAACAGTCTGCGTCTGCTCGCGGCGGAGATAGCTATTCGTCGTCGGGGATTTCGACGCGACGCATCACCCCGTCGCGGGCGTCGGCCGCCTCGATCTCGCTGCGGGTGATGCCGAGAATGAACAGCAGCGTGTCCAGATACGGATAGCTCAACGAGGCGTCGGCGACTTCCTTCAGCGCGGGTTTGGCGTTGAACGCGACACCCAACCCGGCGGCGGCGAGCATGTCGATGTCGTTGGCGCCGTCGCCGACGGCCACCGTCTGTTTCATCGGCACCCCGGCCTGCTGGGCGAAATCGCGCAACGCCTTGGCTTTTCCGGCCCGGTCGATGATCGGCCCGACCACCCGGCCGGTGAGCTTGCCGTCGACGATCTCAAGTTCGTTGGCCGCGACGAAGTCCATCATCAACTCGTGCGCGAGCGGCGCGATCACCTGACGGAAGCCGCCGGACACGATGCCGCAGTGATAGCCAAGGCGGCGCAGCGTGCGCAACGTGGTCCGGGCACCCGGGGTCAACTCGATCTGTTCGCCGACGTCCTCAAGCACCGACGCGGGCAGACCCTCCAGCGTCGCGACGCGACGGTTCAGCGACTCGGTGAAGTCGAGTTCCCCGCGCATCGCGGCCTCGGTGACCTCGGCGACCGCGGCCGCCGCGCCCACGCGCTCGGCCAGCATCTCGATGACCTCGCCCTGGATCAGCGTGGAGTCGACGTCAAAGACGATGAGCCTCTTGGCTCGTCGCGACAGGCTGTAGTCCTCGAGCGCGATGTCGATGCGTTCGTCGACCGCGACGCGGGCCAGCGCCCTCTGCACCTGCCCCACGTCGCCGTCCGCCGGCACCGACACCCGCAGCTCCAAACCCGTTACCGGATAGTCGGACACGCCGCGGATGGTGTCGATGTTGACACCCAGCCCGGCCAGTTCGCGGGCCACCACGCCGAATGCCTCCGCCGTGATCGGCCGCCCCAGCACGACGATGGTGTGCGTCGACGGTGCGCGCAGCACGGGCAGGGTGTCGCTGGGTTCGATGGTCACGTCCAGGCCGACGCCGCGGATCGCGGTCGTCACCTCGTCGCGCAACTGGTGACCGCCGGCGACGTCCGCCGCGGCGGCCACCAACACGCCCAACGTCAACCTGCCGCGGATGACCACCTGTTCGACGTTCAGCAACTCGACCTTGTGCCGGGACAGCACCCCGAACAATGCCGAGGTGACACCCGGTTGATCGCGTCCGGTGACGGTGATCAACAGCGATGAGCGGTTGCGTTTCTTGCCGGTCACGAGCACTCACCGGGAGGCTCGACCGGCGGCCACGCTCTCGGCATGCTCATCGCCGACGCCGTATCCGCTAACTGGATTGGTCGACGAGCGGGCTGTCCGCAGGTACATGGGAACGTCCGATGTGAGCTTCGGCACGCATCCGCTCCACCATATGCGGGTAGTGCAGCTCGAAAGCGGGCCGCTCGGAGCGGATGCGCGGCAGTTCGGTGAAGTTGTGCCGCGGCGGCGGACAGGACGTCGCCCACTCCAGCGAGTTGCCGTAACCCCACGGGTCATCCACCAGAACCGGTTCGCCGTAACGCCAGCTCTTGAAGATGTTCCAGGTGAACGGCAGCACCGACACACCGAGGATGAAGGCGCCAACCGTCGACACCACGTTCAGTGTGGTGAACCCGTCGGTGGGCAGGTAGTCGGCGTAGCGCCGCGGCATGCCCTGGTCGCCGAGCCAGTGCTGCACCAAAAACGTGGTGTGGAAGCCGATGAACGTCAGCCAGAAGTGCAGCTTGCCCAGCCGCTCGTCGAGCATCCGCCCGGTCATCTTCGGGAACCAGAAGTAGATGCCGGCATAGGTAGCGAACACGATGGTGCCGAACAGCACATAGTGGAAGTGCGCAACCACGAAATACGAGTCGGTGACATGGAAGTCCAGCGGCGGGCTGGCCAGCAGCACACCCGTGACGCCGCCGAGCAAGAACGTCAGCAGGAAGCCGACGGAGAACAGCATCGGTGACTCAAACGTCAACTGGCCCTTCCACATCGTGCCGATCCAGTTGAAGAACTTGATACCGGTCGGCACGGCGATCAGGAACGTCATGAACGAGAAGAACGGCAGCAGCACCGCCCCGGTGGCGTACATGTGGTGCGCCCACACCGCGATCGACAGCGCCGCGATACCAATGGTGGCGTAGACCAGCGTGGTGTAGCCGAAGATCGGCTTACGGGAGAACACCGGGAAGATCTCGCTGACTATGCCGAAGAACGGCAACGCGATGATGTACACCTCGGGATGGCCGAAGAACCAGAACAAGTGCTGATACAACAGCACACCGCCGTTGGCTGGGTCGTAGACGTGCGCGCCGAGGTGGCGGTCATAGGCCAGCGCGAACAGCGCAGCCGTCAGCAGCGGGAACGCAATCAACACCAGGATCGACGTGACCAGGATGTTCCAGGTGAACACCGGCATCCGGAACATCGTCATACCGGGGGCGCGCATGCACACCACCGTCGTGATCATGTTGACCGCACCCAGGATGGTGCCCAGACCGGCCACACCCAGGCCGAAGATCCACAGGTCACCACCCGCGCCCGGCGAGTGCATGGCGTTGGACAGCGGGGCGTAGGCGGTCCAGCCAAAATCCGCGGCCCCGCCTGGGGTGATGAACCCTGAAATGGTGATCAACCCGCCGAACAGGAACAGCCAGAACGAGAAGGCGTTGAGCCGCGGGAAGGCCACGTCGGGTGCGCCGATCTGCAGCGGCAGCACCAGGTTGGCGAACCCAAACACGATCGGGGTCGCGTAGAACAGCAACATCACCGTGCCGTGCATGGTGAACAGCTGGTTGAACTGTTCGTTGGACAGGAACTGCAGTCCCGGCGCCGTCAGCTCGGTGCGCATGAACAGCGCCATCAGCCCGCCGATGAAGAAGAAGATGAAGCAAACGACGCAGTACATCATGCCGATCAGCTTGTGATCGGTGGTCGTGATCAGGTTGTAGAGCAGGTTGCCCTTGGGCCCCATCCGCTCGGGAAAAGGGCGGCGAGCTTCGAGCTGTCCGATTGGGGGCGCTTGCGCTACCAACAGGTCCTCCATACGTCTGGTCGGGGCTACACCCCCAGTCATCAACGATGAATCCTAGCTTCCCTAAAAGACGGGGCTCGGGGTGGTCCTACATAACGTCGTACTTCGCCCGTAACGGTGATTGACCAGCGTGGAGCGCCCCGGATGTTACCGTCGGCGACGTGCTGATCAGCAGAGCGCGCATAGGCGTGTGGGCTGCCCGGTCGGCGACGCCGCTCATCACCGCCGCAGCGACGGTGGCGCTGGTCAGCGGGTGCGGTCAGGGCGGCGGCGACGCCCCGGGACCCGAAGCCGGGTCGGTGATCACCAGCACCACAAAGATTGCTGGCGCCGGTGTGCTCGGCAACCAACGCCGCCCTGACGAGTCGTGTGCCCCCGAACCCGCTGCCGTCGACCCGGGGCCGCCGGATCGCCTCGTACGCCACGCGGCAGGCGAGACGGAGGTGCGCGCGGATCCGCAGCGCATCGTGGTGCTCTCCGGCGATCAGCTCGACGCCCTGTGCGCGCTGGGGTTGCAGTCGCGCATCGTGGCCGCGGCGCTGCCGGACGGCTACGCCGAACAGCCGTCCTACCTCGGTTCGGTGATCCACGACGTGCCGGATGTCGGCACGCGCAGCACACCGGATCTGGAGGGCATCCGGGCCGCGGAGCCCGACCTGATCCTGGGATCCGAAGCGCTGACACCCGAGGCGTTCGGTGCGTTATCGCAGATCGCGCCGACGGTGTTCACCGGCGCGCCGGGCCCGGCCTGGCAAGACCACCTGCGCACGGTGGGCGCGGCGACCGGACGAGCCGACGCCGCCGGCGGGCTGATCGAGGGCTTCGAGCGGGCCGCCGAGGAGACCGGAGCCGAAAACGACGCGACCCATTTCCAGGCGTCGGTGGTGCAGTTCACCGACACCACGATGCGGGTCTACGGCGCGAACAACTTCCCGGCCAGCGTGCTGGCCGATGTCGGTGTGGACCGTCCTGCGGCCCAACGGTTTACCGATAAGCCCTACATCGAGATCGGCATCACCGACGCCGACCTGTCGGACTCCCCCGATCTGTCCGCCGCCGACGGCGACATCGTCTACCTCTCGTTCACCACGACCGAAGCCAAGGAGCACGCCACCACCGTGATGGAAAGCGAGGCGTGGAAGAGGTTGTCGGCCAACCGCGATAACCGCGTGTTCGCGGTCAACAACGAGGTGTGGCACACCGGTGAAGGAATCGTCGCCGCGCGCGGCGTGCTGGATGACCTGCGCTGGATCAACGCGCCGATCAACTGATCAGAACTTACGGATGTTGCCCGCGTTGATGTAGATGCCGTGACCGGTGGGCAGGTAGGTGAGCTTGGTGCGCAGCCCCTCCGGTTGCACTGCCCAACCGTTGACCTGATACTCCCCGCCGTCGACGGTCACCGGCGCCGAGACTGGCTCAGGGAGATCGCCTCGGTCCCAATAGAACTGCCCGGTGCCCTGCACGACGGCGAGGTTCAGCCGCTGGTTCCACTTGGATGTCTCGAAGGGCGCCATACCCCAGGGTTGGCCGTTGGTCAACGCGCATACGGCCACCGGCCCTGTCCCGAATGTGGGGTTGTCGGCGCTCAGGTCGCATCGCACCGCACCGGAATCGAGCGTCACCTGGTGCCCGGTGTCGGCCGCCGCGTGCGGCGTCATCATCAGCGCACCCACAAGAGCCGCGCCCAGAGCCGTCACTGCCTGCCGAATCATGTCCGTCTCCACCTCCCGTCCGCGCGATCACCTTCAGCCGGGAATATTCTCACGGCGCCGATCACCACAGGCCGGTTTCCCGTGAACTCGTCCGGGCGGGCCGCTAGGCGGGCTGCATCTGACAGCGCGGGGGAAAGGCGGCACCGTCGGCGATGACTTCTCGGTACTCGTGCACCCGGCCCGGGATGGTGCCGAGCACCGCGATCGTGCGTCCCTGCTTACCGTATGCGGCAACGAACTGCCGGGCGCCCAAATCACCCTCGACGACCGCGACGGAATCGTATCCTGTTGGCACACCTACTATTTGGAGCTTGACATCGTATTGGTCGGACCAGAAGTACGGGACTGCGTCGTACTCCTGGGCGTCGCCGGGCCCGACCAGCAGATTCCGTGCCGCAGTGATCCCTTGGCGGGAGGCGTGGTCCCAGTGCTCGATCCGCAGATGCTGCTGGTAGAGCGGATGCCACCAGCGCGCGACATCGCCTGCGGCCACGACGCCGGTCACGCCCTGCGCGGCGCCGGTGGCGTCGCACACCACACCGTTGTCGATTTTGATGCCGGAGCCCTGTAGCCAGTCGGTGACCGGCTCGACCCCGAGCCCGATGAGCACCAGGTCGGCCTTGATCTTCGACTTGTCGCTCAGCCGGACAGCCTTCACATGCTCGTCGCCGATGAACCCGTCGACGTCGACGCCGACGCGCACATCCACGCCGTGCCGGCGATGCAGATCGGTCCAGCAGTTTCCCATCTCCACACCGAGTGCCGCCTGCAGCAGCGATTCGGTTCGGGAAAGCAGAGTGATTTTGTGCCCCAACGAGTTCAGGCTCGCCGCGACCTCGGTGCCGATGAACCCGCCGCCGATCACCACGACGCGGGAGCGCTTGCCGAGTTTGGAGCGAATCGCCAGGCAGTCGTCGACTGTGCGCAGCGCCAGCACGCCGTCGGGCACTGGGCCACCGGGCCAGCGGCGGGCGTCGGCACCGCTGGTGATCACGAGGCCGTCGAACTTTACGGACCGCTCCTGGCCGTCGTCGCGCACCGCGACAGTGCGCGACGCCATGTCGACTCCGACGGCGCTGGCGCCGCGCAGCACCCGCGCGCTGAACTCGTTCTGCGGCGCCATGTCGATACCCGCCCGGTGCACCTCGCCGGTGAGCAGCTTCTTCGATAGCGGCGGCCGGTGGTAGGGCGCGTACCGTTCGGCGCCGATCAGCGTCAGCTCACCGTCGTAGCCCTCGGTCCGCAGTGTTTGCGCCGCCATGGCGCCGGCGACTCCGGCGCCGACGACGACCACCTTGCGCAGCGAACGATCCGGCGACACGGGTCAGTCCTGCACCGTGATCGCACGGGTGGGACACGACACTTGCGCGCCGACCAGCTTCTGTTGCAGGTCCTCGTCTGGCTGCTCCTGCAGGAGGTGAAGACCGTCCTCGCGGACGTCGAACACCTCGCGGCAGATGCTCATGCAGACCCCGTTGCCGTCGCAGGTGTCGAGGTCGACATAAACCTTCATCCGTCGCTCCTATCTAGCTGTGGGCCGCCTGCACCGCGGCCTTCCGCTCGTGTGCTGAGGCGCGTTCACGGGCGTCCCGCGCCGCCGGCGAGTACGCGAGGTAATCCAGCGCCATCTGGGTGTCGGCCTCGGGACCGGGGTGGTGCCCGCGACGCATGTATCGCAGCGGGACAGCCACCAGGAAGTGCCACGGGTCCGGCAGCAGGTCCTTGCGCGCGGCGCGCCGCCAGTCCCGCCAGCGCCATTTCGTATCGATCGATTCGTCGTGGGCCATGAGATAGCGTGCGCCGGCAATCCACCAACCGACGAACAGCGGCGCGGTCATCATCATGGAAAACGCCCTGATCCAATAGCTCCCGCACACGTTTTGGTAGACGTCGAACACCAGTGAACGGTGCTCGACCTCCTCGGCGCCGTGCCAGCGCAGCAAATCGAGCATCTCCGGGTGCGCGCCCGCGTTCTCCAGGCCCTTGTTCTGCAGGATCCACTGGCCCAGCACCGCGGTGAAGTGTTCGAGGGCCGCCACGTCGGCCAAGCGCCGATACAACCACCACCGTTTCAGCGGGGCCGGGAAGAACCTCGGCGGATCGCCGAGCGTCACCGACAACGTCCGTCCCAGGCGGTCGGTGTAGCCCGCGGTGTCGATGCCCTGTTCGGCCAGCCGGTCCAACACCACCTGGTGCGCCCACGCATGCCAGGACTCCTGCTGGATGAACGGTTTGATAGCGGCTTCCAGTTCGGGATCGTCGACCTGCGACGACGCTTCCAGCACCGCCTTGATGAAGTGGCGCTCCCCCTCGGGCAGCAGCAGGTGCAGGACGTTGACCATGTGCGTGCAGAAGGGGTTGCCCGGTACCCAGTGCACGGGCAGATTCGACCAGTCGAAGCGAACTTTGCGCCGAAACTCCGGATGTCCGTCGTGATGCAATTCCACTTCAGGCATCAGCCACTCCTCGATCGCCGCGTACTTCTTCTGTAGACCGGCAGATCTATCTCTAAACACGGCTGGCCGGCGTGTCTCGCGCACAATCCGGGTCGCCTTCGCTCGACAGCTGAACTGCGTTGTGAGGCACGGTCTTCACAGAATTTGCGCCATCGCAACCATCGGCCAGAAGACACCCTCAGCTGGTTCCCAGCCGGTGCACAGAAATCCTCGGGTATGGGCCAGCGCCGAAGGGGTACGAGATGAGCGAGGGTGACCCGGCCCGTCGCGCGCGTGGCGCGCAGCGGTCGATGAAATACGCCCGAATCGAAGGGAGACTTCATGGCCAACCAGAATGTCGCCGATTTCCTGCTCGAGCGGTTGCGCGCGTGGAACGTCGAGCACGTCTTCGGCTACCCCGGCGACGGGATCAATGGGATTTTGGCGGCGTTCGGCCGCGCCGACAACAACCCGCGGTTCATCCAGTCCCGACATGAGGAGATGAGCGCGTTCGAGGCCGTCGGCTACGCGAAGTTCGGCCACAAGGTCGGCGTCTGCATGGCGACGTCGGGGCCGGGCGCCATCCATCTGCTCAACGGGCTCTACGACGCGAAACTCGACCATGTTCCCGTCGTCGCCATCGTCGGTCAGACCGACCGCACCGCGATCGGTGGCTCCTATCAGCAGGAGGTCGACCTGCTCAGCCTCTACAAGGACGTCGCCAGCGACTACGTCCAGATGGTGACGGTGCCCGAACAGTTGCCCAACGTGTTGGACCGCGCGATCCGCGTCGCACTCAGCGAGCAGGCGCCCACCGCGGTGATCATTCCCGGCGACGTGCAGGAACTCGAGTACTCGCCGCCGACGCACAAGTTCAAGATGGTGCCGTCGAGCCTCGGTATCGAGTGGCCGATGCCGGCGCCCGACGATGCGGCGATCGCGCGTGCGGCCGAAGTGCTCAACGCGGGTGAGAAGGTGGCGATCCTGGTCGGCGCGGGTGCGCGCGGAGCGCACGAGGAGGTCGCGGCGGTGGCCGACTTGCTGGGCGCGGGCGCGGCGAAGGCGTTGCTGGGTAAGGACGTGCTCTCCGACGAATTGCCTTGGGTCACAGGCGCAATCGGGCTGCTGGGCACTCGGCCGTCCTATGAGTTGATGCGCGACTGCGACACGCTGCTGACCATCGGTTCAAGCTTCCCCTATTCGCAGTTCCTGCCGGCGTTCGACCAGGCCCGCGCCGTGCAGATCGACATCGACCCCAAGCTGATCGGCATGCGGTACCCGTATGAGGTCAATGTGGTGGCCGACGCCAAGGCCGCGTTGCGCGCGCTGATCCCGCATCTGGAGCGCAAACAGGACCGGTCGTGGCGGGAAACGGTCGAGTCGACGGTGGCGCGGTGGTGGGAGACCATGCACAAGGAGGCCATGGTCTCCACGGACGCGATCAACCCGTTGCGGCTTTTCGCCGAGTTGTCCCCGCAGCTTCCCGGCAACGCGATCGTCACCGCAGACTCCGGCTCCGCGGCCAACTGGTATGCGCGGATGTTGCGTTTCCGCGACGACATCCGCGGGTCGTTGTCGGGCACGCTCGCGACGATGGGGCCCGGGGTGCCCTACGGCATCGGTGCCAAATTCGCCGAACCCGGACGGCCCGTCATCGTGTTCGAGGGCGACGGCGCCATGCAGATGAACGGGTTGGCCGAACTGATCACGGTCAAGCGGTACTGGCAGGAGTGGGGCGATCCCCGGCTGGTCGTCGCGATCCTGCACAACAACGACCTGAACCAGGTGACGTGGGAAATGCGCGCGATGGCCGGTGCGCCCAAGTTCGTTGAGTCCCAGTCGCTTCCGGATGTCGACTACGCCGCGTTCGCGGCCGGCCTCGGGTTGAACGCGATGGTGATCAAGGACCCCGAAGAACTACCCGATGCATGGCGCGATGCATTGTCCGCGGACCGGCCGACGGTTCTCGACGTGTTCACCGACCCGGACATGCCGCCGATTCCGCCGCACGCGGAGTGGGATCAAGCCAAGGCGGCCGCCACGGCGGTGCTGAAGGGTGACGAAGACCGCTGGGGTTTCATCGTGACCGGCCTCAAGACCAAGGCGCAGGAGTTCATGCCGCACAAGAACGGCTGAACCTTAAAAGTCCCAGTCCTCGTCTTCGGTGTTGACCGCCTTGCCGATCACGTAGCTGGACCCCGAGCCCGAGAAGAAGTCGTGGTTCTCATCGGCGTTGGGGCTCAGCGCCGACAGGATCGCCGGGTTGACGTCGGTCTCGTCGCGCGGGAACAGCGCCTCGTAGCCGAGGTTCATCAGCGCCTTGTTGGCGTTGTAGCGCAAGAACTTCTTGACGTCCTCGGTCAAGCCGACCTCGTCGTAGAGGTCCTGGGTGTACTCGACCTCGTTGTCGTAGAGCTCGAACAGCAACTCGTAGGTGTAGTCCTTGAGCTCCTGCTGCTTGGCGGCGTCCTCGGCGGCCAGACCACGCTGGTACTTGTAGCCGATGTAGTAGCCGTGCACGGCCTCGTCGCGGATAATCAGCCGGATCATGTCGGCGGTGTTGGTCAGCTTGGCGCGGCTGGACCAGTACATCGGCAGATAGAAGCCCGAGTAGAAGAGGAAGCTCTCCAGCAGCGTGGAGGCCACCTTGCGCTTGAGCGGCTCGTCACCCTTGTAGTACTGCATGACGATCTCGGCCTTGCGCTGCAGGTTCGGGTTCTCCTCCGACCAGCGGAACGCATCGTCGATCTCAGCCGTCGAGCACAGCGTGGAGAAGATGTTGCTGTAGCTCTTGGCGTGCACCGACTCCATGAACGCGATGTTGGTGTAGACCGCTTCCTCGTGCGGGGTCATCGCGTCGGCGATCAGGCTGACCGCGCCGACGGTGCCCTGGATCGTGTCCAGCAGCGTCAGACCGGTGAACACCCGCATGGTGAGTTGCTTTTCGGGGGGCGTCAGCGTGTTCCACGACGGGATGTCGTTGGACACCGGCACCTTTTCCGGCAGCCAGAAGTTACCGGTCAGCCGGTGCCAGACCTCGGCATCCTTCTCATCTTGCACTCGGTTCCAGTTGATCGCCGAGACCCGATCGATCAGCTTCACGCCTTCGCTCACAGCACCCACCTAGCAACGTTGGAAACCCGTTAGAAATCTATGCCCCGGACACTACCCCTGGGGGGCGATAACGTTTGGGACCGCGACATCTTGTGTTGGCGTGTCGCGCGGCCGGTCCCAGAAGCGGTACTCCGACGGGTCGAATCGGCGGGTGGCCAGCCAGTATTGCCACGTCATCCCGCTCCACAGCGTCCGGTTGACGCCGTGCTCGTCGAGATACCAGCTGCTGCAACCGCCGGTGCTCCACACCGTGTCCGCCAGCTCGTCCTGCAGCTTGTCGTTGTAGCGGTCCTGCGCTTCGCGGGTCGGCGCCAACGCCTGCGCGCCGGCCCGGTCGACGGCGGCGATGGCCTGGGCGGCGTACCGGATCTGCGACTCGATCATGAACACCACCGAGTTATGCCCCAGCGCAGTGTTCGGGCCGAGCAGGAAAAACACGTTGGGCATGTCGGCGACCGTGATGCCGCGCAGCGCCGCGATGCCCTCCCTAGTCCACCGGTCCACCAGGTCCTCGCCGCCAGGACCCTTGATGTTGACGTAGGTGTACGAGTCGGTCACATGAAAGCCGGTGCCGAAGACGACGACGTCAGCTTCCCTTTCGGTGCCGTCGGCCGTGGCGATGCCCCGTGGCGTGAACCGCGCGATACCGTCGGTGATCACCTCGGTCTTCGGGTTGGCGATACCGCGGTAATAGGTGTCAGAGTTGAGGATCCGCTTACAGCCGGCCCGGTAGTCCGGAGTCAGTTTGCGGCGCAACTCAGGGTCCTTGATCGACCGGTTGATGTTCCATTTACCCAGCAGCTCACCAATTTTCAGCAGCCGGGGCTGGCGCGTCATCGCGAAACCGACGGCTTCGTGGCCCCAGTAGATGGCCGCGCGCAGCAGTTGGCGGGTGCCCGGAACCTTGGTGAACATCCGCTGCATCCACTCCGGGATGGGGTTGTTCGGGCGCGGCATCACCCACGCCGGGGTGCGCTGATACAGCTGCAGCGCGGCAACATCTTTGACGATCTCGGGCACGATCTGGATCGCGCTGGCGCCGGTGCCGATCACCGCGACGCGTTTACCGGTGAGGTCGACGCTGTGGTCCCACTCCGCGGAATGAAAAGCCGCACCTTGGTATTCGTCGAGTCCCTCGAAGTCGGGGATCATCGGGATGTGCAATCCGCCGGCACCGGACACCACGAACTGCGCGACGTACTCCCGGCCGTCCTTGGTGAACACATGCCAGCGCATTTCCGCGTCGTCCCAGTGTGCGCGGTCGACGTGTTGGTTGAATCGGATATGCCGACGCAGCCCGTACTTATCGGCCACTCCCTTGAGGTAGTCGAAGATCTCGGGCTGGTAGGACCACATGTGGTTCCAGTCGGGCTTGGGCTCAAACGAGAACGAGTACATGTGCGACGGGATGTCACACGCGCATCCCGGATAGGTGTTGTCGCGCCAGGTGCCCCCGATCTCGTCGGCCTTCTCCAGGATCAGGAACTCCACACCTTGCTTCTGCAGTTCGATGCCCATCCCCAGACCGGAGAATCCGGTACCGATGATCAACGTGCGGGTGTGCACGGGTTTGGCGGCCGTTGTCTGGTCCGCCTGCTCGGCCACCGTCATCATTGACCTCTTTCCTGGGAACGCCGGTACCGGGTACTTACCTCAAGTTTCCGGGCCGCGGGCCCGGGTGTCAATCGTCGAGGGCGGGTCAAGAGTGGGATTGACGCACGCTCCAGCGGCCAGAGGCGTGCGGGTAACCCACGTTCGGCGGGAGGGGTGAGTCAGGCGACGGGTTGCTGGCGCACCGCGGTGTGCAGCGGCTCGTTGACGTCGATTTTGACGCCGAGCAACTCCGCGGTGCCGTTGATCGCGCCCATCATGATCGTCGTCATGTGCGCGATGAACTCATCGGCGGGCATGCGACGCGGGCTGGCGTCGTCGGCACCCAGCCACCAGTCGGTCGCCGAGGCCGCGGTTCCGAAGATCGCGAACGCCGCCAACTCGAACGCGGCCGGGTCCAGGGCCATCTCCTCGAGCTCGCTGCTGATGATGTCGGCGACGGCCAGCGTGATGTCGCGGCCCTTGTTGACGGTCGTCATCGCGGCCGCGGACTGGTCGGCGAAGCGGCCCTGCAGCAGAAACCGCACGACGTTGGGGTGCTGGTCGACCAGTTCGACGTAGTGCTGCACACCGCGGCCGACGATCTCGCGGGCGGAGTCGGTCTCCACGTTGATCGACGGGATAATCGCCGCCCACAACATGTCGCGCATCCGCTCGCCGATCTGGGCGAACATGTCGGACTTGTCGACGAAATGGCGGTAGATCTTGGGCTTGGCCGTCCCGGCCTCCTCGGCGATCTCCCGCACGCTCACATTGGGTCCGAGGCGGTCGATGGCGCGGAACGCGGCGTCGACGATCTCGGCTCGCACCTTTTTGCGGTGCTCACGCCAGCGTTCGCTGCGGGCGTCGACCTTGACACCCGCTTCGCCGGCCGCGCGCGGCCTCGCCCCTCGTCGCACCCGATCACTGTACCGCTCGCACCGGCTGACCTGCTCAGACCATGCCGGGGACGACCACGAAACGGCACCGGTGCAGCGGCGTCGCGCCCCGGTCCTCCGCCGAGAAGGACGGCGCCGACGCGGGTAATATCGCGGCGACAACCGATCGACGAGACGAGATTCATGACGCAGCGATACGACCTGGTCATTGCCGGTGGCGGGCCGTCGGGCTCGGCGGCGGCGTGGCAGGCCGCGCAGACCGGCGCGAAGGTAGTGGTCTTGGACAAGGCCGAGTTTCCCCGCGACAAGCCGTGCGGCGACGGCCTGACCGCCCGCGCGGTCAGCTACCTGCAGAAAATGGGTCTGGCCGACGAGGTCGCCACCTTTCATCGCGTCAACCGCGTCACGGTGTTCAGCCCCAGCCAGTGGGAGCTGTCGTTTCCCCGGCGTCCCGGCATGCCCGACCACGGTCACACCGTGAGCCGCACACACCTGGACACGGTGCTGCTCAAACACGCCGAATCTGCCGGCGCCGAGGTGCGCCAGGGCGCAGAGGTGAGCGCCCCGATCGTGGAGAACGGACGGGTGGTCGGCGTCACGCTCAAGAGCGGCGAGAAGGTCTACGGCGACGCGGTGATCGCCGCCGATGGCGCCTACTCCCCGATCAAGCGGGCGCTGAAGATCGATTCGGAGTACAACGGCTATTCGGCGATCGCGATCCGCTCGGAGATGCCCGCCAACCGGCCCGACTCCGACAGCCTCGACATCTACCTGAAGCTGGCCTTCGAAGGTGACCAGTTGCCGGGCTACGGCTGGGTGTTCCCGATGGGTAACGGCGTGTTCAACATCGGGCTCGGTTATGTCAACAGCTACAAGAACTGGCAGTCGATCAACGCGACGAAGTTCCTCGGCGAGTTCCTGCGCACGCTGCCGCCGGAGTGGGAACTGCCGCCGATCGAGGAACTCAAGAAGAACAAGAGCGTGCGCGCCTGGCGGCTGCCCATGGGCTTCACCGCCTGGCCGCCGTGGCGTCCCGGGGTGCTGTTCACCGGGGATTCGCTGGGCGCGGGCAAGCCGGCCTCGGGTGCCGGTATCTCCAAGGCGCTCGAATCCGGTTTGGCCGCAGGCGAATGCGCGATCGCCGCGCTGACCAACAGCGGGCCTGACGACTTCACCAACTATGCGCAGCGGATGGAAGCGGCGTGGGGCCGGGAGTACCGGCGGGGCCGCTACTTCCACAAGATGCTGGGCTACCCGAAGGTCGCCAACGCCGGTATCAAGCTCATCGACAACGTCGCGTTCCGTGACCGGATGCTCAAGGCGCTCTACAAGAAGGCCCAGGGCCCGCAGCACACCGTCAAGTAGCCCCACGACTTGTCACCGGCCGCGCGTAACGTGCCCGGTGTGGAACAACGCATCAGCCTGATCACGCTCGGAGTCGACAATCTGGCGCGGGCCCGCCGCTTCTACGAAGAGGGCCTGGGGTGGACGCCCACCCAGTCGGCCGAGGGTGTGGTCTTCTACCAGTTGCCGGGTGTCGCGCTGGCTCTGTTCGGTCGCGACGACCTCGCCGAAGACGCCCACCATCGCATCGACGGCAGGTTCAGCGGTATCACGATCGCGATCAACCAGCGCACCGAGGCCGATGTCGACGCGGTGCTCGCTCAGGCGCAGGCTGCCGGAGGCACCATCCTCAAACCAGCCGAAAAGGTGTTCTGGGGCGGGTATTCCGGCTACTTCGCCGACCTCGACGGGCACGTCTGGGAGGCCGCCGTCAACCCGCAGTGGACCATCAACGACGACGGCACGTTGACCATCACCCCGGGCGAAGCACCAGGCTGACCTCGCACGAACCCGCGTGAGGATCCGGGGTGACGGCCACACGGTAGCGCTCGCCGATCACCTCTGCGTTGCACTCGATGACCTCCTGGATCAAGCCCTGTTGGATACCGCGCACCACCTCTGGTGCCGTCACGGCGACCTCGGCCAGCGGGCAGGTACAGATCTGCACCGTCAATTCGCCGAACGAGTCAAGCACCGAACGCACCTGAAACCCCAACTCCCCCAGCGTCGCAACCACCAGCTCGACCACCGTCGTCTCCTCCCACCTGCGCGCCACCCGCACCCGATGCGCGAGATCCGCACCGATCTGCAGCGCGCGCTGTTCGCGTTCCTCGGCCGTACCGCCGAGGTGTGCGGCGAACAGCGAGACAATGTCGGCGTAGTCAAGCCGGGGGGCCAGTTCATAGGTGAGCCGCGGCCGCCCGGCGCGTCCGCCCTTGACTTCGCCGCGCCGGACGACGCCCTGAGACTCCAAGGCGGTCAGGTGAAACCGGGCGGTGGTGACGTGAATGCGTAGTTCCTCGGCGATGTGGCGCACATCCACCGGTCCGGGCGCGGACCGCAGCAGGCCCAGAACCCGCTGTCGCTGTTGGCCTGCCGCGCGCAGCGAGGGTGCACCGGTTCCGTGGTGCTGCACTGCCATCACGTCAGTCTCTCACCGTGTCGGCACGACGCCGACCACCGATACCGCGGTCAACGAGTCCCGGTACTTCTGGAAGGTGCGACGCATTCCGAGGACCCGACGGCGAGCCGCCGGCCTCCGGATCAGGTTGCCGACGATTCGCAACGCGCCGAGCGGGCCTTCGTCCGCAAGCACCCGGGTCGGGTTGAGCAGCGCCATCGGGGCGTAGTCGACGGTGACGTCGGTGAACCCGGCATCGGTGAGCAGTCGCACCCACTCCCCCGCGGTGAGCGGGCGGGCGTTGACCTTGATCGCGCGCGACATGCCGCGCCGGATCTCGTCCTTGGCCTCCTGTGCGATGGTGTCCGGTTGAAGACCGAGTTCGTGGATCGCGTACCGGCCGCCGGGGCGCAGCACCCGGAACGCCTCGTCGACGATCGCCCTCTTGGCCTTGTCGCCCTGCATGGTCAGCATGGCCTCGCCGATCACCACATCGGCGCTGGCGTCCGGCAGCCCGGTCTCCGAGGCATCGGCGACCACCACCGTGCCGTCGACCGGCGCGACCACCTCGCGCACCGATTCGGTGGCTGCCGCGGTGTCGTCCACGCCGACGTAGGACCGCGGCTCGAGGGCGACGATGTCGCGCGCGGTGCGCCCCAGCCCGGGACCGAGTTCGACGACGTCAACGCCGCCGACTCGCGCCGCGGCCAGCATCCGCGTCGTCAGTTCCAAGCCGCCGGGGCGCAACACCCGCTTGCCCAGGCGCGCGAGCAGCCAGTGCCCCGGTAGATCGGCGTCGGACCGCTGGGCGAGCGGAAGCGTTTGCCTGTCAGTCATTTCGGATTGTCCTTTCGACGGCGGCGATCACGAAGATCGCCGTGAACACAGCGCATGCATACAGCAGCGCGATGGTCTGGCCCCACGGCGGGGTGAGCACGCTGTCCTGGCCCGTCCCGTACACCGCGTTGAGCAGCGGCATGAACCGTTGCAGCGAGGCCCCGCTGGGCAGGTACGCCGCGGCGGATTCAAACGCGTAGGCCCACAGCAGGATCGCGCCCACCGCACCGATCGGTGAGCGGATGAGCCCACCGACGCCCACCCCGGCGCCCGCCGCGAAAAACGCCAGCAAAGGCACTGTCCACAACAGCCGTGTCCCGACCGGATCGGTGACCGACACCTTCCCGTACACCAGCGGTGAGATAAGCGGCAACAGCGTCAGCACCACGACCAGGGTCACCGCGGCGGCGGCCGCGGCCACCGCTCCGTAGAACAGCCAGCGCCCGACCAGCACCGGCCAGGCCGGTCGTATCGCGAGCCGAACGTATTGCCCTGTGCGGTACCGGTTCTCCGTCGCCTGCCCGTCGGCACCGGCGACAGCGGCCAGCACAACGGTGATGGTGATCACCCAGTAGGCCGCGTTCGAGGTCGACACCTGCAACACCGAGATCTGTCCGGGGATGCGCGCGAACGACTCGGCCACCGCGGCGATGCCGAAGGTGATCGCCATCGGTATCGCCGCGGCCGCAGGCATCACGACGGCCCACAGCCGGCTGCGTCCGCCGGTGCGGATGTACTCCGCCCGCATGCTGCGCCTGACCAGGGTGGGCGCGGTGCTCACGCGCACTCCAGCAAGGTGGCCTCCAGCCATTCCCGGATGTCGGCATCGACGGGAGCCAGTTGCTGCAGCTCGCCGACCGCCCGTAACCGTCCGTCGACCAGCAACGCGATCCGATCCGCGGTCAGCGTCACCTCGCCGAGCAGATGCGTGGCCACCACCACCGCGCATCCCGCATCGGCGAGGCGGCGCAGAAGCCCCCGGAACCAGACGATGCCGGGCACGTCCAGACCGTTGAGGGGCTCGTCGAACAACAGCGCCCGCGGCTCACCGAGCAGTGCGGAGCCGATCGCCAGCCGCTGCCGCGCCCCCAGCGACAAGGCGCCGATGCGTTCGCAGCGTTGGTCCTGCAGACCCACCTCCGCCAGCGCGTGCTCGACGCGGGCCGTCTGCACCCCGGACAACGCGGCCAACCAGGACAGGTGACGCAGCACGGTGTGGCGGGGGTCCATCGCTTCGGGACCGAGGTGTACCCCCAGCAGACCCGGCTCGTCGCGGCGGTGTCGACCGCATACGACGACCGAGCCGGCATCGGGCCGGTCCAGACCGGCGATCAGACGCAGCAGCGTCGTCTTGCCCGCGCCGTTGAGGCCGAGCAGGGCGGTGACGGTGCCCGCGGGAAAATCGGCTCCGACATTGTCGATGGCGCGCCGGCCACCGAAAGCCTTTGCCAATCCCTGGGTTTGGATCATCGCTCGGTCACTCGAAGTTGCACGGGATCGGCAGGCCCAGCGTCTTGATCCCGTTGCACAGGGACTTGCTCGCGAGCTTCCAACGGCCGTCGATGCGTCGCCACTCGGCGGGTACCTGGATCGTCGGGGCGCCCTGCCTGCTGGCGTTGATGACGGCGGTGTGGCGATCACCCTCGTGCGTCTCCGGGCCGGTCACCACGCTCGATCCCCGCGGCGGGCGGAAGAACCCAACGCGGTAGACCATCTTCGGCACCACCACAGCGCGGTCGCCGCCTTCGAGCTGGGCGGCCTTGACCCAGTCCGGCGCCGGCGTGGCCACCAGCAGCCTGATCTGGGCATCGAGCTCGGCCAGCGACGGCACCTCGGAGGTGATCGCGTAATCCTGGTCGAAACCCGGTTGAGCATGGGCCACCGGGACAACACCCGCCAGGACCGTGGCGGCGGCGAGCGCCGACACCACCGTGACGCGGAGACCTTTCAACATCCACCGGCTCCCATTTAGAGGACATCTTTGCGGCTAATGTAAGGCGTGGTATTCAATTAGGCAAGGCTTACCTGTTCGATTAAGGTGCGCGCCCGCTCGTCGCAATCTCCAGCGTCCGCGGCGGGCTCGGGCGACACTTACCCAAGGTCCGGAGGGGGAGGTCGCATTGCGCAGCACCGTCGCCGTCGCCGCCGTACGCGCCGTGGCGGTGGTCGTGTCGCTGCTGCTCGGCTATCTCGTCGCGCTGGCACTGGATCCGCAGCTCAGAAACCGGGCACCGGCGTCGCTGCAGTGGTTCGGGGAACCGGGGTCGGTGCCGACGATCGCCATCGCGGTGACGGCGCTGGTGGTGCTCGGAGTTCTGCTCGTCCGTTCGCAGGGGGTGCGACGCCCCGGCGCTCCGGTGGCGATCGTGGCTGGGCTGGCGCTGATCAGCACCGCACTGGGGCTGGCGTCGTACTGGGACTGCCACGACGACGCGCATCCCCGCTTTTTCCGGCCCCTGATGTTCACCGCTTACGTGGTCAAGGGCGGCACGGCCGATCAATCGCTGAGCGGCCAGACCTGCCCCTCGCCCACCCCGGTGGCGCTGGAGATCGCGCGGCTGTCAGCCCTGGCGGCGATCTTCCTCAGCGTCGTCGGCGTGGCGGCGGCGCTGTTTCGGTCGCGAGCGGACCGGCTTCGCGTGCATTTCGCCCGGTCGGTCACCGCGGTGGTGGACGTCGACGATGACACGCTGTCGATGGTCAGCGCCATCGCGCGGACGATGGAGGGACGTAGCACCCTGGTGTTGATCACCACCAGCCTTGACCATCCCTGCGTGCCCGAGGTCCGCAACCACGGCGCACGGGTCATCGCGGTGGACTTCGACCGGCCGGAGACCCTGCGGGCGTTGTCCCTGTGGCGCAAACTCGACCGGCTGTATCTACTCTCGTCCGATCCGTCGAGTAATCTGTTGCGGCTGAAGGTCATTGCGGATCGGCTGGCCGCGACCAGCCGAAAACAGCGTCTGCCGTTGATCGTTCGCATCGATGACCCGTGGCAGGCCGAGGCGTGGCGGGCAAAGCATTTCGGCGGTTCGGACACCCGGTGGGCCGCCGACGCCGTCGGCAAGTACGAGGTCACCGCACGGCGGTTGCTGGACAGGATCATCTCAACCGACGGGGTCGGGCGGATCCTGATCTGTGGTACGTCCCCGCTGACGCTGGCGTTGTGCTCGAACATGGCGCAGCGCCAGTTGGAGCGTGACTATTACGCCGCTCCGGACGCCAAGGCGCTGCCTCGCCTGGTCCTCGTCGCCGAGAACGCCGAGGAGTACCAGCAGGATTTCGCGCTGTCGCGGCGGCGGCTGGGTTTGTCGACACGCAGCATGCGGGTCAAGGCGGTAACCGAGACGGCATCGGTGCCGCTGCTGGCGTCGTTGCTCGCCGACGACGCCGACGGCACCGCAGTGGTTTTCGTCGACCGCGACAGTTCCACCGCCTCGTCTGTCGACACCACGACCGGCACCCGGCTAGCCGCCCGGTTTCCCACCACACCGATCTACGCGTGGGATGCGACTGCCCGGGTCACCGAAGATCGGCTGTCGCTGGTCGGCAGGTTGCGGACCTACCGGCTGAGCATGGACCTGCCCGATGGTCAGGCACAAGACGCGTGGGAGCGCGCTGCCCGGCTGATCCACGATCGCTACGCCGCCGAGGCCGGCCATCGCAGCGCCGCGAGCCGGCCGTGGGCCGAGCTCGACGAGTTCTACCGCGGGTCCAATCGACGTCAGGTCCGCAACGCCCTGTGGATGGTCGAGCAGATCGGCGGGCACACCTGGAACGCGTGGAACGACACGACCGATGAGGTCGAAGCGCCCAACCTTCGCGGTTTGCAGCCACTCGAACAGTTGCGGCTGTTGGGTTTTGAGCGCGACAAGGCGATCGCCATGGCACGCGCCGAACACGAGGACTGGTGCCGCTATTACCGTGCCGCGGGCTGGCGCTACGGCCCGCAGCGTGACGATGTCCGCAAAATCCACGACAAACTGGTGGATTGGTCGCGCATCGAAGCGGATCCGGATCTGCTGAAGGCGGCGCTGGCCAGCCTGGCCGCCACCCTGTCGAAGCTGCGGGAGCTCGGCTACCGGTCCCGTCCGCCGCGAAATGACAATAGATGGAAGCACTTTCGCCGCACCGGCCAGGTAGTCGCCGAACAGCGCGACAGCGCGTGGACCTGGACGACGGGCTCGGGGGAAATCATGCGCGCCGAGGCGGGCGACTGGGCCGTGCGCGACGCCGAAGGCGGCGATTGGTGGTCGGTGCGCGACGACATCTTCCGCGACACCTACCAGCACATCGGCGGCGACCGGTGGCAGCGGCGCGGTGTCGTCAAGGCCAGGCCAGCCGAAGACGGCGAAACCGTCACCACACTCGAAGGTCCCGCGCGCGCCGCCTACGGTGACTGGGTGGTGCAGGGCGAGCAGGGCGAACAGTGGGTGATGCCCGGCGAGCAGTTCACCCGGCGATATGACGGACCACTCACCGAAACAACGGTCGGCGTGGGATTCTCACACTGACACCATCGAAGGACCACACGTGACATCACATCGGACACTGCCGCGCCATACACGGGTCACCATGGGCATCGTCGCCGCCGCGGCGGCTGGTGCGCTGCTGACCGTTGCGCCGCCCGACGCGCACGCCGCCGATGACCTGTTCGGTTTCACGTCGCCGTCGGACAACATCGGTTGCATGATGGACTCGTCGCAGGTGCGATGCGATATCCGCGAACGCGATTGGGCGCCGCCGCCTCCGCCGTCGGACTGCCCGTACAACTACGGCCAGGGACTGGTTCTCGACGCCGGTGCGTCACCCCGGTTCGTCTGCGCCGGTGACACCGCGCTGGCCGGCGGCGGGCCGCTTGGATACGGACAATCCACCAGCGCGGGCGTGTTGCGGTGCGAAAGCGCGATGTCGGGCATGACGTGCCGCGACGTCGAGACCGGCCGCGGCTTTTCGATCAGCCGACAGGGCTACCGGTTCTTCTGAGTTTCTTCGCAGATCGGGTCGGCGTCCTCGAGGTCATAGCGGTCCTTCTCGGCGTCGGTCAGGTCGCGCTGATGGACAGCGCACCCCTCGGCGATCCAGTCCGTCGGGTTCAGCGACCAGCGGATCAGGCGGCGATCCGCCACCGAGGCCGTCAAGGCCACATCTTGTGCGAGCGCAAGGCTGGGTGCCAGCGCGTAACCCGCGCCCGCGTTGCGGTCCACAGCCGTCAGCGGTCGGTCGGAGAGCCTGGTCCGACTGGTCAGATCCCAGAAGATGATGCTGCCGTCCTCCGAGACGGTGGCCAGTTCGCTGTTACCCCGGAACGCGACGTCGGTCACCCGTTTGGCGACCCGAAGGTCGTCGCCGGTCGGCCTGCCGGTCTGGGTGTCGAACAGCCGGATCGGGCCGCTCCACAGGCTGACCGCGATGGTGTTGCCGTCGGGTGCGACCGCCAACGAACGCGTTTCATCGTTGTCCAGTTCCACGGTGGTGGTTGTTCCGTCTGCCAGCCGATGGATGACCAGTTCACCGGAGCCGCCGATCACCAGACGCGATCGGTCCGGGGTGAACGCGAGACCGAACGCCAGTGGCGGACCCGCGATCTGGCCCTGCTCGACGAGTTCGTCGCCCTCCAACCGCCACAGCCGCACGGGCGCTGCCTCGAACGACTGGGACGCTGTGTTCATCCACCTGGTGGCCACTGTGACGCCGTCGGGTGAGACGGCCAGCTGGCTCGCCGGCTCCCCGGGCGCGACCCGGGTGGCGGTGGGCGCCTCTGCGACGCCGTCCCACACCACCACCTCGCCTTCGGTGGTGCTGGCCAACACCCGGGAGCCGTCGGACGAGAAGACGACCTCGTCCACCATGCCGTCGATCGTCACCGATGGGCCTGCGGGATCGGGTTCGGCGACATCGGTGAGCGTCAACTCGGTGATCAGTTGCCCCTGTGCGCTTTCGCCGGAGCCCGAGGGTTCGACGGTCGCGCGCACCACGGCCAACCGGTCGGCTGCGGGTGAGATGGCGACCGCCACCGCATCGGTCCAACCTTCGACGGGTCGGGCCAGGGGGCGGCGGCGGTCGTCGCCATAGTCGAGAAGTAAAGCGCCGCCCGCGGTTCCGCCGGTGACGCCCTGGGCGGGATCTGCCGGGTCCCATGCCACGGCGGTGGCGGCCTGCTCGTCGACCTTGACCGGCGGCAGCGGCGGCGAACCGGTCAGGTGGTTCCAGTAGATGACGAAGCCGTCCTCCGACACCGATGCCACCGACCCGGCCTCGGGACCGTCACCGGTGGCGACGAGCCCGGTCACCGCATCGGCGTGAATTTCGTTGCGGCCGGCGGCCGTCGGCATTCCGTCCGCGCCGTTCCAGAACCCCACCGTTCCGTCGCTGCCGCCGGTGACGACGGTGCCGTCGCCGACGACGGTCAGTGCCGACACCCAACTCACCGGCCCGTCGTCGGCCGAACTCCCGGCCTCGACCTGCTCCCATACGGGCCGGTCAGGTCTGGTGACGTCGAACCGTCGAACCGCACCGTCCTGCCCGGCGACCACCAGCCCGCCGTCGGGCGTCCAGGCGAGCGCGGTGACCGCGGACATGCGCCCGGCAGCGTTGGGTAGCGCCGGGAACATCGTTGTGGGCGCGGAACTGTCGGCGTCCCACACCAGGACGCCGCCTGCGCTGGTGCCGGCCGCGATGCGGCCCGTGGTGGGTTGCACGGCCAGCGCGCTGACCGCCGTGTCCGGTGTGCGCACGACGGCGGGTCGTAGTGCGCTGTCGAGGGTGGTGACGACGGTGCCGTCGGTGACGACGACCGCGTCGGCGCCGGCTGCGGCGGGGGCCATCGCGACGACCTCGCGGTCGAATTGGTCCTCGGCTCGGCCGATTTCGGCGCCGGTGGTGAAACTGTGCGCTGTGACCTTGCCGTCTGCCGTGCCGATCCACACCCGGTCGGCGGCATCGGATACGGCGACTGCGGTCACCGGCGCGTCGACGGGGATGCGTTGTTTGAACTCGGGCAGGTTGGCGACGGCGGTGAGCAGCGCGCCTTCGGTCTGCAGGCTGGGGTGCATCCGGTAGCCGTGCGCGGCGAGCAGAAACGCGAGGTCGGGCCGTTCGAGTTCGGTTCTGCTCTGCGCGGCCAGCCGCTGAGCTTCGGCCTGGAGGCGGCGTTGTTCGGCTTGGTTGGCGTTGTAGACCGCGATGCCGGCACCCGCGACGGCGGCGATGGTCAATACGGCCAATGCCGAGACCGCCGACCAGGCGATGCGCTTGGTGCGGCGGTGCTGGCGGACGTCCTCACCTTCGATCTCGTCTTTGGTGCGGCCGTGCAGGGGCGCGGCCACCTCCGCGACCGCATTGCGAAATCGGCTGTTGCGCAGGTCGAGTTGGTCTTCTTCGTGTGCCCAGCGCAGATCCAGGTGTCGGGGCTCGTCGGTGAAGACGCCGCGCAGCGCGGGCGGCACCGCGTCGGAGTCGTCGGTGAAGTCGCCCTTCTCCGGGTCCCACTCCCAGTAGCCGTCGGTGAGGACGGGCAGGATCCGGTCGACGGGCCGGTGCGCTTTCCAGTGTTCGATCTCGCGATTGACCCACACCGATGCGGCGGCCTGCGGCGAGGTGAGCAGCAGGAACCATTCGGCCTCATCGAGCGCCCGCACGATCGCGTTCCACAGGTGCGGGTCCACGGCCAGCCCGGTCTCGTCTCGGAAAACCTCCAGCGACCGGCGCCGGTACCACGGTTTGGCCAGGCGCTGAAGCGCGCGCTGCAACTCCGGCGCCAGCCGGCCGTCGGCCGCGTGCGAGTAGGAGATGAAGGCGTCGTAGCGCATGTCGCAGTATGCAACGCGTCAGCGCCGGGTGTTGGCGTAATGCACGCTCAACACACGCGGCGCATCGAGGCGCCCTACAACATGCAGCTGACGCAGCCCTCCACCTCGGTGCCTTCCAACGCCATCTGGCGCAACCGGATGTAGTACAGCGTCTTGATGCCCTTGCGCCAGGCGTAGATCTGGGCCTTGTTGACATCACGCGTGGTGGCGGTGTCCTTGAAGAACAACGTCAACGACAGGCCCTGGTCGACGTGCTGGGTGGCCGCGGCGTAGGTGTCGATGACCTTCTCGTAGCCGATTTCGTAGGCGTCCTGGAAGTACTCCAGGTTGTCGTTGGTCATGTACGGCGCCGGGTAGTACACCCGCCCGATCTTGCCTTCCTTGCGGATCTCGACCTTGCTGGCGATCGGGTGGATCGACGACGTCGAGTGGTTGATGTAGGAGATTGACCCCGTCGGCGGTACCGCCTGCAGGTTCTGGTTGTAGATGCCGTGCTTTTGCACCGACTCCTTGAGCCGCAGCCAGTCATCCTGGTTCGGAATGCGGATGCCCGCATCGTCGAACAATGCACGCACCTTGGCGGTCTTGGGCTCCCACACCTGCTCGGTGTACTTGTCGAAGAACTCGCCCGAGGCGTACTTGGAGCGCTCGAATCCCTTGAACGCCGAGCCCCGTTCGATCGCGATCCGGTTCGACGCCCGCAGCGCGTGATACAGCACGCAGTAGAAGTAGATGTTGGTGAAATCGATGCCCTCTTCGGAGCCGTAGAAGATCCGCTCGCGCGCCAGGTACCCGTGCAGGTTCATCTGCCCCAGCCCGATCGCGTGCGAGTCGTTGTTGCCCTGCTCGATCGACGGCACCGAGTAGATGTGGGTCTGATCAGACACCGCGGTCAACGCCCGGATCGCCACCTCGACGCTCTGCGCGAAGTCCGGCGAGTCCATCGCCTTGGCGATGTTCAGCGACCCCAGGTTGCACGAAATGTCCTTGCCCACATGGGCGTAGCTCAGGTCGTCGTTGAACAGCGACGGTGTGGAGACCTGCAGGATCTCCGAGCACAGGTTCGAGTGGGTGATCTTGCCGTCGATCGGGTTCGACCGGTTCACGGTGTCCTCGAACATGACGTACGGATAGCCCGACTCGAACTGCAACTCGGCCAGCGTCTGGAAGAACTCGCGCGCCTTGATCTTGGTCTTGCGGATCCGCGCGTCGTCGAGCATCTCGTAGTACTTCTCGGTGACGTTGATGTCGGCGAACGGCAGGCCGTAGACGCGCTCGACGTCGTACGGCGAGAACAGGTACATGTCCTCGTTCTTCTTGGCCAACTCGAACGTGATGTCGGGAATCACCACACCCAGCGACAGCGTCTTGATGCGGATCTTCTCGTCGGCGTTCTCGCGCTTGGTGTCCAGGAACCGGTAGATGTCGGGATGGTGGGCGTGCAGATACACCGCACCCGCACCCTGACGCGCACCCAGCTGGTTGGCGTAGGAGAACGAGTCCTCCAGCAGCTTCATGATGGGGATGACGCCCGAGGACTGGTTCTCGATGTTCTTGATCGGCGCGCCGTGCTCACGAATGTTGCTCAGCAGCAACGCGACCCCGCCGCCGCGCTTGGACAGCTGCAGTGCCGAGTTGATCGAGCGACCGATGGACTCCATGTTGTCCTCGATGCGAAGCAAAAAGCAATTGTGTACGACCGTGCCATGAATCGTGTAGGTATGCGTGCCCTCGACGTGAAGGTTGTAGACCTTCTCTGGGACATCCTGCGTATGCTTTAGTTCCCGAACGCCGTACACATGCCGCCCGTGCACGACCTGGTACGTGGTGCGCGACGTACCCTTCGCGCCGACGTAGTTGTGCAGGTTCTTCCCGACATCGAAAATGAACTCTTCGTTGGCGCCGGGCAAACCGGGAACGAATACCTGTCCTGTCACATTGCCTGACCGATTGACGTACTGGCGAACCCTGGACACGATTCCCAGGCGGCGCAGAAGAAGCTGCACCTGGTCAATCAGTTCCGGATTCACGAGGTCGAGCACCACACCACCGTTGGTGCTGCACCCATCCCCGCGGAACAAGCCCGCCAGAAGTCCACGCTGGAACTCCTCGTCGGCTGTCAATACGTCGTGGGACAACCGCTTGCAGTGGTATCCCGTACCGACCATGGAAAGGAACAGCGATGCAACGACTTTGCTGTTACAGATCATGCGCACCGACTGGTCCGAGACACTTTGGTGAACGGCGAGCTCCGCTGCGAACACCCGCTTGAAAGCGGCCGCCAACTCCTGCTGGTATTCGAGTTCGTGAGTACCTATCGTGAAATGAATGCCGTTGGGCGACTTAACGCCATCTGGACCCGACCGCTTGGAGACATGTCCTTCAGCGACGTACCAGCCCAAGATCAAGCCTAAGTCGTAGGACTCCTCGACATATCGGTTCACCGATACGAATCCGATCCGGTGACGCTGCTTGTTGCGGTGCTTCTTATCGCAGTTCACCTTGCGGATCAGCCCGTCGACCTCTTCGTACTCACCTGAGCCGACGTGTTCCATCAGGTCATAGACCCGCGGCTTGCGTCGCTCCAGCGGCGCCGCCGTGACGATGAAGTCGCTGGGATGAACGTCTTTGGCGGCCAGCCACACGAATCCGTTGAACGGATCGGCGCCATCACCGTCGATGAGTGTCTGCACGTCCCGCGTGGTCCAAACCAGGATCGGATGCTCGGGCGTGCAGTGGATGGGCTCTTTGTGTCCGAAGTGCGATATCGACACCAGCGCTTGATCGTTGGGATTTTCGACAACCGACTCGACCACGGAAAAGGATCCGTCGTGGGAGAGCACCCGGTCGCCGGCCTGCAGCGTCTCGATCGCTTTGGGTCCGTCGGGAGTATCCACCGGGGTCCCTGCCGGGAAGCACGAAACTGGCTCTCCCCGTTGCTTTTTGCCCGAGTTGAGAAACGTCGGGGTGGCCGGCTGGAATCGGCCGTCCATGATCTCGTCGACCAGTTGCTCGGCCAGCTTGGTGTCGCCGGCCGCCAGCGTGAGCGACACCATCACCACGCGGTCCTCGAAGCGCTCCAGGTAGCGCTTGCCGTCGAACGTTTTCAGCGTGTAGCTGGTGTAGTACTTGAACGCGCCGACGAACGTCGGGAACCGGAATTTCTTCGCATACGCACGGTCGAGCAGCGTCTTGACGAAGTTGCGCGAGTACTGGTCGAGCACCTCACGCTCGTAGTAGTTCTGCTGGATCAGATAGTCGAGCTTCTCGTCGATGTCGTGGAAGAACACCGTGTTCTGGTTGACGTGCTCGCGGAAGAACTGATGCGCGGCTTCCCGATCCTTGTCGAACTGGATCTTTCCGTCGGCGTCGTACAGATTCAGCATCGCGTTGAGCGCGTGGTAATCCGTTTCGCCGGGCAGCGTATGGCCACCGCCGGTGGTGGTGGTCGCGGCGGTTACAGGCTCTGCATCTGTGACGGTTGGTGGCACGTCTGGTCCTTCCAAAAGTCTTCCAAGCCCGCACGAACGGCTTGCACGTCGTCGGGAGTTCCCATGAGTTCAAAGCGGTAGAGGTACGGCACGCCGCACTTGCGGGACACCACGTTGCCCGCGTAAGCAAATTCCGCGCCGAAGTTGTTGTTACCCGCGGCGATGACGCCGCGGAGCAACGACCGGTTGTGTTCGTTGTTCAAGAACGCGATGACCTGTTTGGGGACATAGCCACCGTCGTTGATGTCCGGTGTGGCGCGCCCACCGCCGTAGGTGGGCAGCACCAGCACATAAGGTTCGTCGACCTCGATGCGTCCGTGCAGCGGGATCCGGATGGCCGGCAGCCCCAGCTTCGCGACGAAGCGGTGGGTGTTTTCCGACACGCTGGAGAAGTAGACGAGGTTGCTCGCCGCCGGTTGAACCGGCAATCCAGCCATGTCGACTCCTTCCTGATGTCTTCGGCTATCCGATTCCGCTAAGTGTTGCGCCGCGGATGCGGCCGCTATGCCGTTACCGCGACCGCGCCTGCCAGCGCCTTGATGCGATCGGGCCGAAAGCCCGACCAGTGCTCGTTACCGGCCACCACGACCGGCGCCTGCAGGTAGCCCAGCGCCATCACGTAGTCACGGGCCTCGGTGTCGAGGCTGATGTCGACCGTCTCGTAGGCGATACCCTGCTTGTCGAGCGCCTTGTACGTGGCGTTGCACTGCACGCAGGCGGGTTTGGTGTACACGGTGATCGATGGCTGGCTCATCTTCGGTACGGCTCCTCTACAACTGTCACTGCACTGAGACTGGCAACTCGTCGGTTACTACATCCCGCTCTACTTCAGCGGCCCGAAGACCTCCGAAATTCCTGGCTGCCGGTACTCCCTCTTCGGAGGGTCGGAAACCGACCGCGCCGGATTCGGGGGCTCCGGCTGACCCTGAAGCGGTACACGTACCGCGGTGGCCTGTCGGTCCTCGAAACACTACACCTAGTGTCCGACATTGCGAAGGGATACCAGATGTTCTGAATAACATTCCTGAAATTCGCAGGTCGTAAGCCTTCCGGTCCGACACTCCCGGCGTGTCGCACATCACACCGTCGGGTGTCGCGCCCGACACCGCTCGGCTTACCATCCCGCGCCGACAAAACCTGGCTGCCCGACCGGGCGCATACCCGTGCCAGCAAACTAATCCGCGACCTCGTTGTAGGCCACCGGCCGACGCCGGTTAACCGACCTCGGCGACCAACTTGCCGACGACGTCGCGCAGGTTGGCGGCCATTTCGGCGTTCTCGCGGGGATGCTTACCGTCGAAAACGGTGCTCTGCACCGACAGCTGCAGATCCTCGACCACCCGCGGGCCAGCGACCCCGAAGGATTTGCGTGTCTCGTCGTGCGCCCACACGCCGCCGTAGCGACCCAGCGCGGCGCCGATCACGGCTAACGGCTTGGCCTGGAGCCCACCGGCGCCGAACGGCCGGGAGAGCCAGTCGATCGCGTTCTTGAGCACGCCCGGGATGGAGCCGTTGTACTCGGGCGTGACGACCAGGGCCGCGTCGGCTTCGGCGGCCGCCTGACGCAGCGCCGCAACCGGTTCGGCAACGCCTCCGTGCTCGGCGTCGTTGTCGATGTCCTCGTTGTAGAAGGGCAACTCCCCAAGTCGGTCGAAGAGCCGCAGCGTCACCCCGGCGGGAGCGGTTTCGGCCGCCAACTCGGCCAGCTGGCGGTTGATGGAGCCCGCCCGCAAGCTGCCCACCAGCACCAGTACGTTGATGTCCACCATTTCGCGTTCCTTTTCGGTCTGTTTGACACTCTCTCACCGAAGAACCGGACTGTAGTCCGATTAATTCCGGCTGCCCTAGACTCGTGTGATGACCGCGCCTCGCCCCCTCACCGAGCTGCCGGTCACCGACCAAGAGCCTCAAGAGCGAGGCGACGCCGCGCGCAACCGCATGCTGCTTCTCGACGCCGCACGTCGCCTGATCGCCGAACGCGGCGCCGACGCGGTCAGCACCGATGACATCGCCGCGGCCGCCGGCGTCGGCAAAGGCACGCTGTTTCGCCGGTTCGGCAGCCGGGCGGGCCTGATGATCGTGCTGCTCGACGAGGACGAGAAGGTCGCACAGGAGGCATTCCTGTTCGGCCCTCCCCCGCTAGGACCCGGCGCGCCGCCGCTGGACCGGCTGCTGGCCTACGGGCGTAGCCGACTCGAGTTCGTCCACACCCACCACGCCCTGATGGCCGACGCCAATCGCGATCCGCGGACGCGGTTCAGCCCGCCGGCCACGCTGCATCACCGCCACATCCGCGTGCTGCTCGAAGACGCGGGCACTTCTGGAGACCTCGACGCGCAGGCTGCCGCGCTGCTCGCGCTGCACGACGCCGACTATGTGCACCACCACCTCACCGAGCGCGGCGCGACGTTGCAGAGCCTCGGCGATGCGTGGGAGACGGTGGCGCGCAAACTGTGCGGGCAATGACGCGCTGGGTCCTGCACGTCGATCTCGACCAGTTCCAGGCCGCCGTCGAAGTACGGCGACGCCCCGAACTCGACGGCCTGCCGATCATCATCGGCGGCAACGGTATTCCCGACGAGCCCCGCAAGGTTGTCACGTGCGCGTCGTATCCGGCGCGCGAGTTCGGGGTGCACGCGGGCATGCCGCTGCGCACCGCGGCCCGAAAGTGCCCGGATGCGACGTTCTTGCCGTTGGACACCGACGCCTACGACACAGCCTCCGAGGAAGTGATGGGGCTGCTGCGCGACTTCGGACATCCGGTGGAGGTGTGGGGTTGGGATGAGGCGTATGTCGGGGCCGAACTCACCGCCGTGGCCGACGCCGTCGAGCTGGCCGAACGGATCCGCGAGGTCATCGCCTCCGAGACGGGCCTGTCGTGTTCGGTCGGCCTCAGCGACAACAAGCAGCGGGCCAAGGTCGCCACGGGGTTCGGCAAGCCGGCGGGTGTTTTCGTGCTGACCGACGCGAACTGGATGGCGGTGATGGGTGACCGCGAGGTCGACGCGTTGTGGGGCGTCGGGCCCAAGACCGCCAAAAGGCTTGCCACGATGGGCATCACCACCGTCGCCGATCTGGCCGCCACCGACGCCACCACGCTGACATCGACGTTCGGCCCCACGACCGGCCTGTGGATCCTGTTGTTGGCCAAGGGCGGTGGCGACACCGACGTCAGCGCAACGCCGTGGGTACCCCGATCACGCAGCCACGTCGTCACCTTCCCCACCGATCTCACCGACCGCGGTGAGATGGACGCCGCCGTCGTCGACCTGGCGCGGCAGACGCTGACCGAGGTCGTCGAGCAGAACCGCGTCGTGACCCGGGTGGCGGTGACGGTGCGCACCAAGACCTTCTACACCAGGACCAAGATCCGCAAGCTGCCCGCGCCGACCATCGATGCGCACATCGTCACGGCGACGGCACTTGAGCTGCTCGGCCAGTTCGAGTTGGACCGGCCGGTGCGGCTGTTGGGTGTGCGACTGGAACTGGCGCCGCCCGAAGGCGGGTACTGATCGAACATGTTGCGCACCATCATCCGCGGCTACAGCGCGGGCTCCCTACGTAACACCCATCGGTTTCGGATCAGTGCGGTCGCGGGCACCGCCGCCAGCGCCATCACGGTGCCCGCCATGAAGATGTAGAGGTAGACGCCGGCCGCGGTGCTCACTGCGGCGTCTCCGCCAGAGTGCCCGCCCGCTCGAGTGGCCCTGAGGATCTCGCCGCCGGCGACATTGAAGATCACCGAGCCCAGAGCGAGCACGACCGAGACCAGACCGGCGGTCGTACCCTGCCTCTCCGGCGCTTCGAGGCTCGTCGCCAGGTTGTAGCCGGAGGCACCGATCGCCCCGGCGGCCATACCGAGCACACCTCCGCAGACGACGGCGAGCGGGACAACTGACACGCCCGCCAACATGGCGAACGTCCCCCCTATCCCGAGTGCCACGCCGCCGAGCAGCGTCAGTTCAGGGCCAAAACGCCCGGCGATCCAGCCGGCGCCGACACCACCGATCACGATGCCGAAGTTGGGAGCGGCGAGCAGCATGGCGACCGCCTCTCCGCTGCCGAGCCCGTAGCCGAGCCCGAGGTTGGGTGGCACCTGCGCGACGAGACTGGTCAGTTGCAGCATGCTCCTGAAGGCGCCCGCGGCCAATCCCAAAGCCAGCAGCGTCAACAGGATTGGCCGGGTCAGGCCACGGATGTCGATGATCGGTTCATCGACGCGAAGCGTCCTGAACGCCCAGCAGCTCAACGCACCGCAACCGACGACCAGCAGCGCGGGCGTGCCCCCGGACAACCACCCGACGTCTCGTCCGAGACTGGCGTACGCCAAGACCGCGCCGAGTCCGCCGCCGAGCAGAAGCGCGCCGGCGACGTCGACGCGTCCGGCGCCGCAGATCGGGGACTCCGGAATGAAGGTGCGGACACACAGCGCGGCCGTCGCGGCGAGCAGCGCCGCCACGAGGAACACTCCTCGAAAACCGAACGCGTGGATCACCGGCTCCATCAGGAAGGGCTCGACGACTCCGACGATCGCCGAGCCTGAGGTTAAGAGCCCGACCAGAGTCATCGCCGTGCGGGGAGAGCAGATCTGGCGAACGAGGGTCACTGTGAGGAAAACCGCGCCGAAGGCGGCACCTTGGAGAAAACGTCCCACGAGGAAGATCCAGACGGTGGGGGCAGCAAGGCAGATCAGCGCCCCGGCGCACGCCAATAGCAGGGTGGCGATCAAGATTCGGCGTTTGCCGAAGACGTCGGAACTTTTGGCGAGCAGTGGCGACCAGATGGCTCCGGCCAGCATGGCGCTGGCGTTCAACCAAGCGGCCTGGTCGGTGTCGAAATGATCGAGCAGTTGCGGCAGCACCATCATGGGCGAACCGACCACGACATCGGCAAGAACGTTGGCGCCGACCAGGACTATCGTCCACAGCAATAGCCGCCCACTCCACTTGTGTTCCCGCGACACCGAGGCTGGCGCATCTGCGCTGTCGTTCAAGAGCGGTCCTTCCAATGGTCGGTCGCGCAGGACTCCATCGACATCGCGCTCCGGCAACCGAACGGCAGCTCCCAAATGGCTTGTGCGGTGCAAGAACCGGCTACGGCCCCTGAAGGTGACGGTCTTTCGTCGCGGCGAACCGCCGATCTAAGGAACTCTAAATCGACAAATCGTCGCTTTAGTTGCACACTAGACGTAACCACGCTTGCACCGCAACATCGAACTTGACGAGAATCGACACCCGACGCGCACAAAGACAGGGGCAGAAGAATGGTCCACGGCACCGCGGCCGGGTCGTCGGGCCGACGCCCTGGCGGTCGTAACGCCCGCGTGCGCGATCAGATTCTCAGCGCGACAGCCGAACTCGTCGCGCGCCACGGAATTGCCGGTTTTCGCTACGAGGAAGTCGCCGAGCTCGCCGGCGTACACAGGACCAGCGTGTACCGCAACTGGCCCGACCGCGAGAAGCTGGTCGCGGCCGCACTGCTGCAATACGCCGAGCAACTCGCATCCATCACCGACAGCGGTGACCTCCGCAATGATCTGGTGGGCTACCTGATGGGAATCGCATCTGGCCTGCAGACCCCGTTCGGCCGAGCACTCGAACAAGCAATGAAGCTCACCGAGGACAACCCTGCCGTCCGACAGACTGTGACCATGATCCTGAAGGAGCGGGGAGCTGCCTTACAACATCGGGTAGACCTCGCCGAGGACCGTGGTGAGCTGCCAGCAGTTGACAGCGTTTTCCTCGGCGAGATGATGGCCGGTCCAGTACGCCTCATCATCAACCGCGGCACCCGCACGTTTACTCGCAAGGACGCGGAGCGCATCGTCGACGTGGTGCTTGCCGGGATCCGTGCCACCGCACCGCCGGGCGGGTACTGACCCATGTTGCAGACCGTTGCGATTCGCGGCTACCGGTCCCTGCGCGACATCGTGTTGCCGCTTGCCCCGCTCACCGTGGTCACCGGCGCCAACGGCACCGGCAAGTCGTCGCTGTACCGTGCGCTTCGGCTGCTGGCCGACTGCGGGCGCGGCGAGGTGATCGGCTCGCTGGCCCGTGAGGGTGGGCTGGAGTCGGTGCTGTGGGCCGGTCCCGAGCAACTGGGCGCCGCACGGCGAACCGGCCGCGTCGAGGGCACCACCCGAACCGGTCCCGTCTCGCTTGAACTCGGATTCGCCTCAGACGATTTCGGTTACCTGGTCGACCTCGGGTTGCCCCAGATGGCCGGGAACAACTCACTGTTCGCGCGGGACCCGGAGATCAAACGCGAGGCGGTGTTCGTCGGCCCGGTGATGCGTACCGCCTCGACTCTGGTGCGTCGCACCCGTGACTACGCCGAGGCGCGCGCGGAATCGGGTCGGGGTTTCGACAAGCTGTCGCAGGCGCTGCCGCCGTACCGCAGTGTGCTCGCCGAGTACGCCCATCCCGGCGCGCATCCCGAACTCGCCGCGGTACGAGACCGCCTGCGGGACTGGCGGTTCTACGACGGTTTCCGGGTGGACTCGGCCGCACCGTCGCGCCGGCGCCAGGTCGGCACCCGCACGCCCGTGCTGTCCGACGACGGTGCCGATCTGGCCGCGGCCATCCAGACCGCCATCGAGGCCGGTTTCGACGATCTGCAGCGTGCCGTCGCGGAGGCGTTCGAAGGAGCCACCGTGTCGGTGGCAGTGCACGACGGCCTGTTCGACCTTCAGCTACACCAACAGGGTATGCTGCGACCGCTGCGCGCCGCCGAATTATCCGACGGCACACTGCGGTTCCTGCTGTGGGCCGCCGCCCTGTCGAGCCCACGACCGCCCTCGTTGATGGTGCTCAACGAACCGGAGACCTCGCTGCACCCCGAGTTGGTGCGCCCGCTGGCGACGTTGATCCGCGCGGCGGCAACCACCACCCAGGTCGTCGTCGTCACCCACTCGAAGGCGCTGCTGGAGTTCCTGGACACTGTGCCCGTCGGCGAGGCGGACGAGAACACCGGCGCCGCAGTGGAGATCGGGCTGTACAAGGATCTCGGCGAAACCCGTGTCGACGGTCTGGGACTGCTGACCGCACCGCCGTGGGACTGGGGCAACCGCTAGCGGCGCCGCGCGTCAGGGCGCAACGCCCGGGTGAACAGGACATTGGCCTGACGCATCGCGACGCTGTAGGGCCACCACGCGACCCGCTTGAACAGATAGAGCGCCCGGATGTCGGCTGAGGTGTAGATCAGAAAGCGGTTGCGGCGCACGCCCTTGACGATCTTGTCGGCAGCGTGTTCCGGTGACACCGCGTGCCCGCTGAACCTATCTGTCCACTTCTTGACGCGTGGATCTTCGCGGTCCACGCCGGCAATCTGAACCGTCTGCACCAGAGGCGTTTTCACCGCTCCCGGCACTACCACCGACACCCCGATGCGGTGGCGGGCGAGGTCGAACCGCAACACCTCGGACATGCCGCGCAGCCCGTATTTGCTTGCGCTGTAGGCCGCGTGCCACGGCAACGCCACCAGCCCGGCCGCCGACGACACGTTGACCAGATGCCCGCCCTGGCCCGCCGCGACCATCGGCGGAACGAACTCCTCGATGACGTGAATCGGGCCCATCAGGTTGATGTCGACCATCGACTTCCAGTGCTGATGCGTCAGGGTCGACACGGTCCCCCACGCCGACACCCCGGCGATGTTCATCACGACGTCCATCGCGGGATGCTCGGCGTGGATATCGGCGGCGAAGGCTGCCACCGCGTCGTAGTCGGAGATATCCAAGGCCCGGTACTGGGCCACGTGGCCGCCCAGCGCCTTCGCGTCGACGACAGTGGTCTCCAGGCCCTCGGCGTCACGGTCGGTGAGGAAAAGCTCGGCGCCCTCGGCGGCCAGTTTCAACGCCGTCGCACGGCCGATGCCGCTGGCGGCCCCGGTCAGAAAACAACGCTTACCGGTGAAACCGCCTCGCTGCGCCATGGCGGTGAGAATACCTACCCGTCGCGCTGGTTCTCGCGCAGGTCCGACCCGCCCCACAGCCCGTACAGCCACAACCGCTCGACGATCTCGATGGCCCGCGCGGGATCGCGCCCGCGGCCGATGAACGCGCTGTCGTGGGTGAGCGTCATCGTCGTCGTCGCCGCCAGCGTGCGCACCAGGGCGGGCAGATCGTCGGAAATGGGGCGCGCGTCGGCGTCCTGCTCGACCAGGCTGACGATCTTGTCGATGATGCCGTCGGCGAAATCGTCCATCATTTCCCGGATCTGCGCGTCGGTGTTTCTGGCCACCGCGCAGGCGTGCATGATCGGGTCATTGGTCGCATAGACCGCCGCCGCGCTGCCGACCATCCGCTTGGCGTAATCCGACAGGGTCTCGCCCGGCTCGCGGGGCGCGAAGTTGTGCGTGAGCTTGTCGAGTTCTTCGCCGGCGTCGGCCAGAATCACCGCCAGCACCGCGTACTTGGAGTCGAAGTAGAAGTAGAAGCCGGATCTGGCCACTCCGGCGCGTTCGCTGATGGTGCTCACCGACAGGTCGGCGAACGACCGCTCCTGAAGCAGTTCGCGCACCGCGCGCACGATCGCATCGCGCTGACGATCACCGCGGCTCCGACGTGTCTCCTTCACTTCAGCCGTCATGGCTTAAGACCTTTTCATCGCGACGCACCTATGCCCAAACTTGACAGGCGTCAAGAGAGAATACCAGGATGGGAGTCAGGTGACATCCACCACAGCTTGCCGTTTTCAGGAGTGTCCGATGCCGACCATCAGCACCAAGGATTACCTTATCGACCAGGCGAAACGCCGGTTTACCCCGACGTTGAACAACCTGCCGCTCGGTCCTCTCGAGCGGCGGCTGAACAACCGGGAGTGGCCGCAGTTCGTGTTGGCGGAGCCGCCGGCGGGCAGCGGGCTCAAACCGGTCATGGGTGATTCAGGCCTGCCGATCTTGGGGCACATGATCGAGGCATTCCGCGGCGGACCGGACTACGTGCTGCAGGTTTACCGCAAATACGGCCCGGTGCACTACGCCCACTCCCCGGCCCTCGCATCGGTGTCGGCGTTGGGGCCCGACGCCACCCAGGCCGTGTTCTCCAACAAGAACAAGGACTACTCGCAGAAGGGCTGGCATCCGGTCATCGGCCCGTTCTTCAACCGCGGCCTGATGATGCTCGACTTCGAAGAGCACATGTTCCACCGCCGGATCATGCAGGAGGCGTTCACTCGCACCCGGTTGACCGGCTACGTCGAACACATCGACAAGGTGGCGTCAAAGGTGGTCGCCGAGGACTGGGTGGCCAACGACGCGCGGTTCCTGCTGCATCCGGCGCTGAAGGAACTCACCCTCGACATTGCCTCGGTGGTGTTCATGGGCCATGAGCCCGGCACCGACCAGGAACTGGTCACCAAGGTCAACGAGGCGTTCACCATCACCACCCGCGCCGGCGGCGCGATCATCCGCACCAGTGTTCCGCCATTCAAGTGGTGGCGCGGGCTGCGCGCCCGCAAGGTGCTCGAGGACTACTTCGAGGAGCGAGTCAAGGAGCGCCGCCACGCCGGGGGCACCGACATGCTCTCCGTGCTGTGCCATGCCGAGGATGAGGACGGCAACAGCTTCACCGACGAAGACATCGTCAACCACATGATCTTCTTGATGATGGCCGCCCACGACACATCGACATCGACGTTGACCACGATGGGCTACCACCTCGCCGCCAACCCCGACTGGCAGGAGCGCTGCCGCGACGAGTCGGCTCGGCTGGGTGACGGGCCGCTGGACATCGAGGCGCTGGAGAAGCTGGAAACCCTCGACCTGGTAATCAACGAATCGCTGCGGCTGGTTACCCCGCTGCCGTTCAACGTGCGCCAGACCGTGCGCGACACCGATCTGCTGGGTCACTACATTCCGGCCGGCACCAACGTCGTGACGTGGCCGGGAATGAACCACCGGCTGCCGGAGCTGTGGACGAACCCCGAGAAGTTCGATCCCGACCGGTTCGCCGAACCTCGCGCGGAGCACAAGAAGCACCGTTATGCGTTCGCCCCGTTCGGCGGCGGTGCGCACAAGTGCATCGGCATGGTGTTCGGTCAGCTCGAGATCAAGACCGTGATGCACCGGCTGCTGCGCAAGTACCGCCTCGAGCTGCCGCGGCCGGGCTACAAGCCGCGCTACGACTACGCCGGTATGCCCATGCCGATGGACGGTATGCCGATCGTGTTGCGCCCGCTGAGCTAGGCACTACTGCCGAGAAACTGCATTTCAGCGGCGAAAGTACGAGTAACGCCGTGCAAGAAAGCAGCTCGCGCGAATCAGGCCGTGATCAGCCGGTTGGCGCAGGCGATCACCGCGTCGAGCGCCGACCGGGTCGGGTCGTCCGACAGGCCCATCGCCCACTCGGAGCGCGCGCCGTCGGAACCCCGGATGAACGTCGCCGTGCGCTCACCGGCAGGCACCTGGTGAAACGCGGTGGTCTCGACCGCGATGCCAAGGTCGTCGTACAGCATCGCCGTCAAGGCGGCCACCGGACCTGACGCCGCCGCCGACGACGTGCTGATCCGCTCACCGATGGCCAGGGTCGCCTGGTAGGACCGGGCCTGCGGGCCCAGCCGCGTCGCGCGACGGTGGCCGTCGGCGCAGGACCAGGTGCGCAACTGCAGCGGGCCGGAGTTGGGCGCGTACTCGCTGACAAATGATTCATACGACATTGCATCGGCCTCCTCACGTAGGCCGCGAGGCAACGGGATATGGAAGGGCGCCGCCCCGGTGAAGGTGGGTCGTGTGGTGACTGCAAGGGACATGTGCCGGTCTTCTGCTTAAAGGAGTGACCGACGTAGTAGCAGCTTCGACCCACAGCGAGGGGTCGGTCGCGATCAGACCCCGCTGCGGGTTACTACTACGAGTCGCCTTGGCACGGTGCCGATGCTAGCCGCTCGGCGAGCGGGTGTGCAATTGCTTTTTCCTGCGGGCGCGTCGGGGCTTGCAATGTGCCCGCAGCGCGCGCAGGACGTAACGTGAGCCGCCGATGAACTGGGCGTTGCTATTCGCGGCGGGTGTGATCGGCGGGCTCACCGGCAGCATCGCGGGACTCGCGTCGGTAGCCACGTACCCGGCGTTACTCGTCGCGGGGTTACCGCCCGTCACCGCCAACGTCACCAACACGGTGGCGTTGGTGTTCAACGGCGTCGGCTCGGTGCTCGGCTCCCGACCCGAGCTTCGCGGCCAGGGCCGGTGGTTGTTGCGGATGATGCCGCTGGCCGCGCTCGCCGGCGCGATGGGCGCGCTGCTACTGCTGTCGACGCCGCCAGGGAGCTTCGAGCAGTTGGTGCCGGTGCTGTTGGGGGTGGCGTCGCTGGCGATCTTGCTTCCGCGGAGCAGCAACGCAGACGTGGCGACCGCGAAGGGGCGCCGTCGTACCGCGAGGACGGCTTTCGAAGCCGGGGCGATTTTCCTGATCGCTATCTACGGCGGCTACTTCGGCGCGGCCGCCGGCGTGCTACTGCTGGCGCTGCTGTTGCGTATCGGCCACACGACGCTCGCGCGCGCCAACGCGAGCAAAAACTTCCTGCTCGGCATTGCCAACGTCGTCGCCGCGGCGGTGTTCGCGCTTATCGCACCGGTGCAGTGGTGGGCCGTGGTGCCACTCGGACTCGGCTGCCTCATCGGCTCACGTCTGGGACCCATCGTGGTCCGCCACACCCCCGCCGGTCCGATGCGGGTGTTGATCGGCGTGGCCGGTCTGGCGGTGACGGTCCAGCTCGCCCTCGACACCTACGGCTGAGAACGTGTCAGATCCCGAACGGGCTGTCGCCCTTGGCGACTCGAGTGCCGATGTCGATCAGGTTCTGCGCGTTGGCGTGCAAGCGCTCCCCCGCGTCCCTGCTGGCCTGGCCGACCAGGAATCGCGACCACGTACCTTCGATCACGATCCCGAGCTTGAAGCACGCCATCGCGACATACCAGTCCAGCCTTGAGGTTTCGCGGCCTCCGGCACCGAGATAGGCATCCAGCAGTTCACGCCGGCTTGCGAGCCCGCCGAGGTCGGCCAGTGCTGCGCCCGCGGTGATCGTGTTGGTCTCCAGCGGCCAACAGATCAGCATCCAACCGAGGTCGAGCAGCGGGTCGCCGATCGTGCACATCTCCCAGTCGACGAACGCCGCCAGTTCCGGCTTCTCCCGGCGCAGCATCACATTGCTCAAATGCGGGTCGCCGTGCAGGATTCCGGGTTGCCCGTCGGGTGGGCGGTTGGTCTCCAGCCATTCGGCCAGCTCGGTGACGGCCAGCGAGGCGGGGTCGTACCGGTCGTGACGGTAGCTTTCCAGCAGCCGCAAGAACTGCGGAACCTGGCGCTCCAGAAAGGAACCCGGCCGTTTGAGTTCGGCGAGCGGACTGCCTTCCCATGACACGTTGCCGAGTTGGGCCAGGCTGGCCGCGTAGGACAGGCCGACCTGGTGGCGCATGCCCGGATCGCGCACGTAGGCCTCATCGACCTCGCTGCCGGGGTTAAACCCGTCGACCTCTTCCATCAAGTAGAAGACCACCCCGAGCACCTCGAGGTCGTCGCATCCGGCGATGAACCCCGGGTGCGGGACGTCGGTTCCGGCCAGGGTGCGCAGCGCCGCGATCTCGCGCAGCATCGTCTTGTCGCTTGTCGGCCGCGGGTGAAGAGGCGGCCGCCGCAACACCATCGGCCGCCCGTCCACCCGGATCCGTACGACGATGTTCTGGGTGCCGCCGGTCAGCGGTTCGACGTCGGTGACGGTCGAGCCCAGGCGTTGTTCTCGCACCCAGCGCTGCAGCGCCTTCTGGTCGTCTGCGGACAGGGTGGGTAGCTGCGGTGCGGCATCGGACATACCGCCATGGTGTCAGGCTCTGCGCGCGGTCAGCAGCAGGTACTCCCAATCCATCGTGGAACCGCCCCGCAAGAAGCCGTCGCCGAGGCGGGCCAGGTCGGCGTCGAGTTCGGCGACCCGGTCCGGATCGGCCTCGATGTTGCGGTACGCCGCGATCGTCGGCCCGTACATCGACCTGAAGTAGTCGCGGAATGCGGCGCCGTTCCCGAAGTGCCCGACGCTCAGCGTGCGTCGTTCGGTAACGACGTCGGTGACGCGGTCGCCGAGCAAGGTGCGGACATGGTCCGCACTGCCCCACAGCGGCGGCGGTTGAGCGCCGGGCGGCGGCGCCGCGACGTAGGGCTTCATGGTGGCGAACAGCTCACCGATCTGGCCTTCCGGAGTCCAGCTCAGCAGCGCGACCCGGCCGCCCGGTCTGCACACCCGCACCAGTTCGTCGGCCGCACGTTGGTGAAACGGCGCGAACATCACCCCGATACAAGACATCACTACATCGAATTCGGCGTCACCGAAAGGTAATTCGTGTGCGTCGGCCTCGCGCCATTCAAGCGTGACACCGCGCTCGACAGCCCGCTGACTGCCGTGCTCGAGCAGTTCCGGACACAGGTCGCTGGCGACGACGCTGGCGCCCGCGAGCGCAGCCGGGATGGCCGCGTTGCCGGTGCCCGCAGCGATGTCGAGCACACGGTCGCCGGGGCCGATCCCGGCAGCCTGCACCAGGATGGGACCCAGCGGTGAGACGATCTCGGCCGCGAGCTTCGGATAGTCGCCGGAGGCCCACATGACCCGGTGTTTGGCGGCGATCTGGCCGTCGTCGACGGCGGTGGCGGAGTCCTTCATCGCAGTTCCTTCCTGCTCGGTGCGGATATCGTCGCGCACGCCAATCACCGCATTCCAGTTCCAAATCTGTACCCGCCCTGGTTCGATATCTGTACTGCGCGTTGCGGCCCGGAGGTACGCACATGCCCGGATACGGCCAGTTCTGTCCCGTCGCCAAGGCGATGGAGCTGCTCGACGAACGATGGACCATGCTCGTCGTGCGTGAGCTGCTGCTCGGCAGCCGCCACTTCAACGATCTGCGTCGCGGAGTGCCGAAGATGTCACCGGCACTGTTGTCCAAGCGGCTGAAGTCGCTGGCACGGGCCGGCGTGGTGGAACGCGCCGACGTCGACGGCCGCACCACCTACACGCTCACCGCATGCGGTAAGGAACTCGCCGAGGTGGTCGACGCGCTCGGCGCGTGGGGCGTGCGGTGGATCGGCGAACTCGGCGAGGAGGACCTCGACCCGCACCTGCTGATGTGGGATATCCGGCGCACCATCCCGATCGCCGAATGGCCTCGCAAACGGACGACGTTGGCGTTTCGGCTGACCGAGGTGGCGCCGAAAGCCGCGCGGTGGTGGCTGGTGGTCGCCGACGGGCAGGCCGATGTGTGCGATTTCGATCCCGGCTACGAGGTGGCCGGCACCGTCGAAACGAGCCTGCGAACGCTCACCCGGATCTGGCGCGGCGACGTGACGTGGCAACACGCGCTGCTCGACGGCAGCGTCGCGGTGTCCGGGCCGGCCGAGGTGCGCCGCTCGGTTCCGACGTGGATCGGCCAGTCGCTGCTGTCGGCGGTACCCCGGCCGGCGTGAGCGTTCAGTCCAGGATGCGGCGCGCCACGTTGGTGGTGACCAGATCGAGAAGTTCGTCGGCCCGCCCGGCCATGATCGTTCGAATCGCGTACAGCGAGAAGCCTTTGGCTTGTTCGACGGTGATGGCCGGCGGGATCGACAGCACCTGGCGGGCGGTCACCACATCGATCACGGCGGGCCCGTCGACGGCGAACGCGTCGACGAGGGCCTGATGCAGATCGCCCGGTTGCTCGACGCGCATGCCGAAGATGCCCATCGCCTGCGCGACGGCGGCGAAGTCTGGGTTGACGAGGTCGGTGCCGAAGTTGACGATTCCGGCGGCTTTCATTTCGAGCTCAACGAAATTCAGCGACGAGTTGTTGAAGACGATCACCTTGACCGGCAGCTGGTTCTGGATCAGGGTGACCAGCTCACCGAACAGCATCGTCAGCCCGCCGTCACCGGCCAGCGCGACGACCTGCCGGTCGGGCTGTGCGGTCTGCGCACCGATCGCGTGCGGTAGCGCGCAGGCCATCGTGCCGTGGTTGAACGAGCCGATCAGCCGGCGCCGGCCGTTCATCGTGAGGTAGCGCGACGCCCACACCACCGGTGAGCCGACGTCGACGGTGAACACCGCGTCGTCGGCGGCAAGCTGATCAGTGAGGCCCGCAACGTATTCCGGTCGGATGGGGGTGCGGTCGCGGTCGTTGACGGCCAGCTCGTCCATCGACTTGCGGGTCTTGCGGTAGTGACGCAGCGAACGGTCGAGGTGGTCACGGTCGGTCTTGGGCCGCAGCAGCGGAAGCAGCGCGGCGACCGTGTCGGCGACGGTACCCACCAACCCGAGATCGATCGGCGTGCGCCGGCCGAGGTGGCGGCCGCGGATGTCGACTTGGATGACCTTCGCGTCGTCGGGATAGAACTGCGGATAAGGGAAGTCGGTGCCCAGCATCAGCAACGCGTCGGCCTCTTTGATGGCTTTGTAGCCGGAAGCGAACCCGAGCAGGCCCGTCATGCCGACGTCGAACGGGTTGTCGTACTCGATGAACTCCTTGCCGCGCAACGCATGTACAACCGGCGCGTTGAGGGTGCCGGCCAGCTCGATCAGCGCGTCATGCGCGCCGGCCACCCCGGCGCCGCCCAGGATCGTTACGGCGCGCGCGTCGTTGAGGATGGCGGCGGCGCGCCGCAGCGACTCGTCGTCGGGGCGCACGACCGAGCGCGTCGCGGTGATCGGCCGCGCGTTCCAGGCCGACGCGTCGGCGCGTTGCAGGAAGATCTCCCCTGGGATGACCACCACCGCTACCCCGCTGTCCTCGACGGCGGCCCGCATCGCCATCTCGAGGATTCGCGGCGCCATCTCCGGGGTGCTGATGAGTTCGCAGTAGACGCTGCACTCGCGGAACAGTTCCTGCGGATGGGTCTCCTGGAAGTAGTCCGAACCGATTTCGGTGCGCGGTATGTGCGCGGCGATCGCGAGCACGGGCACCCGGCTGCGTTGCGCGTCGAACAGGCCGTTGATCAGATGCAGGTTGCCGGGGCCGCAACTGCCGGCGCAGACCGCCAGCCCGCCGGTGAGTGCCGCGTCGGCGGCCGCCGCGAAAGCCGCGGTCTCTTCGTGGCGGACATGTTCCCAGCTGATCTCGCCCGATCGGCGGATCGCGTCGGTGAACCCGTTGAGGCTGTCGCCGGGCAGCCCGTACACGCGGCGCACGCCGCTGACCCGCAGAGCGTCGATGAGGTGTTCGGCGACGGTCGCCACCCGCTCACCCTAGTGCGATTTCGGCGCGCTTACGCACCCTCACGGGGCATAAGCGCGCCGAAATCACGGACTTACTTGGGGGCGAAGCGCTGGCCGGCGTCCAGGCGCAGGCACTGGCCGTTGAGCATCGGGTTCTCGACGATCGCGGCCACCAGCTTCGCGTATTCCTCGGGCTTGCCGAGCCGCTTGGGAAACGCCGCATCCTTGGTCAGCGCCTTGGCGAACTCGTCGGGTATGCCCTCGGTCAGGCCGGTCGCGAACAGGCTCGGGGCGATCGCGAGCGCGCGGATGCCCAGGCTGCCCATGTCACGCGCCATCGTCAGGCACATGCCGGCGATAGCGGCCTTGGACGCCGTGTAGGCCACCTGCCCGATCTGGCCCTCGAACGCGGCGATCGAGGCGGTGTTGATGATGACGCCGCGCTCTTCTTTCTCGTCGTCGACCGGCTCCTGCTTGCTCATCTGCCAGCCCGCCAACCTGCTGATGTTGAAGGTGCCGATGAGGTTGAGGTCCACGCTCTTGCGGAAGGTCTCCAGGCTGTGCGGGCCGTCCTTCTTGACGGTGCGCTCGGCCGCGCCGCCACCGGCGGTGGTCACGATGATGTGCAGCCCGCCGAGCTCGTCGATCGCCTGCTGCAGCACCTTCTCGGTGCCCTCGAAGTCGGTGACGTCGACCTCGAAGAAGGAGCCGCCGATCGCGTCGGCAACTTCCTTGCCTTTGGACTGCGGGCGGTCCAGCACTGCCACGCTCGCGCCGCGCTTGGCCAGCAATTCGGCGGTCGCCTTGCCGAAACCGGACGCCCCCCCGACGATGATGGCCTTCTTGCCCTCGATCTCCATCTAGCCGCCTTTCCAAAATTTCGTCGAATCGTAAAGCAACTTAGCCGACGGCCTCGTCCGGTCGGCGGTTCGGGTCCGTTCGGGGCAGTACCTTGGCACCATGGCCGTACCCGCCCGGGAAACGCGGATGCTGGCGGGTCTTGCCGCCGCGGCGGTAGCGCTGGGCGTGACGCAACTGCTGGCCGTCGCGTTCGGCCCGCAGGCCGACGCGCGCACCGCCGTCGGCTCGGTGGTCATCGACCTGACACCGGGCCCGGTCAAAGAATGGGCGATCGCGACGTTCGGCATGGCCGACAAGCTCTTCCTCACCGTGGCGGTGTTGGGGGCGATCGCGCTCATCGCCGCGTTGACGGCGGCGCTGGAGACGCGCCGGGTCCCGGTGGGAAGCATCGCGATCGTGCTGGGCGGCACCGCGGGGTGCGCGGCAGTGTTGTCGCGCGCGGGTGCGACGCTCGCCGACGTCGTGCCCACGCTGGTCGGGACCGCGTGTGGCGTGGCCGTGCTGCGCCTGCTCGTCTCCGGGCGCGTCACGGACCCGCCGCCCGAGGACCGGGCCGAGCCCGGCAGGCGATTGTCGCTGCTGGCGCTCGGGTTGATGACGGCGGGCGCGGCCACCGGGGTGGTTGGTGTGGTGCTGTCGCGGCTGACGTCGTCGGTGGCGTCGGACCGCGACGCGTTCGCGCTGCCGCGTCCTGACGTCGCCGCGCCACCGGCCGACCCCGCTGTGCAGCCTAAAGACGTTGGCCTGACGTCGTTTATCACCGGCAACGACGAGTTCTACCGGATCGACACCGCCTTGACGGTGCCGCAGCTCAGCCGCGGGGACTGGCAGCTTCGGATTCACGGCATGGTCGACCGCGAAATCACCTACCGTTTCGAGGATCTCGAACGTTTCGAGACCGTCGAGAAGCTCGTGACGTTGACGTGTGTGTCCAACCCGGTCGGCGGCGACCTCATCGGCAACGCCGCGTGGATCGGCTACCGGGTGCGGGATCTGTTGGCCGGGGCGGGGATTCACGCGGACGCCGACATGGTGCTGTCAATGTCGGTCGACGGGTTCACCGCGGGCACGCCCGTCGAGGCGCTCACCGGGGACGCCGAGGCGTTGTTGGCGGTCGGGATGAACGGCGAGCCGCTACCCACCGAACACGGATATCCCGCCCGCCTCGTCGTGCCCGGCCTCTACGGCTACGTGTCGGCCACCAAATGGGTCGTCGACCTCGAGGTCACCCGGTTCGACCGCGCCGAGGCGTACTGGACCAAGCTGGGTTGGTCGGCGCGCGGACCCATCAAGACCCAGTCGCGCATCGACGTGCCCCGCAGCGGAGCGGCCGTCGCGGCAGGCCCGGTGACGTTCGGCGGCGTCGCGTGGGCGCAACCCCGTGGCGTGCGCGGCGTCGAGGTCCGCATCGACGGCCCCGACGGCACCGGCGACTGGCGACCGGCCGACCTCGGCGCGAGCTACTCCGCCGACACCTGGCGGCTCTGGAGCTTTGCGTGGCAAGGCGAACCCGGTCCGCACACGATCACCGTGCGGGCCATCGACAACACCGGCGCGGTGCAGACCGCGGACGTGGCCCCTCCGGTGCCCGACGGCGCGTCCGGCTGGCATGCGGTGTCGTTCACCGTCACCTAGACCACCCCGCAGTTCCGGCGAGGGCGGCACGCCGAGAACTGACCCGAGTTCACGCACGCTCGCGCGGTGGTGAGGGCCGTGACAGGCTGGTCTGGTGCTGCTGTCTGACGTCGCCGCCGCGTCGGCCGAGGTGGGCGCCTCGTCGTCGCGGCTGGCCAAGATCGCCCGGATCGCCGAGCTGCTACGACGCGCCAGCGACGGCGGCGACGCGCGACTGGTCGCGGTGACGGTGTCGTGGTTGTCGGGTGTGTTGCCGCAACGCCAGATCGGCGTGGGGTGGGCGGCGCTGCGTTCAGTGCCGGCCCCGGCAGCAGAACCGTCGCTGACGGTGCTGGAGGTCGACGCGCGGTTCACCGAGATCGGGCAGGTGGCCGGCAAGGGTTCCCAAGCGCGACGGGCCGGGCTGCTCGCCGACCTGTTCGGCCGCGCCACCGACGCCGAGCAGACTTTCCTGCGTCGGCTGCTCAGCGGTGAGCTACGTCAGGGCGCCCTGATCGGGGTGATGGCCGACGCCGTGGCCAAGGCCGCGGGCGTACCCGCGGCCGCGGTGCGACGCGCCGCCATGCTCGGCGGCGCACTACCCGCCGTCGCGGCCGCCGCGCTGACCGACGGCGAGGCGGGGTTGGCGCAGTTCACCCTCAAGGTCGGCAGGCCGGTCGGGCCGATGCTGGCACAGACCGCTAGCGGTGTCGCCGAGGCGCTCGAACGCCTCAGCGGCGCAGCGGTTTTCGAAGCCAAGCTCGACGGCGCCCGGGTGCAGATCCACCGTGCCGGCAACACGGTGTCGATCTACACCCGCAGCCTCGACGACGTCACCGCCCGCCTACCCGAGGTCGTCGACGCCGCACTGGCCTGGCCGGTGACCGACCTTATCGCCGACGCCGAGGCGATCGCGCTGCGACCGGACAACAACCGCCCGCACCGGTTTCAGGTCACCGCGTCGCGGTTCGGGAAGTCGGTCGACATCGAGGCCGCCCGCGCGGCACAGCCCTTGTCGGTCTTCGTGTTCGACGTGCTGCACCTCGACGGCGTCGACCTGCTGGACCGACCGACCAGCGAGCGCGTCGCGGCGCTGGACGCCATCGTTCCCGAGGACCAGCGGGTCGATCGTCTGGTCACCGACGACGTCGACACCGCCCAGGAGTTCCTCGACGCGACGTTGGCCGCCGGTCACGAAGGCGTCATGGCTAAGTCGCCGACGGCATCGTATGAGGCCGGCCGCCGCGGCGCCGGCTGGCTGAAGGTCAAACCGGTGCACACCCTCGACCTGGTGGTGCTGGCTGTGGAATGGGGCTCGGGCCGGCGCACCGGCAAGCTCTCGAACATCCATCTCGGCGCCAGAGATCCCGCGACCGGCGGATTCGTCATGCTCGGAAAGACGTTCAAGGGCATGACTGACGCAATGCTGCAGTGGCAGACCAACCGGTTTCTCGAACTGGCCGACGGCCCGACCGACGATTACGTCGTCAAGGTGCGTCCCGAGCAGGTCGTCGAGATCGCGCTCGACGGAGTACAGACGTCATCGCGGTATCCAGCCGGGATGGCGCTGCGGTTCGCCCGGGTGTTGCGCTACCGCGACGACAAGGGCCCGGCCGAGGCCGACACCGTGGACACCGTGCGCGCCATCTATCAACGCACCGAATGACTTGGGAGCAAACGTCAGCCGATCAAACGGTCCGGAGTCGGCCCCTCGATACTGTCCAACGAGGTGTCCTTGGTCTCCGACATGATCAGTATCGCGATGAAGCTCAGCGACGCCGCGATGAACAGATACAGCCCTACCCACGCAACACCGTATTGCGTCGCCAGCCACGTGGCGATGAACGGCGCTACCGCAGCACCCAGAATGCTCGCGACGTTGTAGGAAACTCCTGACCCGGTGTAGCGCACATTCGTCGGAAACAGTTCGGGCAGGACCGCGCTCATCGGCCCAAAGGTCAAACCCATCAACGTCATTCCGACTATTAAGAACAGCAGCATGGTGCCATGTGAGGCGTCACTAGCGCCGAGCGCCGGAATGAAAACCACGCTGAAGACCATGATCGCCGCGGTGACGCACAGCAGGGGTAGGCGGCGGCCGAAGCGATCGGACAGCACACCCGACAGCGGCAGCGTCGCGGCGAAGAACAACACGGCGATCAGCTGTAGTTGCAGAAAGTCGACGTAAGCGAACCCGAGTCCGCTGCCGTCCGGTGGTCGCTTCGCCGTCCCATAGCTCAACGCCCACGTCGTCATCAGGTAGAACATCGTGTAGGTCGCCAACATCACGAAAGTGCCGATGATCAACGGGCGCCAGCTGGTTCTAAACAGCTCGGCCAGAGGCACTTTCACCTTCTCACCGCGGGCCATGGCGCGGGTGAAGACCGGCGTCTCGATAAGGCGCAACCGCACATAGAGTCCGATCGCCACCATCACCGCGCTCAGCAGGAACGGAATTCGCCAGCCCCACGTCAAGAACGGCCCGTCAAGGTCCGGCGTGACATTGCTGTGTCCAATCCACAGCAGCAGCAACACGAAGGCGCCGTTGGCCAACAGAAACCCGATGGGCGCTCCGAGTTGTGGCCACATCGCGGCCCAAGCGCGTTTACCCGGTTTGGCAGTCTCGGTGGCCAGCAGCGCCGCTCCGCTCCATTCGCCGCCCAGCGCCAGACCCTGCGCGAAGCGCATGATCGCCAACAACGCGGGGGCGAAGATGCCCGCCTGGTGGTAGGTCGGTAAGAGCCCGATGACAAACGTCGCAATTCCCATCACCAGCAGGGAGGCCACCAACGTCACCTTGCGTCCCACGCGATCACCGAAGTGGCCGAACAGGACCGAACCCACCGGCCGGGCGACAAAGGCGAGCCCAAAGGTGGCCAGCGATGCCAAGAGCGCCGTCGTCGGATCCCCCTTCGGGAAGAACAGGTGCGGAAAGACCGAGACGGCTGCGGTGGCATAGATATAGAAGTCGTAGAACTCGATGGTGGTGCCCACCATCGAGGCGACGACGATGCGTCGACGCGGGATGCCGCCGACCAGATCGGAGTTGGCGGTGTCGGCGCTCATCTTCGTCCCCCTGCACGGCTAACCGAGATCTGGCAAAGGACATCATGCCAGCGACGACGGCGATCCGCCGTCGTGTCTTGCGGTCGTACTCGACGAGCCGACCATGGCGCCGGTCAACGGCGTTGTCCGTCGCGGCAACGTAGTCGCGGCTAAACTGTTGCCCATACGGTAAGGAACTCAGAAAGGTCGGCACGATGAACAAGGACGACATGATTCTGGTGAGCGTGGATGATCACATCGTCGAGCCGCCGGATATGTTCAAGAATCATTTGCCGAAGAAGTATTTGGATGAGGCGCCGCGGTTGGTGCATAACGCCGATGGTTCGGATACTTGGCAGTTTCGTGATGTGGTGATTCCGAATGTGGCGCTCAATGCGGTGGCGGGTCGGCCCAAGGAGGAGTACGGGCTGGAACCGCAGGGCCTCGATGAGATTCGGCCGGGGTGTTGGCAGGTCGATGAGCGGGTCAAGGATATGAATGCCGGCGGGATTTTGGGGTCGATGTGTTTTCCGTCGTTTCCTGGGTTTGCCGGTCGGTTGTTTGCCACCGAGGATGCCGAGTTCTCGCTGGCTTTGGTGCAGGCCTACAACGATTGGCATGTCGAGGAGTGGTGCGGGGCCTATCCGGCGCGGTTTATTCCGATGACGTTGCCGGTGATCTGGGATCCCCAGGCGTGTGCCGCCGAGATTCGGCGCAACGCTGAGCGTGGGGTGCATTCGTTGACCTTCACCGAGAACCCGGCGGCGATGGGGTATCCGAGCTTTCATGATTTCGAGCATTGGAAGCCGATGTGGGATGCGTTGGTCGATACCGACACCGTGCTCAATGTGCATATCGGCTCCTCGGGGCGGTTGGCCATCACCGCGCCGGATGCGCCGATGGATGTGATGATCACGTTGCAGCCGATGAACATCGTGCAGGCCGCCGCGGATCTGTTGTGGTCGCGTCCGATCAAGGAATACCCGAGCCTGAAGATCGCGCTGTCTGAGGGTGGGACGGGCTGGATTCCGTATTTCTTGGAGCGGGTGGATCGCACCTATGAGATGCACTCGACCTGGACGGGCCAGGATTTCAAGGGCAAACTCCCCTCGGAGGTGTTCCGCGAGCACTTCTTGACCTGTTTCATCGCCGACCCGGTCGGGGTGGCGACCCGCCATCAGATCGGGGTGGACAACATCTGCTGGGAAGCCGACTACCCGCACTCGGATTCGATGTGGCCCGGCGCACCCGAACAGCTCGACGAGGTCCTCACCGCCAACAACGTCCCCGACGACGAAATCAACAAGATGACCTACGAAAACGCCCTGCGCTGGTACAACTGGGACCCCTTCACCCACATCCCCAAAGACCAAGCCACCGTCGGCGCTTTGAGGAAGGCCGCCGAAGGCCACGACGTCAGCATCCAAGCCCTCTCCAAGACCGAAAAGGGTTCGCGTGGCGACGCTTTGCACGCTGCCGCGCGCGGCAACTCCGGCGGTGACTAAACCAGTGAGTATCGGATCGGCAGGTGCTTGAGGCCGCCGACGAAGATCGTGGCGATGTGCTCTGCCGGCCCGGTCAACTCGACCGACTTTAGCCGCGGGATCAACTCGCTGAAGAAGCTGTTGATCTCCATCCGGGCCAGGGCGGCCCCCAGGCAAAAATGCACGCCGTAGCCGAACGCGTTGTGGCGGTTCGGATCACGGCCGACGTCGAAGCGGAACGGATCGTCGAAAACGTCCTCGTCGCGGTTGGACGATGTGTACGACAGCAGCACCGACTCCCCCTCCGCGATGCGAACACCGCGAACGGTGGTGTCCGCGCGGGCAGTTCGCATGAACTCCTTGACGGGGGTGACCCAGCGGATCATCTCCTCGGTGGCCAACGGCATCAAGGCCATGTCGGCACGCAACCGTGCCAGTTGATCGGGATGCTCGATCAGCGCGTGCAGACCACCGGAAATGACGGCGCTGGTGGTGTCGTGACCGGCGGCGGCGACGATCGCGTAGTAGGAGACCGTTTCGATGTCGGAAAGCGGTTCCCCGTTGATCGTGGCGTTGGCGATCGCCGACGCCAGGTCTTCGGTCGGATTCTTCCGACGTGCGGCGGTCACCTCGGTGAAGTAGCCGAACATCTCGAGCAGCGCGCCCACCTGTTCTTCCTTCGACGTCCCGCGCTGCAGTTCTTCGTCGTCGTTGCCGAACAGTTCCTGGGTGTAGGTGAGCATCTTCGGGAAGTCGGATTCGGGCAGGCCGAGCATCGACATGATCACGTAGAGCGGATAGTTCACCGCGACTTCCTGAACGAAGTCACACTGGTGTCCTCGCTCGAGCATGCCGTCGACGAATCGCTTTGCCAGTTCGTCGATCCGAACCTTCATCGCGCGCATGGCTTTCGGTCGAAACCAGTTCGCACCGATCGCACGCAAATCACGGTGCTGCGGATCATCCAGGTGGATCAGCGTGCTGATGCCCACCGCCGCTTGTTGTTCGTCGGCCTCTTCGGTCATCAGCACTGGCCGTGGCGCGTTGGTGAACAGCGTGTTGTCGCGTTCGATCTCCATGATGTCAGCATGCTTGGTGATTGCCCAGAACGGCCGGTAGCCGGGAACGTCCACCCACGAGACGGGAGCGTTGGCGCGCAGGTGCGTCAGGGCGGCGTGCAGACCGGGCTCATCGGCGTAGGCGCGGGGGTCGGCGAACACCCTGGCCGCTTCGTCGATCACGCGAGTACTCATGGGTGACCTTTCACTCATGCGGCAGACTGGCCGCGCAGCTCTCGAACGACTTGGCGGACAGCCTCTTCGGGCACAGCCGCCGGAAAACCGACCAGCACACGGTCGATCAACCCGTCGCAGCGGTCGCGGACCTTGGCCGCCAGGCGGTCGATCGGCGCGACGACCGCAAACGCCTCGAGGACCTCGTCGTCGATCAGCGTGCCCATGTCGTCCCACTGCCCCGCCAGGCTCAATCGGTGAAGTTCGGTGTGTAGGTCACCCCACCCGTGCAATTCGAGCACCTTGCGGTAGGCCGGTGTCGACCCGTAGAACGCGATCTGTTTGCGGGTGGCCACGGCGGCCGCCGCCAACTCCGCTTCGTCGGCGCCGGTGACGACGAAGATCGGACATGACACCTGAAAGTCGCTGCGGCGCCGAGCCGACCGTGACATCCCCCGCTGCAGCGCCGGCGTCGTCACTTCGGCGAAGTACCGTTTCGTCGTGAACGCGTGCGCGAGCACCCCGTCGGCGACCTCACCGGACAACTCGGTCATCGCCTCACCCACCGCAGCCAGGAAGATCCGGGGGAATCCGTAGTCGTGCGGTTCGGGGGTGAACATCGGCGTCATCAGCTTGTGCGTGTAGAAGTCGCCTTCGAACTGCAGCCTGGTTCCGTCGCGCCAGCAGGACCAGATTTCACGCATTGCGTGCACGAACTCGCCCATGCGACGCACCGGCTGATTCCACGGCATGCTGAACCGCTTCTCGATGTGCGGCTTGATCTGCGAACCGAGGCCCACGATGAGGCGTCCGCGCGAGTACTCCTGCAGATCCCACCCGATGTTGGCAACTGTCATGGGATTACGTGCGAACGCGACTGCGATACTGGTGCCCAGATCGAGGGTCTCGGTGTGTTCGGCGGCCAGGGTCAGCGGCAGGAACGGGTCGTGGGCCACCTCGGCCGTCCAGCACCCGTCGTAGCCCCGTCGTTGCAGTGTGCTCGCCGCGTCCACCACGTTGGCCAGCTGACTCGAAACCGCCCCGTCGACCTTCAGGTCGGCGCCGCTAAGCATGGTCGTAGACGCTACAGTAAGCAATTCAGTAGGGTCAACGCGGATACGCCGGTGCGACGATCGCCTATCCGGGACAGGAGTTGGGTATGGCCGAGGCCGAAGGGTGGGAACACACTCTCGACGAGTTGTCGCGCCGACGCGAGCACGCCCTCGAAATGGGCGGTGCCGAACGACTCGCCCAGCACCGCGGCAAGGGCAAGCTCGACGCTCGCGCCCGCATCGCCCATCTGCTCGACGAGGGCACCTTCCGCGAGTTCGGCACGCTCGTCGGCGGTGACATCGCTGCCGACGGCATCGTGGCCGGTTCGGGACATCTCGACGGCAGGCCGGTGTTGATCGGCGCCGAGGACTTCACGACGCTGGCCGGCAGCATCGGCCCCGGTGGCAATGCCAAACGGTATCGGTTGGCCGAGTTGGCGTTACGTGACAGGGTGCCGCTGGTGATGTTGCTCGAGGGCGCAGGCTTTCGGCCCAGCGGCGAACACTACGGTCGCACCCCGACGGACCTGCTCGCCCAAGCCCAGTGCTCCGGCAAGGTGCCGATGGTCGCCGGCCTGCTCGGGCCGTCGGCCGGCCACGGCGCACTGGTCGCCCCGGTCTGCGACTGGACGGTGATGAGCCAGCAGGGCGCCATCTTCACCGCAGGACCGCCCGTGGTGAAAGAGTCAACGGGCGAGGAGATTACGAAGGAAGAGCTCGGCGGTCCAACGGTCGCGCTGACCAGCGGCGTGATCCACAACCTCGCCGAGGACGACGAAGCCGCGCTTGACGACATCCGCCGTTATCTGTCCTACTTCCCTTCCAGCGCTTGGTCCTATCCCGAGTCGCTGCCCGCCGATAAGGCGGCCGCGCCGCGTGCCACCGCCGAACTGCTCGACATCGTGCCCAGGGGTAACCGGCGCGTCTACGACATGCGGCGTGTGCTCGACGTCGTCTTCGACCGCCCGGACTGGTTCGAGGTCCAGCCGAAGTTCGGGCCCGCGATCATCTGCGCGCTGGCACATCTCGGCGGCCACCCCGTCGCGGTGGTGGCCAACCAACCGCAGGTGATCGCCGGCTCGATCGACGCCGACGCCGCCGACAAGGCCGCGCACTTCATCACCGTCGCCGACGCGTTTCACCTGCCGATCGTGTTTCTCGCCGACAACCCCGGCATGTTGCCCGGCAGCCGGTCGGAGAAGGCGGGCGTGCTGCGCAGCGGCGCGCGGATGTTCGCCGCGCAGACCACGGCGACGACCGTCAAACTGCATGTCACGCTGCGCAAGGCGTACGGCTTCGGCTCGATGGTCATGTCGCTGTTGGGGTTTGACAACCAGAGTGCGACATTCGCCTACCCCGGTGCGACAATGGGCGCGATGAGTGCCGCCGCGTTGAGCAAGGCCTCCCACGCCGCCGAGGATGTCGAGGCGCGGCTGCGCCAGATGGAGGTGGAGGCGTCGTTCCGCTCGGCCAGTCACCTCGGTTTCGATGAGCTCATCCACCCCGAGGAGACCCGCAACGCATTGCTGACCGGGCTGCAGCGGGGCCTCTCCAGTCGCCAAGCCACGGCGGAACCGGTGGCACGCACGACCATCACGCCCTAATTGGCGATTTCGGTGCGCTAACCATCGCCCAGCGATAGTTTGCGCACCGAAATCACTTCACTCGGACGCCCGGTACTCCGTCACGATCGGCTCGAGTTCGTCGGGAGTCGCGCCGTGCATGATGAGCGCGTCCGCACCGTAGGTGAACTCCTTGCGGATGCGCTCGACACACTGCTGCGCCGACCCCGTGGCGGACGGCTCCAGCCACTCGTCGGGAATCAGTGTCGCGATGTGCTCGATCTGCTCGGTTGAGGCTTTGTGGTCGATGCCGCCGGGGATGGACTGCACCACCGAATCGTCGCGGAAACGCTGCAGCACAGCGGGATCCCAGCCGTTGGTCTTGACCAGCAGGTCGCCGTATCCCTGCAGATAGGTCGCCAGCCGGGCCACCGTCTTCTTGAGCCGCAGTTCCTCGGGCAGGTGGTCGCCGACCGTCGCGAAGCACGACCAGACCCGCACGCTGTCCGGGTCGCGGCCGGCCTGCTCGGCGGCGTCCTTGACGGTCTTGACCGCCCGCTTCAGCGTCTCCGGGGTGAAGTAGGTGTGCAGGACGACGTCGTCGAACGCCCGACCTCCCAGCGCCAGCGTCTGCGGCCCGAACGCCACGATCGCCAACCGGATGTCCTCGCGGAAGTCAGGATCCAAAAACAGCACCTGGTACTTGCCGATCGGCCCGTCGTGGTTGAAGATCACCTCGCCCTTCCACAACCGACGCATGACCTGCGCGAAGTCCTCCATCTGCGCCGTCGTCACCGAGGGGATGCCGAACGCGGCGTACATCGCCGCCACCCCGCGCCCAATGCCCAACGTGAACCGCCCCCCGGACAACCGGTGCATCGTGGTGGCCCACGATCCGGTGATCAGCGGATGGCGGGTGTTGTGATTGGTTGCCGCCGTCGCGATCTGCATCCGGGTGGTGACCGCGCAGGCCGCGCCGACGAGCGACGACGCCTCCTTGACGTTCCACCGTTCGGAGATGAACGCCGTGCCGAACCCGAGTTCCTCACCGCGGCGGGCTTCGTCCATCAGCGTGGCGGGCCCTTCACCACCGGCGCCGGCCAGCAGGTAATAGCCCAGTTCGTCCAGCACTTCGTCGTTCACGCCCAGATCCCTTGTTTGTAGCCGCAGTTCCACACTTCGACGATCCTGCCGTCGACCACCCGGAACACTTCCATACTGCCGATCGTGGTCTGCGTCCCGTCCTTCATCTTGATCGGAGACTCGTAGACGATCGCGACGTGCTCGCCGTCGTCGCCGGCCACCACCAGGTTCAGGTCGAAGCGGATGTTCTCGGTGACCTCCCACATGTGCACGATCCGGCCGACCGCCTGCTCATGGGTCAACACATGCGCCTCCGCGCCGACCTCATGGCGGATCACGGTTTCGCCAAGCAGCTCTTCGGCCAGCGCGAAGTCACGCTGATTCCAGACCACCAGGTTGTACAACTCCACCACTTCGCGGGCCGACCGCGTCATGCGAACACCTCCAGGGCGCCGATCTCCTCGATCGCGGCCACCGCCCGGTCGGTGAGCGTCAGGCACAGCCGACGGGACCGGTCGGGAAGCGCATCCCATCCGTTGAGGGTGATGACCGGCAACACCATCGGGTAGCCGGCCGCGAAGCGGTACTGCCGCCACGCCTCGTCGAACGTGTAATCCGTGACGCCGAGGGCTGCCACCTGGTCGAGGTACTCGCGCAGGAGCGCCGCATCGTGTCCGTCCCGTGCCTGCGCAGGCAAGCGCTGGGTGACCAGGTACGCCACGTCGGCAGCGCCCGCCCCGCGCGTCGCGAACTGGAAGTCCAGCGCTCTCGTCTCATCGCCGGCGAAGAACAGGTTGTCGGCGTGCAACCCGATCAGCGTGGCCGGCACAGCGGCGCCGATCAGGTGCAGTCGGTACACCAGCGACGAAAAGCCGGTGTCCAATGCGATCTGCTCGGCACGGACGGCCGCTACCGTGGCGTCGCTGATGCCCGCGTCGACGCGCAGCGCCTCGGTGAGCCAGTCCGCATCGATCTCGTCGATGCCGCCGGGCACCGCGGCCGTCCTCACCGTCATCACCGGACTCCTTCGGGCACCGAGGTGAGGAATCGTTCCGACACGTCCTGCACGCCGCGCGCGAACAAGTGCCCGACGTGACTGCCTGGGTGCCAGTACAACTCGCCACCCCAGCGCTGGTGCAACTGTTCCGCAGGTTCGGGGCGGGCCATCTGGTCGTGCCGGGCGCCGACGATCAACCGACGCTCGGGCGGCGCCGACGGTTCGACAGCCTGATAGTCGACCACCGACATCATCCGATCGACGGGCTCAGAGCGCAGCAACTCGATGGTCTCGTGCACCGACGGACCCCATCGCCCCAGGTGCGCGGCGATCATCGCGTTGAGGCCGAAGATCGGGGTGTACACCGCGACGGCGTCGACCTGCTCGAGGTGGGCTACCAGACCCGCCACCGGGGTGCCCATCGAAACCCCCGATACCGCAATGGTGCTCGACTGCGGCCGCAACCACCGCAGCACGGCCCGCACCTCCGACACCACCCGGATGATGCCCGCCAGGTTGTTCAGCGGATCCATGTTCGGATAGATCGGCCACCGGTGACGCCGGACCCCGCATCCGGGCTGCACCGGCAACGCGATGTTGTACCCGAGGCGCTCCTGCAGCCGCCGCGCCCGCGAGAACAACAGGTCGATCGGCTGCCCTTGGCCCGCACCGTGTACCCACACCAGCCACGGCCGTTTCTCCTCGCCGCTTCGGCACAGGTGGACCACCGCGGTGACGCGACCGCCGAACCCCTGCGCAGCCAACGATCCGGGCAGCTGGGGATCATGCTCGAAGGTCAGTTGCTCATACTTCGAGCGCCCGAACCTCCGCCGGCGGACTGTCTTCGGCTGCAGCGGTTCGGGTTCGACGTGCACGCCAGCCATACCCTCGGCGGTCAACTCATCGGCGACGGCCGAGCAGGATTGCACCGTGCGCTCCAGCTTCGGCGGCGGAGAGGTCAGCGTCATCGAGGTGAGCGCGAGCTCGTCAAGTAGGACCTCGCCGAGTTGGCGGGCGCCACTGCGCGACAGCGAGTTCCAGCCGGGTGCGTTGACCGCGGCGTGTGCGCGCGGCAGCGCCCCCGCGAAGTCCCGGCCGATGCGGTAGGCGCGTTCGGCGGTTTTCATGCGAGCTTGAAACCGGTGTAGCCGGCGTCGGCGATCTCCTCGCACCGACGTCGGTACTCCGGAATGCCGGCCGTGTAACCCATGTACATCCGCTTCTTGCCGGGCACGTTGCCGCCGTTGTACCACGAGTTGCACGTCGGATGGTCGAGCACCGTCGGCGCGACGAGCGACGTAGTGTGCTCGACCCACTCGCGCTGCGCGTCGGGCAACGCCTCGATCGTGCGGTATCCGCTGCTTCTCAGGTACTCGATGCAGTCGCCGATCCACTCCACATGCTGTTCGAGTGCAGTCACAAAATTGCTTGCCGGGGCCGGACTTCCCGGCGCCTGCACGATGAACAGGTTGGGAAATCCGGCCACCGCGATGCCGAGGTAGGCATACGGCCCCTCCGTGCTCCAGAAATCGGCCAATGACACCTGGTCGCGTCCGGTGACCGCGATCCGCGTCATCGCGCCCGTCATGGCGTCGAAGCCGGTGGCGTAGATGATCACGTCCAGCTCGTAATCGTCTTGCTCGGTACGGATTCCGGTCGGGGTGACCTCGACGATCGGCGCCTTGCGCAGGTCCACGAGCGTCACGTTGTCCCGGTTGAACGTCTGGTAATAGCCCTGGTCGATGATGGGCCGCTTACACCCGAACGGGTGCGTCGGGGTCAGCGCCGCCGCGGTGTCGGGATCGTCGACGATGCGGCTCACGGCTTCGCCGTAGAGCTTGGCCGCCATCTGGTTGGCCTCGATGTCGAAGAACACGTCGCCCCAACTGAGTGCACCGATGACACCGCCCTCCTCGACGGCGCGCAGTTGCTCCTCGCGCGACGCGGACTTCAACGGCGGTTTGGTCATCATCTCGAACATCACCGAGAACGCGCTCAACCGAGCCGCGCCCACCGCGTGTGCCCGTTGCGCAGCGCGGATCTCGGCGTAGTTGGCCTTGAGCTCGTCGAGTTCGCCGTCGTCGAACGCGCGCACCTCCCACGGCAGCGTGTAGGCGGGCGACCGCTGGAACACGGTGAGGTGGCTGGCTTGCTCAGCGACGACCGGAACGAGTTGGACGCCCGTGGAACCCGTGCCGATGACGCCGACCCGCTTGCCGGCGAGGTCGACATCCTGTTTGGGCCACCGGCTGGTGAACAACGACACCCCGTGGAAGGAGTCGACGCCCGCGATCTCCGGTTCCTTGGGCGCCGACAGAATGCCCGTCGCCGCGACGACGAACGGTGCGCGCAGCGTCTCCCCCGCCGCCGTGTGCACGGCCCACTGCGCGGCGACCTCGTCGAAACCCATCGCGGTGACCTCGGTGTGGAACCGGATGTGGCGACGCAGGTCCAGGCGGTCGGCGACGAAGTTCAGGTATGCCTCGATCTCGGGCTGGCGGGGCATCGTCTCGGTCCACACCCAGTCCTGCTGGATCTCCTCGGAGAAGCTGTAGGAGTACTCGATGCTCTCGATGTCACAGCGCGCGCCGGGATACCGGTTGAACAGCCATGTGCCGCCGACGTTCTCAGCCTTCTCCAGTACGACGGCACGCAGGCCCTGCTCGCGCAGCCGATGCAACGCGTACAGGCCGGAGAACCCGGCCCCGATGACAATTGCGTCGAAGCGGGAAGTGTCAGGTGTGGTCACAGGTCGGTACCTCACGTCCAGAAGTGGAGATACTGTAACTATTACAGTATTGCGCTGGTCGGCCGGCGCGTTTCGGTAACGTCGTTCGGCACAGCCTTCCTGAAACCGCTACTGTAAGCTCTTCCATTGAGTTGGCGGACGCGGGAGGCGGCCTGGGATGAAAGTACCGTTCACCTGGAAGGTCACCGGCTGGTTCATGATCGGCTGGTCGGCTGAGTTTCCGCAGAGCGAGGTGCGTCCGCTGCGGTACTTCGGCGAGGACCTCGTCGCCTACCGCGACGAATCCGGTGAGCTGCATGTGTTGTCGGCGCACTGCCGTCATCTCGGCGCCCACATCGGCCACGGCGGCAAGGTCGTCGGGGACTGTGTCGAATGCCCTTTCCACGGCTGGCGCTGGGGCCCCGACGGCACCAACCGCTATATCCCCTACCAACCCGACCGACCCAACAAGGCGTTGCGGCTGCGCGTGTATCCGGTCGTCGAGCAGTACGGCTGTGTGTTCGCCTGGTATCAACCCCACGGACAGCAACCGCGTTGGCCGATGCCGGGCCTGTTCGAGAAATTCCCGCAGTTCCCGACCGACCCGGACGCCTATTACCGCCCGTATCCCGAGTTTTCGAGCCGCGCGGAGCGCGAACCGGTGCATCCGCAAATCGTCGCGGAGAACGGGCCCGACAGCGCGCATTTCCGCTACGTCCACGGCGCCACCGTCACACCGGTCAATCTGAATTGGGAGGTCGTCGACGAGGAGTGGCGATTTCTCACCGGCTGGCCCGATGCGCGCAGCGACGATCCCGACAAGATGGCGCTCTACATCCACAGCCACTTCTCCGGTCTGGGCTTTGCGGTCAGCGCCTTCGAGGGTTCCTCGAACCACCGACTGATCTTCGCGTGCACCCCGGTCGAGGACGGCTGCTCGGACATGTTCTATTCGATCTGGTGGCCGCGGCTGCCCGGCGACACCTCCGAGGTACCGCCGGACAAAGTGCGTGAGCAAGTCCAGCGGCAGTTCATGGGCACGGTGTGGGACGACCTCAACATCTGGCGCTACCAGGAGTACATCGAGAACCCCGCGCTGTCGAAGGTCGACGCGAAGCCCTACCTGGCCATGCGGAAATGGGCCACGCAGTTTTATGAAGTGCCTGCGTCGTAACCCATGGCCACCGAAGACGACATCCGCGAATTCGCCAGGGTCCAACCCACTCTGGGCGCCCCGGAGATGGGCCGTTTCGTCGCCGCCGTGCGCCGGTTACAGGACATCACCGTCTCCAGCGATCCGGACCCGGCACTGTGGAATGACACCGCCGCACTGCTCGAGGACCTATGCGAACGGCTGGAAGCACACCGAGCCCCCGCGGGCGTCGCACCTGCCGGCCGGGCGCCCAACCTCGCCGGCAATGGCCATCCGTTGATGCCGCCATGGCAGGTGGTGACGTCCGGGCCTGACGAGGTCACGATGCGCGGATATTTCAGCCGCTTCCACGTCGGCGGCAACGACGCCGTACACGGCGGCGTCATCCCGCTGTTCTACGACTGGCATTTCGGCATGGTGGTGTCGGCCGCCGGCCGGCCCGACAGCCGGACCGCCTACTTGCACGTGGACTACCGGCGGGTGACGCCCATCGCCGTGCCGCTGGAGGCGCGCGCCTGGATCGACTCCATCGACGGCCGCAAACTGTTCGTGAGGGCGGCGATGACCGACGCGCAGGGCCACGTACTATCCGAGGCCAACGGTCTGATGATCAAACTGCTCGCCCATCAGCCTTGATAGGCACCCTTGAAAGGCCCACTGTCTGTGACCACACAGTTCACCGTTCCAGCCGTCGCCGACACGGTCGCCGCCGCCGTCGGCGACCGGGAGTTCATCATCCAGGGCAAGCGGCGCTACACCTATACGCAGGTGGTCGAACGCGCCAACCGCCTTGCGGCCTACTTGCACAGCCGCGGGCTGGGATGCCAGACGGAACGTGCCGATTTGCCGGGGCACGAAGCCGGTCAGGACCTGTTGGGCATCTACGCCTACAACGGGCCCGAGTACGTCGAGGCGATGCTCGGCTCGTGGCGGGCCAGGGTCGCGCCGTTCAACGTCAACTACCGGTACGTCAAGAACGAACTGCAGTATCTGCTGGCTGATTCGGGCGCGACGGCGTTGGTCTATCACGCGGCGTTTGCGCCCCGGGTCGCCGAGGTGCTCCCGAAGCTGCCGAAGCTGCGCGTGCTCATCCAGATCGCCGACGACTCCGGCAACGACCTGGTCCACGGCGCGGTCGACTACGAATCGATCGTCGCGTCAGGGTTGGCTGTACCGCCGCCGGTCGAGCCGTCACCCGACGACCTCTACGTGCTCTATACCGGCGGCACCACGGGCATGCCGAAGGGTGTGCTGTGGCGCCAGCACGACATCTTCATGACGTCGTTCGGCGGGCGCAACATGGCCACCGGCGAGCTCACCACGTCCTATGACGAGATCGCCAAACGCGTTGCGGAAAACCCGGGCACCAAGATCTTCACCCTGCCGCCGCTGATGCACGGGGCCGCCCAGTGGGCCGTGATGACGGCGCTGAGCACCGGGCAGGCCGTGGTGTTCTCCGAGACACCGTCGCGGTTCGATGCCGACGAAGTCGTGCGCACCATCGAACGCGAGAAGGTGCTTGCGGTGCAGGTGGTCGGCGACGCGATGGCGCGGCCGCTGGCCGACGCCATCGAACGCAGCTCGGCCGACCTGTCGTCGATGGCGGTGGTGGCCAACGGCGGCGCGCTGCTCACCCCGACGGGTAAACAGCGCCTGATCGACGTCAAACCCGGCCTGATCGTCATGGACGGCGTCGGATCGTCGGAGACCGGTATCCAGATGAACCACATGTCGGCGCCCGGCGCGGTGTCGACCGGCAAGTTCAACGCGGGCCCCGACACCTTCGTGGCTGCCGAGGATCTCAGCTCGATCCTGGAACCCGGCCATGACGGCATCGGTTGGCTGGCCCAACGTGGTTACGTACCACTCGGTTACAAGGGCGATGCCGAGAAGACGGCCAAGACGTTTCCGGTTATCGACGGCGTGCGTTTTTCGATACCCGGTGACCGGGCGCGCCATCTGGCCGAAGGCGGCATCGAACTGCTCGGCCGCGACTCGGTGACCATCAACTCCGGCGGCGAGAAGATCTTCGTCGAGGAGGTCGAGACCGCGCTGCTGTCGCATCCGGCGGTGGCCGACGTCGTGGTCTCGGGCCGGCCCAGTGAGCGGTGGGGCCAAGAGGTAGTCGCGGTGGTATCGCTCGTCGAGGGGGCCAGCGCTGACGCGCAGGAACTCATCGAGCACGCCGGCAACTCGATCGCGCGCTACAAGCTGCCGAAGGCGGTCGTGTTCCGACCGACCATCGAGCGCAGCCCGGCCGGCAAGGCCGATTACCGGTGGGCGCGCGAACAGGCGACCAGCGAAGCCTGAGCCCGTCTCCCATTACGTCGAAATAGCGGTCCAGGCTCGTATCCCGCCATCGCGTAGCCCTATACTGTAAGCTTTACAGTACCTGTGGCAGGTTACCTGTCCCGACCGACGATGGAGATCCGCCGTGGATAGCCCCGTACAGGATGTCACGGTCGATGAGGCCTTCGACCTGCTTCGCGATCCCTATCCCCTGTTCGCCCACAAGCGAAGAGACACCAGCGGGGTGTTCCGTGGCAGCGTCATGGACTGGTCCAAGGCACCGGAGGCGATGCCGGAAAACCTCTACGCCGCAGTGTCTTTCGATGCGGTCAACCGGGTGTTCCGGGACGGCAAGGTGTTCAACTCCCAGATCTATGACAACACCATCGGCTTGTTCATCGGTCCGACGATCCTGGCGATGGAGGGCAAGACGCACTGGGATCACCGCAGCCTGGTTTCCAAGGCGTTCAAGACAAAGTCGTTGGCCCGTTGGGAACCCGAGATCGTCCGACCGGTCGTCACCGGGCTGATCGACGAGTTCATCGATGATGGGCACGCCGACCTGGTGCGAGACTTCACCTTCGAGTTCCCGACCCGGGTCATCTCCCGGCTTTTGGGGCTGCCCGAAGACGATCTGCCGTGGTTCCGCAAACGCGCCGTCGAACTGATCAGCTACCACGTCAACTACAAGCGGGCCTTCGAAGCATCCACCGCGCTGAAGGACTACTTCCTCACCCAGATCGACCAGCGCAGATCCAAACCGACCGAAGACATCATCGGCGATCTGGTCACCGCCGAGATCGACGGCGAGAAGCTCAGCGACGAGGCCATCTTCTCGTTCCTGCGGCTGCTGCTGCCCGCCGGCCTGGAAACCACCTACCGATCCTCGGGGAACCTGCTGTACCTGTTACTGACCCATCCCGAACAGTTCAGGGCCGTACAGCAAGACCGCGAGTTGATCGGGGCGGCCATCGAGGAGGGGTTGCGGTTCGAGACACCGCTGACCACCGTGCAGCGCTCCGCCACCGAGGCGACCGAACTCGCCGGCGTCGAGATCCCGCAGGGCGCGGTCATCGACGTGTGCATCGGATCGGCGAACCGCGACGAAAACCGTTGGGAACGCTCCGAGGAGTTCGACATCTTCCGCGACCGCATGCCGCACATCTCGTTTGCCGCGGGTGAGCACACCTGCATGGGTCTGCATCTCGCGCGGATGGAGACCCGGGTCGCCCTGGAATGCCTGCTGGACCGGCTCACCAACGTCGAACTCGTCACCGAAGACAACCCGCACATCTGGGGTCAGCCCTTCCGCTCGCCGACGGCGATCCCGGTGACGTTCGACGCCGCGGGATGATCTGCGGCGAAGTACGCATCAGTGCCCGACCGGAAGCGGCGGGATCGCGGCTCGATCAGGCTGAGGCCCTCATCGCCGCCGCCTGATCCCGCGATTTGGGTGCGCTAACACTCGCTCAGCGCATGTTTCCGCACCCAAATCACTGCTTGCGGGGTGAGCGGTGGGCGATCGTCTTGGTCTCGAGGTATTGCTGGAAGCCCTCGATGCCGCACTGGCGGCCCACCCCGCTGTGCTTGTACCCGCCGAACGGCGCGTCGGCCCCGTAGAACATTCCGCCGTTGACGCCGAACGCTCCCGTGCGGATCCGCCGGGCGATGTTCATCCCGCGCTCGTGTGAGCGTGAGATCACCGCGCCGGCAAGGCCATAGGCGCTGTCGTTGGCGATGCGCACTGCGTCATCGTCGTCCTCGAACGGCAACACGATCAGCACCGGCCCGAACACCTCCTGCTGAGCGATCGCGGCGCTGTTGTCGAGGCCGACGATCACAGTGGGAGCCACGTAGTGGCCGGCAGCGAGATGCTCCGGCAGCCCGTCGACCGCGCCGCCGCCGGTGGTGATCTCGGCGCCGTCACTGCGGGCGCCCTCGATCGCGGTCAACACACGATCCTTCTGTGCGGCGCTGATCACCGGTCCCACAAGGGTTTCCGGCTGCGTCGGATCGCCGACCGGCACGGCCTGATAGGCGGCGGTGATGTTGGAGATCGTGTCGTCGAACAGCGACTTGTGCACCAGCATGCGACTGGTGGCCGCGCAGGCCTGCCCGGCGTGGACGCAGACTCCCACCGCGGCGCCGATCACCGCGGCCGGGTTCGCGTCGTCGAGCACGATCGCCACCGATTTCCCGCCGAGTTCGAGAAACATCCGCTTCATGGTGTCGGCGCCCTGGCGCATCAACAGCTTGCCGACCGCGGTCGACCCAGTGAACGAGATCATGTCGACGCGGGGGTCGGTGCCCAGCAATGCGGCGACATCGTTGGAAGCGGTCGGCACCACGTTGAGGACGCCGGCGGGAATATCGGTGTTCTCGGCCACGATCCGGCCGAGACGGGTGGCGTTCCACGGCGTATTCGGATCGGGTTTGAGCACGACGGTGTTTCCGGTCGCCAGCGCGGGACCGAGTTTGTTGAGGATGACCTCGATCGGGAAGTTCGACGGTGTGATCGCGCCGACGACACCGATCGGTTCCTTGACGACGGTGCGCACGTTGCGCTCGCCGAACAGGCCACCGCCGTCGAGTCGGCGCTCCCATTCGAAGGTGTCGATCAGGTCGGCGGGATAGCGCAGCGCCTCTGCCAACGGCCAGTCCAGTTGCGCGGACTGCGCCGTCATCACCGGGCAGCCGACCTCAGCGATCAGTTCCTCGCTCAGGTCGTCTCGTTCGGCCTCGATCGCCGCCTGCAGTTGCTCGAGGCAGCGCTTACGCAATTCTCGGTTGGTGGTCCAGTCGGTTTCGTCGAAGGCACGCCGCGCGGCTCCGATCGCCCGTTCCATATCGCGCGGGTCCGCGCTGGCGGTGCTACCCAGCACCGAACCCGTTGCTGGGCTGACGTTGTCGAACTGGGCGCCGGACGCGGCAGGAACCAGTTGGCCGTCGATGAGCATGCGGCGCTCGGCGCGACCGGCTGCCCGGCGGCCGATGTCAACGCTGGTCTCGGCCGGTTCGGCTGAAATCCTGGTGGAGCTCACGCCGCTACCCCATACAATCGGAGACTGCGGGACGCTCAACTGTAAACATTACAGTAGGATAATTCAAAGCCGACGCTGGCGGGTGGAGAGGGCCGATTTGATCAAGGTGATGGAGGGCGTACGCGTCCTCGAGGTCGCACAGTTCACGTTCGTTCCGGCGGCGGGGGCCATCCTCGCCGACTGGGGCGCCGATGTCATCAAAGTGGAGCATCCGGTGCGCGGTGACACCCAACGGGGCTTCATCAACATGGGCGGCTTCCAGATGGACCCGAACCGCCACCCGCTTATCGAACATCCCAACCGCGGCAAGCGCAGCGTCGGTATCGACGTATCCAAACCCGAGGGTCAGGAAGTCCTCTACGAGATCGCGAAGACGGCCGATGTCTTCCTGACCAATTACCTACCGAGGCAGCGCCAAAAGCACAAGTTCGACGTCGAGCACATCCGTGCGGCGAACCCGAACATCATCTACGCACGCGGCAGCGCCTACGGCGACAAAGGACCCGAACGTGACATCGGCGGTTTCGACGGGACGGCCTTCTGGACCCGGAGCGGCGTCGGTCACGCGTTGACGCCCGAGGAGATCGGCGGCGCACTGTCGCAGGGGATTCCGGCGTTCGGCGACTCGATCGGCGGCATGAACATCGCGGGCGGGATCTCGGCTGCGCTGTTCCACCGCGAGCGCACCGGCGAGGCGGCCGAACTCGACGTCTCGCTACTGAGTACCGCGTGGTGGGCGGCCGGGGCCAGCGTCACACAGGGCATGGAGACCGGCGAAACCATGCGGTCGCTGATGCCAGATTCCGTGGCGCCGACGGTGAACCCGTTCCTGGGCAACTACCTGACCTCCGACGGCGGCACCATCAACCTGTGCATCGTCAGCCCGACCGGATACATTCGCGATGCGTTCGAACACCTCGGGCTGCCGGAACTTGCCGACGATCCCCGTTTCAACGACGTGCTGCCGTTGATCGAAAACGCGGCTGCCGCAGTAGAACTCATCGCCGATTCGATTCGAAGTAAGCCGTTCGACTACTGGCGCGAGCACCTCAAGACCATGAAGGGGCAGTGGGCTCCGTTTCAGAGCCTGATCGACCTCGCCAGCGACGAGCAGGCGGTAGCCAACGACATGGTCGTCGAGGTGGAGGCCGGCGACGGCGGTGAGCCGTTCAAGGTGGTCCGCGGTCCGGTGCAGTTCAACCACGAACCCCTCGAGACCACCCGGGCACCGCAGGCCTCCGAGCACACCGAGGTCGTGCTGATGGAGATCGGCATGGACTGGGACCGCATCGAGAAGTTCAAGGACGCCGGCGCCATCGCCTAATCCCCATCTGCGCGAGCGTGCGTGGAATCGGGAACTTTCCGCGCGTGCCGGCCTCAAACACGCACGCTCGCGCAGATGAGGGTTAGACGGGATCCACCCGCACGGGCACACCGGTCAGCCACGCCATACCCGACAGCGCCTCCACATCGTCGGGGTCGCTCGACGTCAGCTGGTTGACGTTGGCGCCGGCGGCACGGTTGGCCAGCTGCCAGCCCCCGGTTCCCTTGTGCCCCCAGCCGTGAGGCACCGCGACCACCCCGGCGACGAGATCCTTAGTCGTCAGCACCGGCACGGTGATCGCGCCGTACGGGGAACTGATCCGCACCTCGTCGCCGTCCGAGACGTCCTGCTCGGCCGCGTCATCGACATGCATGAGCGCGTGCTGGCGACGGTCCCCCCGCATCAACAGCGGCGAATTGTGCATCCACGAGTTCTCCGAGCGTGGCTCGCGCAACCCGATCATCCGCAGCGGATAGCCGCCGGGAACCGCGCGCTGCGACAGCTTGGCGACCTCGGTCGCGATTCCGGGATGGGCCAACCGCACCCGACGCGACAGGTAACCGACCGCGGTACGCAGCACGCCCGTGCGGATGTGCGGTGAGAGCACGACGCCGTGCGGATGGTCCTCGATCAACCGTCGCATCGTCAGCCCGCCGCGGCGCAGCCCGAACCGATCACCGCCCTCGGACATCCGCACGAGCGCGTCGACGATCATCCGCGGCAACCCCTCGAAACCCAGTCGGCGCAACATCTTTTGGACGCCGCTGAATACTGCGAACGCCGGCACCCGACGCCCCAGCCGCCGGGCCAGTTCCTCGGCGATGTCCCACTCCCCACGGGTCTCTCCCACCGGCGCCAGCACCGCCGCGGTCGCTTGCCGGAACGGCGTGGCCTGAAACCCTTGGAAGGTATACGGAAAATCGTCGCGTTCGTACATCGTCGTGACGGGCAGGATGTAGTCACAGTGCGCGCTGGTCTCGGTGACGTAAAGGTCCAACGCGACAGACAACTCCAGTTCGCCGAACGCTGCCTCGAGTTCCTCGCCGTTGGGCACCGAGAGCACGGGATTGCCGGCCGACACAAACATCGCCCGAATCTGGCGCTCACCGGGCGTCGTGATCTCTTTGGCCATCAGCGCCGCGGGCTCGGAGCCGATCGCGTTCGGGATCCCGCTGAGCCGCGACCGCTTACACCGATAGGACCGCCGCATGATGGCGCCCATCGCGGCGTTCTGCCATTTCTGGCCGACGGTGTGCATCGAGCTGAACACCGAACCGCCGGGCACGTCGAGATTGCCGGCCACCAGGTTGACCGCGTCGATCAGATAGATGGTCAGCGTGCCATGCGTGCCCACGCAGGTGCCGAGCCTGCCGTAGACGGCCGCGCGCCGCGTGCGCATGAGGTCGCGCGCCAACGTGCGCACGCTGTCCGGGTCGATGCCGGTCTGGGACGCGGTGCTTTCCGGGGTGTAGGGCCGAGAGACGTCCCGCAGCCAATCCACGCCGTCGGCCCGCCGGCTGAGCGCGGCGACGTCGACCATGCCGTCAGCGAACATCACCTGCAGCAGGGACAGTAAAAACAACGCGTCGGTGTCCGGGACGATGCCGAGCCATTCGAAGGCGGCCGCGGTCTCGCTGCGCCGTGGGTCGACGATCATTACGCGTCCACCGCGCTTGACGACGTCGTGCATACGGTCCTTGATCCGCGGCGCGGTCAGGAAACTACCGTGGGACACAAGCGGATTGGTGCCCATCATGACAAGCAGCTCGGTTCTCGCCAGATCCGGGATCGGCACGGAGGTCGGCACGCCGTAGAGCAACTGGCTCGCGATAAGCCTGCTGTTGGTGTCCTGCGACGACGCCGTGAAGTAGTGGGCGTGGCGGCCAAGCCCCTTCGTGAACAGCAGCGCCGCGAAGGTGTGCGCGTAGCTGAACGCCCCGGGGTTGCCCATGTACCAGCCGACCGCACCGGACCCGCGTCGGCGCAGGATCGCCAACAACCGATCGACGATGTCGTTCATCGCCTCGTCCCAGGTGACCTCTTCGAAGCCGGTCGGCCCGCGCCGCAGCGGCCGCCTCACCCGATCCGGATCGTTGACGACCTCGGTGAACGCGATGCCCTTCTGGCAGGCGAAGCCCGCCGACAACGGATGGTCCTTGTCCGGGCGCAGCGCCGTCAGGCGTCCGTCTTCGACCGTCGCGATCATCCCGCACAACGGTTCGCAGATGCGGCAGAACGTCGGCTTGTGCTCTAGCAGCGGCGACACGCCTAACGACATTACTGTAAGAGTTACAGTTAAACCCCGCTTTCGCCGGCAGCCCGCAGGCCAGGGGTTTAGGCCACCGCTACCCGGGAACCATCATCAGGTCGGCACCGCTGCGCAGTTCTCCGCGCCGTGTCGATCCACGGTGAGGAGATGAATGGTTCTCTACGTTTACCGGTGCCAAACCTGTTGCAGCACCGTCGAAAAGATGCATTCGATGCTGTCCCGACCTGATGTCGTCGAATGCCCGCAATGCATGGGTGAGGCGCGAAGAGCCATCGCGTCCCCACACCTCGGGCGGGCGGGCAGCACCGCGATGGCGCTGCACGACGCCACCCGCGCGACGGCTGACCAGCCAGCCGTGGTCACCGCCCCGCCGCCGGCGCCACGACGGCGAACGATCACCACCAATCCGCTTCACCGCAAGCTCCCACGACCCTGAAGGACCTCTCATGCCCGAGCTGCTGTTTCCCCTCGACTCCACCAAGAAGTTCACTGACCAGCAGGTAACCGGTCACAACCGGTGGCATCCGGACATCCCCGCGGCGGTGACGGTGAAGAAAGGCGACGAGTTTCGCGTCCACTGCCGCGAGTGGTTCGACGGAGCGATCCAAAATGACGACTCCGCCGAGGACATCCTCAACGCGCCGATGAGCAAAGTGCACGCGTTGTCGGGCCCGATCGCCGTCGAAGGCGTGAAGGCGGGAGACCTGCTCATCGTCGACATCCTCGACGTCGGCCCCCTGCCGCAGGAAGACTCCGGACCGCTGGCCGGCCAGGGCTGGGGATACACCGGCATCTTCGCCAAGAGCAACGGCGGCAGCTTCCTCGTCGATCAGTTCCCGGACGCCTACAAAGCGGTGTGGGACTTCTCCGGCGAGAAGGCGACCTCACGCCACGTACCGGGTGTCGAGTTCACCGGCATCACCCACCCCGGGCTGATGGGTACGGCACCGTCACCGGAACTGCTCGGGAAGTGGAACACCCGTGAGGCCGCGCTGATCGCGACCGACCCAGACCGGTTGCCGCCGTTGGCACTTCCGCCGGAACCCACCAATGCGGTTCTCGGCACCCTCACCGGCGACGCATTCGACCGAGCCGCCGCCGAAGCCGCGCGCACCGCGCCGCCCCGAGAAAACGGCGGCAACATGGACATCAAGAACCTGACCCGGGGCAGCCGCGTGTTTCTCCCGGTGTTCGTCGACGGCGGCCACCTCTCGGTCGGCGATCTGCACTTCTCACAGGGCGACGGCGAGATCACCTTCTGCGGCGCCATCGAGATGGGCGGCTTTCTGGACCTGCGGGTCGACGTGATCCCCGGCGGGATGGAGACGTACGGGGTCAGCGAGCATCCGATCTTCATGCCGGGCAACACCCCGCCGCAGTACTCCGAATGGTTGTCGTTCTCCGGCACCTCGGTGACGCTCGAAGGCGAACAGCGCTATCTCGATTCGCAGCTGGCCTACCAGCGGGCGTGCCTGCATGCCATCAACTACCTCACCAAGTTCGGCTACAGCCCCGAACAAGCGTTCCTGTTGCTGGGCGCCGCACCCATCGAGGGCCGCTTCTCGGGTGTGGTCGACATCCCGAACTCGTGCGCCACGGTGTACCTACCCACCGCGATCTTCGACTTCCCGATCGTGCCGACCGCGGCAGGACCGGCGCGGATCGACCCGGGTATCGGCGCCCCGCACGCGGCGTCGAGCTGACACCGAACCACTGGTGATACTGTAATCTTTACCGTTGGTATGACCCGCCGGCCGCAGACCAACGGAGGAACCCTTAATGTCGAACGATGTCGCGATCATCGGGGTGGGCCTGCACCCGTTCGGCCGGTTCGAGGGCAAGTCCGCGATGGAGATGGGCGTCGACGCGATCTTCGCCGCCGTCGACGACGCCGGCATTCACTGGAAGGACATCCAGTTCGCGACGGGCGGTAGCTGGACGGTGGCCAACCCCGACGCGATCGTGGGCATGGTGGGGCTGTCGGGCATCCCGTTCACCAATGTCTTCAACGCGTGCGCGACGGCGGCCAGCGCAGCCAAGGTGTGTGCAGACGGAATCCGGTTGGGAGACTATGACATCGGGATCGCGATTGGCCTGGACAAGCATCCGCGCGGCGCGTTCACCGAGGATCCCGCACTTGTCGGGATGCCGAGCTGGTACGCCGAGAACGGCCAGTACCTGACCACTCAGTTCTTCGGCATGAAGGCCAACAAGTACCTGCATGACCATGGCATCTCCCAGCAGACGCTGGCCAAGGTGGCCGCCAAGAACTTCCGCAACGGTGCGCTCAACCCAAATGCGTTCCGCCGCAAGCCGATCCCCGAGGATCAGATCCTCAACTCGGCGATGTTGAACTATCCGCTGACCCAGTACATGTTCTGCGCACCCGATGAAGGCGCCGCGGCCGTGGTCATGTGCCGCGCCGACATCGCCGAGCGGTACACCCCCAAACCGGTGTATCTGCGCGCGGTCGAGGTGCGCACCCGCCGCTACGGCGCCTACGAGGTCAACACCACGTTCGCGCCCGTCGAGGAGGACGTCGCGCCTACTGTGTACGCGGCGCGCGCCGCCTTCGAAAAGGCCGGTGTCGCACCGAGTGACGTCGACGTCATCCAGTTGCAGGACACCGACGCCGGCGCGGAGATCATCCACATGGCCGAGTGCGGGTTCTGCGCCGACGGTGACCAGGAGAAGTTGCTGGCCGACGGCGCCACCGAAATCGGCGGCACGATGCCCGTCAACACCGACGGCGGGCTGATCGCCAACGGTGAGCCGATCGGTGCCTCGGGGCTGCGTCAGATCCATGAACTGGTGCGCCAACTGCGCGGCGAGGCCGGTGATCGCCAGGTGCCCGGCGAACCGAAGGTCGGCTTCGCGCAACTCTATGGCGCTCCGGGTACTGCCGCGGCCACGGTCCTCACCACCTAACCCGCGAGCAGACGCAGAAGGTTGCATTTTCCCGCCGCGACGCAACCATCTGCGTCTGCTCGCGAAGGGAACGGCACCGGCGCTGGTCGCGGTGTAAACCCGCGCGCCGCGGCGCTTCGCGTGGCAGACTTCTGCCCGGACACCGGAGGAAGGGGTTGCATGCCCACCATCACCACACGCGACGGCGTCGACATCTTCTACAAAGATTGGGGCTCGGGCCAGCCGATCGTCTTCAGTCACGGTTGGCCGTTGTCGGCGGACGACTGGGATATCCAGATGCTGTTCTTTTTGCAGCACGGCTACCGCGTCGTCGCCCATGATCGCCGGGGACACGGCCGCTCGGCGCAAGTCGACCACGGACACGACATGGACCACTACGCCGACGATCTGGCCGCGGTGGTCGAGCACCTCGATCTACACGACGCGGTGCACATCGGGCACTCCACCGGCGGCGGCGAGGTGGCGCACTTCCTGGCCAGGCACGGCCAGGGCCGCGCAGCCAAAGCGGTGCTCATCAGCTCGGTACCGCCACTGATGGTGCAGACCGACGCCAACCCGGGCGGGTTACCGAAATCGGTGTTCGACGACCTGCAGGCCCAGCTGGCCGCCAACCGCTCAGAGTTCTACCGCGCACTGCCGTCCGGGCCGTTCTACGGATTCAACCGGCCCGGTGTGGAGCCGTCCGAGGCCATCATCGAGAACTGGTGGCGGCAAGGCATGATGGGCGGCGCGAAGGCGCATTACGACGGCATCGTGGCGTTCTCGCAGACCGACTTCACCGAGGATCTCAAGAAGATCACCATCCCCGTGCTGGTGATGCACGGCGACGACGACCAGATCGTCCCCTACGAGAACTCCGGGCCGTTGTCGGCCAAGCTGTTGCCCAACGGGACCTTGAAGACCTATCCCGGATATCCGCACGGCGCGTTCGTCACCCACGCAGAGACCATCAACGCCGACTTACTGGAGTTCATCCGCTCTTGACATCACCCGGCGCGTCACCGCGCCGATGACCTTGCGGATGCGCGCGGAGATGTACACCGAGACAAGGCCGTTGAACACATCTTCACGAAGCCTGGTCAACGTCGACGACGTGAACCGCCACTGTCCGTCGAACTTCTCGTACGTTTCGTGGTAGTGCCCGTAGCCATGCAGGTTCACCCCCGGGCCGAACCGGACCACATCCTCCAACGCCCACACGCCCCGCGCTGTCGTCGCCGTGATCAACTCGATCTCCGGGGAATGCACCTGATGAACGGTGGCCTGGTTGCGCAGGCTCTTGCGGGTGAACGCGACGAACTCGTCGGCACCCTCGATCACCTTGCCGCCGGCCGGGGAGGTGTCGCTGACGAAATCGTCGGCGAAGAGGTCCCGCCATGCCGCCCAGTCCTTGGTATCCAGCAGCCGGCAATAGCGCGCCTTCAACTGTTTGATCGCTTCGATTTCGAGCGGCGCTTCCGCACTCATGGCCCGTGCTTGCCGTTCTCGCGGTCCACGTAGAACTGTGCGGCCCGCCGTATCGACTCGACGGTCGGCCGTGGCTGCCAGCCCAACTCGCGCGCCGCCTTGCTGTGGTCGGCCGGCGAGGTGGTGTGTAGCAGCCGCACCCCGGTCACGTTGATCGGCAGGTCGCGTCGCAGCAGTCTGGACATGACATCGGCGGCGAAGCCGACGGCGTACATGGCCGCAAGCGGTACGCCGAACCGCGGTGGTTTGGCGCCCACCGCCGTCGCGGCGGTTTGGAGCAACTCCCGCATCGGCATGTAGGTCTGCGAGATGATATAGCGCTCACCGATGCGTCCGCGTTCACCGGCGAGCAGAAACGCCTCGGCGACGTCCTCGATGCCGACGACTTCGGTGGCCACCCCGTTGACGTAGATCGGGATCTTGCCCAGCGCAGCGTATTTCACCATCATGCCCTGGCTGGGCTGCCAGTCGCGTGGCCCGTACGGGTTGGACACGCACATGGCGACCGCGGGCACCTTGCCTTCGGCGGCGTACCGCAACACCATGTCCTCTGCCGCTCGGCGGGATTGGATGTAGGCACCACCCTTGCCATGCCAGTTGAACTCATCGTCCTCGGTGGCGGGGCTGCCGTTGCCCAGCGCGATGGTTCCGATGGTGCTGCAGAACACGAACCGATGCAGGTCGGCGTCAGCGGCGACGTCGAGCACCCGCTGCAGGCTCGTGACGTTGGTCTCGAACAGCGGTGCGGGATCACGTAGGTAGAAGCGCGTGTCGACGATGCAGTAGTACACGACGTCGCGGTTGGCCATCGCGGCGCGCAGCGCCTCCGCGTCGAAAAGGTCGCCGTAGCAACGTTGGACGTCGAGGTCGTCGATGGCCACCGTCGAGCTCGTCTCGCGCAGAAACACCCGGACGTCATCGCCGCGTTCGGCGAGTTTTCGCACGACGTGCGAACCGACGAAGCCGCTGGCGCCCATCACCAGGGCCCGACGGCTGGTGCTCCCAGACGGATCGGTCATGGCGTCTTCTCCTTCCCGCGAGGCTCCGGCGAGGGTGCGCAAAGTCGCGAACTTTGTCGGCGTGTCGCCCGCAAACACGCCCGCTCGCCGAAAATGGCGCGCGGCTATTTGGCCGCAGCGTACGCGGGCTTGCCGAGCCCGAGCACGTACTGCGCGATCATATTGCGAAATACCTCCAAGGTGCCGCCGTAGATTCCGACCAGCGGGGCGAACCGATAGACGTACTCGGCCGCGCCGTCATCCGCGGCGCCATCGGTACCGAGCGGCAGGGCCGACGCGCTTCCGAGAATGTCCATCAGATCCGGGGAGATGTCGCGCATCGTCTGGGCCAACGCCACCCGGCCAAAGATGCTCGGCGCCGACAGCGACGCCTCCAATCGGGCCACGCTGCGGCCCAGCCGGTATGCCACCGATCCGTCGTCGAGGAGACGACGGCCGTTGGGGTTCTTTTCGGCCACCTTGGCGGCGGCCTTGTCGACCGCGGCGGCCATGAAACCCGCCTGGTGCATCATGATCGACACGTCCTGCAGACCGTCGGCCGCGGCTTCGACCGCGCCGTGCTCGACGTTGAGCGGTTCGCGCACCACCGTCCAGCCGCCATTGACCTCACCGAGGCGGTACTTGTCGTCGACGCGCACATCGCTGTAGTAGACGATGTTCGTGCGGTCACCGTCGATGGTGCGGATGCCCTGGATCTCGACCCCGGGCGAACCGAGCGGTACCAGGAACATGGTGAGGCTCTTGTGTTTCGGCGCGTCGGGATCGGTGTTGGTGATGAGGAAGACGTACTGGCAGTTGTGCGCGCCGGTGGTGAACATCTTGGAACCGTTTATCACCCACTGGTCGCCGTCGCGCACCGCACGGGTTTTGCACGTCGCGACGTCGGACCCGCCCTCGGGTTCGGTGTAGCCCAGGCAGAGCCGCACGTGTCCGCTGAAGACACCGGGTAACACCTCGGCTTTCAGCTCGGGCGAACCGAACTTCTCCACCGACCGCGCGATCATCGACGTCGTGCCCGACGTCACCCACGGAACATGTGCCCGTCGTTTCTCCAGTTCCCAGATGCGGCGCCGGACCCGGTCGAAGCCGCCTTCGGGTTCCGGCTTCCACTCGCCGGCCAGGTAACCCGCTTCGCCCAGCGCCAGGTGCACGCCTTCGTCGAAGTTGTCCCCGGTTTCGCGGTCGCGGCGGATGACGTCCTCGGTGACGACCTCTTTGAGGAAGGCCCGCGCCTCGTCGAGGAACGACTGTTGATCCTCGGTCAACTGAACCCGAGAGAAATCCATTACTTGGCCTCCCCGCTTTCGCGTGCGGCGACGATGCCGGCGATGTATTTGGCGGTGATGCCGGGGTCACCGCCTGCCAATGCCCAGCCGCGCGCCCGAACGAGATACGCCGTTGCTGCGGCTTCTGCCGAAACACCGAGTCCGCCTTGGACATGCACAGCCATGGTGGCCGCCTTGGCCGCCTCCTCAGCCATGAACACGTACACCGACGGCGCGAGCTCCCGGCGCTCATGCGGTTCGTTGTCGAGGAACCACGCTGCCCGCCGGGCCAGGTTGCGACCGGCCTGCACGGTGATCGCGATGTTGGCCAGCGGATGCGAGATCGCCTGCAGGGTCGAGATGGGCACCCCCAACGTGTACCGGGTCTTGGCGAACTCCGCCGCGATGGTCATGGTCTCCTCGACGAGCCCGACCAGCGCCGCGCCGGTCAACAGCCGCCATTCATCGAGGGCACGCTGGTAGGCCGCCAGCGCGTCGGCGCCGCTAGCCAACACCGTCCGGTCGTCGGCGGCCGCCGGGTCGACCCAGGCCATCGGGAGCCGGCCGATGTTGTCGACCTTGGCGGGGCGGGTGTCGAACGTGAGCCGGACGATGTCCTGAGAATCGGGGCCGTCGCGCACGACGATGTGGTCGGCGACGGACCCGCTGGGTACCAGTCGCAGCCCGGATGCGCTGTCGTGCTGCGGGTCCAGCCCCGCCAGTTGGGTGCCGTTGAGGATGTCGGGTTCCAGTGCGTCCAGGCGACCGAGCAACCGTGCCGTGCACACGTGGTCGATCCACGGAACCGGGGCCAGCGATCGGCCGATCTCCTCGGCGACCAATGTCAGGTCGACCAGCGTCGCACCATCACCGCCCGATGCCTCCGGCAGCGCCATCGTGGTCGCGCCCATCGCGCACATCCGCTCCCACAGGCTCTTGTCGAACCCGGAAACCTCAGCGGCCCAAACGGTCTCGATCGAACAATGGGTTTTGAAGAAGTCCTTGTAAGCGGCCTGCAGAGCCTGGTGGTCCTCGGACAGGCTGTAATCGAGCCTGCGGAGTTCAAAGCGGTCCATCGTCAGCTCTCCCGTCCGAAGAAGAATTCCTGAGCATTGTGGTACAGGTAGTTGTCGAGCACCTCGGCGGGCAGGTCGAGGGCCAGCGCCTCCGGGACCAGGCGGCGCATCTTGAGCACCGGCCAGTCCGACGCGTAGATCACCTTGTCGCGTCCGCGGGTGCGCATGTAGTGCAAGAGGCTGTCGGGCAGCCTCTTGGGTGACCATGCCGATGTCATCAGCCGCAGGTTCTGGTACTTGATCAACAGCCGGATCGCGACGTCCCACCACGGGTCAGCGCCATGGATCATGCACAGTTTCAGTTCCGGGAACCGCACGCACACCCGGTCCAGGTGGATCGGGTTCTGTACCTCACCCGGGATGGGCGGGCCGGGGATGCCCGTGTTGATGCACAACGGCAGGTCGAGTTCAGCGCACTTGGTGTACAGCGGGTAGTAGACGGCATCGCTGGGCGGATACTGGCCGTCACCCCAAAAGCTCGGCCCCACAGCGGTGTAGGCGACGGGTAGGTCCTTGACGATCGCCGCGAGTTCTTTCAGCGACGGGATGGGTCGCAGCAGGTTCACCCCGCCCATCGCCAGTGCGAACCGGTCGGGTTCGGCCTCGACGAACTTGCGGGCGGTGGCTGAGGGCTTGGCGATACTGTCCATCAGGATCGCCTTGGTCACGCCCTGCTCGTCCATCTCGTCGATCAGCTCCGACAGGTGGACGGGGGAAAACATCGACTCCGGGCCCTTGAAGTAGTCGTCGCGCACTTTGAGCATCCAGGTCGGCTGCTGCTGGGTCTCCCCGAAGTGCACGTTGACAAGGCAGTCAATCGCTTTGTGGCTCACACGTTCACCTGCTGCGCCACTGTGCTTTTCGCCCACCGATAGTCCGGTTTACCGTTGCCCAGACGTCGGATCTCCTCGACAAAGATGAACTCCTTCGGTGCCTTGAACCGGGCCAACTGCGATGTGCAGTGGTCATGAAGTGCGGTGGTTTCGGTCTCGTCACGGGAAGCGACCAGCGCGACGACTTCTTCGCCCCACCGCTCGCTGGGCCGACCCACCACCAAGGCGTCTTCGACGCCGGGGTGGGCGCGCAGCACCTCCTCGACCTCTTCGACGAACACCTTCTCACCGCCGGTGTTGACGACCAGCGCGTCGCGGCCGAACAACACCAGCGTGCCGTCCGCGGCCAACGACCCCCGGTCTCCGGAGATGACGACCCGCTTACCGGCAACGACGGGAAACGTCTTGCGGGTGGCCTCCGCATCGTCGAAATAGCCCAGCGGTATGCGCCCACCGCGTGCGACGAACCCGAGCTCGTCGTCGCCGGGTTCCACAAACCGGCTGTGATCGGCGGACAGCAGCAACGCACCTTCGCGCAGTTCGAAGGTGTCCTTGCGCTCGCCGCGCTGGCTGCGGCCGAAGCCGACGTTGCCGGTCTCCGAGGACCCGTAGCCGTTGATCAAGGTGATCTGCGGCAGTAGCTCCAGCAGCGCCCGTTGGTGTTTGGGGTTGGTCGCCGCTCCCCCGGTGCCGATGGCGAACATCGACGTCAGGTCGTAGGAGCCGCGGCGCAGTTCCTCCACCAACGGGGCGGCGTAGGCGTCGCCGACCATCGTCATCAAGCCGACCTTCTCGCGCTGCGCGGTCTCCAGCACGGCGCGCGGCTCGAATCTCGTTCGGTCGTAGAGGATCACCGGCAGCCCGCTGAGCAGTCCCGCGAACGCGGTCCACATGCCCGCGGCGTGCATCAGCGGCGACACCGCGAACCAGGGCTGACCGCCGTGGCGCACCTTGTCGTGGATCTCGTCGACGGATTCGTGGTCGGCGCCGTTCATCGAGATGACGTAGGTGTCGCCTTGCCGCCACATCACGCCTTTGGGTCTGCCGGTGGTGCCGCCGGTGCAGACCATCATCACGTCGTCGGGTGACGGGTCGATCTGCTGATCGGTATCCCCCTGTGCCAGCGCGTCTACCAGCCGCACCGAACCCGGCAGCGGTGCCGCGTCACTGCCGTCGTCGATGACGATCAGCAGCTGCGCCGAGTCCGGCGGCAGCACGTCGGCGAACTTCGGACCGAACGACTGGTGGTAGATCACGACGCTGGGCCGAAGGTAGTCGAAAAGCTCGGCGACCTCGCGTGGGGCGTAGTTGTAGTTGACGTTCACCGGCACCGTGCGCGCCTTGAGACAGCCGATGACCATGTCGGGATACAGGTCGTTGTGCATCAGCAGCGCAACGCGGTCCTGTCCGCATTCCCAGTTCTGCAGTTCGTCGCGTTCCCGGTGCGCCCCGAACCCGCGGCCCGCAAGGTAGTTCGCGAGCCGCCGGGTGCGCTGTGCGGACTCCCCGAACGTGCTTCGGCGTGCGCCGCAGACCGTCATCAGCCGGTCGGGCACGGTGTCGGCGATGGCGTCGAGCACCGCGCAGATGGTCCACTGCGCCATAGTTTTAGACGCCAGCCCGAACGTTCGCCCCGAGCAATTCAAGTGCGTTGTCACGCATGACTTTTCGGGTGTCTTCTGCGCTGAACTCCGGGAACTGCGGGATGTCGGCGGTAAAATCCATGGGATCTGCCAGGCCCTCGCCGTGCGGCCAGTCCGATCCGAAAAGCACCTTGTCCACCCCGATGGTCTCGGCGAGTAGTTTCACGTCGTCTTCGTAGTAGGGCGCGATCCAGACGTTGTTGCGCAGCTGCTCGACCGGGTCTTCCTTGTAGTGGTACGGCGCGGTGTTGGCGGACTTCTTGAGCCGCTTGATCAGTCGGTAGACGAAGTAGGAGCCGTTCTCGATACTGGCCACCTTCAGGTTGGGGTGGCGCGTGAACACCTGGTGCACGATCATCGACGCCAGCGTGTCGTGGATGGCGCGATCATCCATGATCACCATGTCGAGCGGATCACGCTTGCCGAAGCCCTTGAACACGCCGCTACCACCCCACAGCGCGGGGATCGCCATGTATCCGGAGTCCGACAGGTGGAACACCACCGGGACGCCGGCTTCGGCCAGCCGCGCCCACACCGGGTCGTGCATGGGGTCGCCCAGCGAGCGTGGTCGTACCGCCCCGGGCACCGGCGCGGGGCGCACGCAGACGATCTTGGCGTCGCGGCTGAGCACGAATTCGACTTCCTCGACGGCCTTTTCGGGGTCGGCCAGCGAGATGATGGGGGCAGAGAGGATGCGGCCGTCGGGACGGTTGAAGCCCCAGTCCTCGTCCAACCACAGGTTGAAGGCGTGCATCGCCACCATCGTGGCCTCGACGTCGTGCTTGAGGCCTTCCTCCACACCGCAGGCGAAGGTCGGCAGCATGAAGACGGTCTCGAGGTTCTGCTTGTCGAGGATCGCCACCCGCGCGTCGCGGTTCTGGTATTCGGGGTGATCGGCGAGCCGGTCGACTTTCATCAGCGACGCGGGGTCGACACCTTCCGGTATTTCGCCGCGGAACAGCAGGTCCAAGCAGCCCGGTTCGATGATCGGGTCGAACGAAGGGTTGGGGATGAAGTGGTTGACCACACCGCCGAACACCGCCAGGGTCCGCTTGCCGTCCTGCACCATCTGGACACCGCGGCTGCGGAACTCCTTGGGTTGGTGGCGGGTGAACGCGTCCAGCGGTTCGTAGTAGTGGTTGTCGACGTCGATCGCCCGGTAGTCCAGGGTCATCGTCCCTACTCCCTTCAGTGGCGGAAAGTTGGGTGCGCGCTTCTCGAAGAAGCTCGTGATGCCCTCGAGGAAATCGGGCCGGTGCATCGACTCGTGCATCAGCTTTTCCGCGTCATCGCTTGCCTCGAAGACACTGCGCATAGTGTCTGCGTACACCTGTTGCTTGATCACCGCCAGAGAACTCGGCGCACAGTTGGCCGCGATGTCTTCGGCGTAGCCGACAGCGTGCGACAGCAGATCCTCGGGAGCCACGACGCCGCTGACCAGTCCGAGCCGCGCGGCTTCGTCGGCGAGAAACACCCGGCCCGACAACAACAGATCCATCGCGACGCCGTGTCCGACGATGCGCGGAAGTATCCAGGAGATACCGTATTCGGCGATCAACCCGCGTCGCGCAAACGACGTCGTGAACTTGGCGCCGTCGGCGGCGAACCGTACATCGCACGCCAGCGCCAGCGTCAGCCCCATGCCCGCGCATGCGCCGTTGATGGCCGCGACGACGGGTTTGCGCACCGTCATCAGGAAGTGCGGATGGCGTGCGCCGACGAGCTGGCCGACGTCGGTATCCGCTGCGGCGTCGACGGTCGCGGCGCTGATGGACGTCAGATCGCCCATATCGGCGCCCGCGCAGAACGCCCGGCCGCTGCCGGTGACCACGATCGCGCGGACGGCCGGATCGGCCTCGGCGTCGTCGAGCCGGGCATAGAACGTGGAGGCGAGGCCACCGCCCCAGCCGTTCATCCGCTCCGGCCGGTTCAGCGTGAGGACCGCGACGCCGCTGTCACGGACCTCGTAGCGCACCGGCTCGGCCGCGACGGGTTGCGCGACGTGGTCTCCAACGCTCACCCGCACTCCTTCTCAAGCCGTCCGAGCTTGGTGTATGGACATACTGTACATCTATCGGTAGTGCCTTCTGCAAGGTCGGGCCGGTTACCGGTCGACCAGTCCGTACCGTCGATACGCTGCATCGATCTGGGTCTTCGCCTCGGCAGGCAGCTTCGTCTGGGGTGGGCGCGAATGCGGGTACGAACCGATGGGCAGACCCAGCACCGAGGCCGCGTACTTGAACGCTTCTCCCCAGTGGGTGAAGTAGTCGGGGCGGCCGGGATAGCAGGTGAACCACGAACTCACTTCGCTTTCGAACCGGTCCATCCCGGACTCGCGCGCATAGTCCATCGCCTCGATCAGCTTGCCGTTGACGATCAGGTCCCAGTACGCGGAGAACGGGCGGTGCTGCGGGGTTTCGTACAGGTATGCGGCGGTTCCGAGTTGGGCCGGGCAGACGATACCCTCGCGCAGCCAGCCGGCGCGGTAGACCATCTTGTCGCACTCCCACACCGCAAGGCCGGGCGCCAACTCGTGCAGCATCCGGCTGGCCGCCGGCCGAAACGCGCCTTCCTTGGTTGCGCAGACAGCGGGGATCTCGGCATAGACGCGGGCACTTTCCGCCGGTGTCAGAACGTAGCCCGACGACGGCGAGTTGAACATGCCGAGCGCGATATCGGTGCGCTCGGCGATGTACCGAAAGAACCGCAGCACCCCTTCGCCGCCGTGGGTTTCCATCATCGGCGTCTGGATATAGACGATATCGGCGCCCGCATGCTGCGCATGCAGCGTCAACTCCAGGCAGTCCTTGGCCGACGTCGCGGCGGTGCAGGCTTGCACCACGACATCGGGGTTGACGGTGCGGGCCTCCTCGATGGCCACTTCCAACAGACGTTTTCGCTCGCCGGTGGTCAGCGACCAGAACTCGGCGATCCCGCTGGTGCACCACAGCATCGGATGTCCCAGTTCACCGACGCAGTAGCGCACCAACGTGCGGTAGGCGTCCCAGTCGATGTCGTCACCGTCGGTGCCGCGGAACGGGGTGTAGAGCGAATTACCGATGCCGCGCAACGCTTCTCGCGCCCAGTCGCGCGCCTGGCTGGCAGTCGCCATAGCTCACCTCATTATGTGAAGTCGCTGCCGCCGTCGACGTTGACGTTGGCGCCGGTCATGTAGGAGTTGCGTCTCGACGCGAGAAACGCCACGACGGGGCCGATCTCGTCCGGTCGGCCTGTTCGGGGCAAGTGGGCCGGATGTCCGAAGTGCTCGTCGATGGCGGCCATCAACGCGTACGGATCGTTGCCATCGACGCCGACGGAGGCCGCCCAGCCCACCAGCGCCTCGGAGGCGATGCTGCCCGGCGACACGACGTTGACCATGATCTCGTCGCGAGCCAACAGCAGCGACAGGTTCTTGGAAACGCTCGTCAGCGCCGCCTTGGCGGCGGTGTAAGCGGGCAGGACCACGCTTTGACGTTGGGTGGAGTGCGCCGAAAAGTTCACTATCCGAGCCCATTCCGCGCTGCGCAACAGTGGAAGCGCGGAGCGTACGCAGTGCACCATGCCCATCAGACCGCCATCGAACGCGGCGCGCCACTGGTCGTCGGTCAGCTCCTCGAACGCGCCGACCGCGTCGGGGCCGACGGCGTTGATCAGTACGTTGAGCTCGCCGCCCCACCGCCGGCCGACGTCGTCGAACAGCCGCTGCACGGCGTCATCGTCGGTGATGTCGACGACCAACCCCACCGCCTCGGGACTTCCGCACCGGCTCAAGGTGTCAGCGGCCTCGTCGAGCACGGACTTGGTGCGGCCGACGACCGCGACGCGCGCCCCGTCCTCAGCCAGACAACGTGCCGCCGCGAAACCCATGCCGCGTCCGCCGCCGACCACGACGGCGGCTGCGTCCTTCAGACCGAGATCCATGTCGCGGTCAGGTACCGGTCCAGTTCGGCTGGCGCTTCTCGGCGAACGCCAGCGCGCCTTCCTTGGCGTCGTTGGACGTGAAGATCGGGATGATGTGCTCGAGTTGCCTCTGCCACATCTCCTCCTCACTCCACTCCGCCGACTTGACCAGGATCTCCTTGGTGGTGACGACCGCCAGCGGTCCGTTGGCGGTGATGCGCTCGGCGAGTTCGATCGCGCCCTCCAGCGCGCCGCCCGGTTCGGTCACCTTGTTGACGAATCCCCACGCCTCGCCCTGCTCGGCGGTGAAACTGTCACCGGTGAGCGCCAGTTCGAGCGCCTTCTGGTATGGAATGCGTCGCGGCAGCCGCAACAGCCCGCCGCCGGCGGCCACCAGGCCACGCTTGACCTCGGGGATGCCGAACTTGGCTTCGCGGGAGGCCACCACCAGATCCGTCGCGAGGACGACCTCGGTGCCGCCGGCCAGCGCGTAGCCCTCGACGGCCGAGATCAGCGGTTTACGTGGCGCTCGTTCAGTGAACCCGATGCCCCGACCTGGGATCGCGACCTGCTCACCGGCTGCGAAGGCCTTGAGGTCCATGCCGGCACAGAAGTTGCCGCCCGCGCCGGTCAGCACACCGACCGAGAGGTTGTTGTCGGCGTCGAGTTCGTCGACCGCGTCGGCCAGACCTTGGCTGACCTCCAGGTTGACCGCGTTGCGCGCATCCGGTCGGTTGATCGTGATGACGAGAACACGCCCTCGGCGCTCCGTGCGAATTTCGTCCGACACCCTTGGCCTTTCGGTTCACCAACCCAGCTGGAAAAGCTTACTATAGGTCTTACAGTAGAACAGCGAAATAGCGCTGGGAGCCGCCGACGGGATGGCTCCCGGTAAGGTTGACGGTAACGGCCGAGCAGCGACACACCTGCGAAGACGCAGATCAGCGCAAGCTGCCGGTACATTCAGGTCCACCACCCCACTTTTGGGGGGCTGCGTGCGCGGCTGATTTCCGATGGAGGTGCCCTTCGTGGCAAGGCAGGCGACCGCCGAGAAGCGTCAGCGACGTGAGCGCGGGTCCATCAATCCAGAGGACATCATCAAGGGCGCTTTCGAGCTGGCCGAACAGGTCGGTATCGACAACCTCTCCATGCCGCTGCTCGGCAAGCACCTCGGCGTCGGCGTCACGAGCATCTACTGGTACTTCCGCAAGAAGGACGATCTGCTCAACGCGATGACCGACCGCGCGTTGCGCCAGTACGTCTTTGCGACGCCCTATGTCGAGGCCAAGGACTGGCGTGAGACGTTGCGCAACCACGCGCGCACGATGCGAAAGACGTTCATGGGCAACCCAATTCTGTGCGATCTGATTCTCATCCGGTCCGCGCTGAGCCCCCGCACGGCGAAACTCGGTGTACAAGAGGTCGAGAAGGCGATCGCGAGTTTGGTCGAGGCGGGTCTGTCGCCCGAAGAGGCCTTCGACACCTACTCCGCGGTGTCGGTCCACGTGCGCGGGTCGGTGGTACTGCAGCGGTTGCGCGACAAGAACCGGGCGGCCAACGAAGGGCCCAGCGACATCGAGGAAACCATGTCGATCGATGCGGACAGCACACCGCTGCTGGCCCTGGTGACCGAGAAGGGCCACCACATCGGCGCCGCCGACGAGAAGAACTTCGAGTTCAGCCTCGAGTGCATCCTCGACCACGCCGAGCGGCTGATCGACGCGAACAACGCCAAGCCCGCCAAGAAGAGACGCTAAGCCGGCCGGGTGGTTTCGGTGCGCTAACCATCGCTCAGCGCTGGTTTGCGCACCGAAGTCTAAACTTCGATGACGACCGCGCCGCCCTGGCCGCCGCCCGCGCACATCGCGGCCACCCCGATGCCGCCGCCGCGTCGCTGCAGTTCGTAGACCAGGGTGGTCACCATCCGCGCGCCCGAGGCGGCGATCGGATGGCCGAGGCTGCAACCACTTCCGGAGAAGTTCACCAGTTCTTCGTCGATGCCGTACTCGCGGCACGCCGCGATCGGCACCGAGGCGAACGCCTCGTTGATTTCCCACAGCGCGACGTCGGACGGCTTCAGGCCGGCCCGGTCGAGCACCTTGCCGATGACCTTGACCGCGCCGAGCCCACAGTCGCGCGGTGCGACACCCGCTGCGGCCCAGGCCTTCACGGTCGCCATCTTGGTCAGGTTCTCGGCGTCAGCGTAGGCTCTGTCGACCACTGCCACCGCCGCGGCGGCGTCGTTGGTTCCGCTGCTGTTCCCCGCGGTGATCGAGAAGCCCTCGATCTCGGGGTGCAGCACCTTCAACCCGGCCAACTTCTCCACGGTGGTGTCGCGGCGCGGGTGCTCGTCGACGCTGAACTCGATCACCGATCCGTCGAACTGCTGCACCTTCAGCGGCACGATCTCATCGACGAACTTGCCAGCGTCGATCGCGGCGATCGCACGCTGATGCGACCGCGCGGCCCACGCGTCCATCTCCTCGCGGGTGATGCCGACCGACTGCGCGGTGTTCCAGCCAACGGTGATCGACATGTCTTTGCACGGCGCGTCGGGCGTCTCGACGTGCGTCGGCGGCATCCACCGCTCCTCGAACTTCAGCTCAGGTCCCGGGATGCGCTGGTTGGTCAGCGGCGTCATCGACAGCGACTGCACCCCACCGGCGATCAGCGCGCGCTCCATCCCCGACCCGATCTGGGCGGCGGCGTTGCCGATCGCGGTGAGGCTGCCCGCGCAATGCCGGTTCACCGACTGGCCGGGGACGTGGTCCATGCCCGTCGCGGTAGCCGCATAGCGAGCCAGATCGCCTCCCCCGTAATGGGATTCGGCGAAAATGATGTCATCGACGTTCTTGGGATCGATTTCGGAGCGACGCACCACCTCGGGCAACACCGTCGTGATCAGCGTCTCGGGTGGGGTGTTGACCAGGGTCCCCTTGAACGAGCGACCGATCGCTGTCCTGGCGGCACCGACAATGACGGGTGTGGGCATGTGAAAATCCTCGCGCTGGATGTTGACGGCTTTACAAAAATAGTAGCTTATGTATCACGACCGGTAGGTCGGGGTGGTGTTCAGGGTTCCGGTACCTGGAAGTGCTCGTCACGCAGCCGGAAGGCCTCCTTGGTGCCGTGCTGAGCACGGGTCTTGACGAAGTTGAACTCACCCGGCGCGAACTGCAGGTTCGTGCCGTAGGCGTGGAAGAGATAGCTCGCGACTTCCTCCCCGGCATACGCCTGGCTCTGCTCGACGAGGCGAAACGCCTCTTTGGCGATGACGACGCCGTCCGCGGGCATCTTGGCGACTTTCTCCGCCCAGTACCGGGCCCGCGCTTGTACCTTTTCCGGCGCGCAGGTGTCGGTGAAGACGCCGAGGTGCTCGATGGTGCCGGCCTCGATGATGTCGCCGGTCAACAGCAGTCGGCGGGCCAGCACCGGGCCGAGCCGGTGAAAGAACATGTGCAGGCTGCCCAGCGCAGGCCCGAGGAACCGGGTGGCGGGCATGCCGATCTTGGCGTCGGCGGCGATGACGGCGATGTCGGCCATCAGCGCCATCTCGAAGCCGCCGCCGAGCGCGTAGCCGTTGACCTCGGCGACCGTCACCTTCGGAAAGCCCATCAGGTTGTGGTAGAAGCCAAAAGACTTGCGGTCCACCGCCAACCGGCGGCGTTGGCTGGGTCTGCCCTTGGCAGGCGCCTTCTCGCCGCCGTCGGCCTTGCCGTACCAACCGTAGGCGTTGTTCATATCGGCGCCGGTGGAGAACACGCCGTCGGCGCCGCGCAGCACCACGACGACGACGTCGTCGTCCTCGGCCACTTGATCCAGGCAGCGCCCGACCGTCTCGCGCATCGCCGCGTCATAGGAGTTGCGCTGCGACGGATTGTTCAACGTGATGGTCGCGATCCGCTTGTCGTGCTCGACGTCGAACAGGACGCGGTCGTCGCCGGTGGTCGTCATCGTGGTTCCCTTACTGTTCGGCGTTCGAGATCATTTTGGCGTCGATGGTCTTGTCAGTGCCTGCGGCCAAGGTGTTGCGCCTCGCGGCAGCAAGGTGGCTCTGCGCCAGCCGCACCGCACGCGCTTCGTTGCCGTCGGCGATGGCCTCCAGCAGCCGCTGGTGGTCGCGCAGGGCAGCGCGCATGGTCTTGCGGTTCATCGGATCGGCGGGACTGGCCTCATCGCTCCATACCGACGACTCGTGAGCCGACCAGATCAGCTCGAGTGAGCCGATGACGAGGATCATCGGCTCGTTACCGCAACGCGACACGATCTCCTCGTGAAACCGTCTGGCGTTGGGCACATACCGTGACGGGTTGTCGAATTCTTCTGTCTGCGTGCGGATCGCCCCTTCGAGGTACGGCACGACTTCGGTGTCGCGGTCTGCACGGGCCGCGCACATCCCCGCGCAGATGGGTTCCAGCTGCTGCAACGCGCCGCTGACGTCGGCCGGTGTGGCCGAACGCGTTTGCAGCACCATGCTGATCATGTGCGCGGTGCGTTCGGCCGACGGCAGATGAACGACTGCGCCGCCGACGTTTCCGCGGCGCACCGAGATCAGCCCGTCGGTTTCGAGTAGGTGGATCGCCTCACGCAGGGCGGGTGGGCTGACCCCGAACTCGGCCAGCAGGCTGTCCTGCGACGGCAGCACGTCGCCTTCCTTGATCCGGCCCGACAGGATGTCGTCGCGCAACCGCTCGGCCACGATCTCGGCGACGCGGGGCGAACGGATGCGCTGCACGCTGGTCATGGCCGCGTTGCTCGCCGTTTGCCGAACTCCACCACCGACAGCCGGTCCGGTGCGATGGCCACCGTGCTGAACTCCCCGATACAGAGCACCTCGTCCCCGCTCAGCAGCCGTGCCGTCGAGGTGACGCGGCCCTCGGATTCGGTGCGGGTTACGTCGAAGCGCAACTCGGACAGGATCGGCGTGGGCCTGCGGAACGTCACCGCCAGCGACCGCGTCTTGCCGGTGCGCCGCGCGGCACAGCTCTGATGCTGCGTGATGCAGTCGAAGAAGACAGCCAGGTAGCCGCCGTGCACCAAGCCCGGCGGGCCCTCGAACACGACGGGGAAAGTGACTCGGCCAGAGGCGTTCTCGTCGTCGAGGTGGTCGAAGGTGTACTCGGGAAAGCACGGGTTGTATGCGCCGATGTCGAAGGCGTGGTCGAGGTAGACCCGCTGGTTCTCGTCGCCGTCGGGACCCATCCGCGGCGTAGGGTCGGGCGGCACCGCGGCGCCCAACTCGGTTTCCCACTCGGCGATCTGGGTGAGCATGGCATCGACGGTCGGGTGATCGTGTTCCAGCGACAGCAACAGTCCGCTCATCCGCCGAATGGCGCCGGCGGCAGCGACGGTCTGCGGCAGCGGCTGCTCGCCGTATCGGGGCCTGTCCGGTGCCATCGGTCCCCTTCCGCCGACCGGCCTTTCCTTGCTAACTTGTACAAGATAGCAATACTGTATGTCTAACCGTAGAGGTTCAGGATGGGCGGATTCAACTGTGGGTGACGCGGCCGACGGCGTGGTGAGCACGGCGCGCGACGACGCGATCCTGCGTATCACCCTGGACCGGCCGTCGCGCCGTAACTCGTTGAGCCGTCCGATGATCGACACGTTCGTCACGGCCCTCACCGACGCCGCCACCGACGACTCGCTGCGCGCGATCCACATCGCCGGCGCGGGATCGGACTTCTGCAGCGGGATGGACTGGGTCGCCACCAACTCCGCCGGTCAACGGCCACGCACCGGCGATCTGGTGCGCCGCATCCCCCTCACCGGCAACCGGGTCGTCGAGCTGATCCACACCATCGCGCTTCCGGTGGTGTGCAGCGTGCGCGGCTGGGCGGTCGGGCTCGGCTGCAACCTCGCGCTGGCCGCCGACTTTACGGTCGCCAGCGATGATGCGCTCTTCTGGGAGCCGTTCATCGGCAGAGGATTCAGCCCGGACTCCGGCTCCAGCTGGCTGCTGCCACGGTTGGTCGGGTTGACCCGCGCCAAGCAGATGCTGCTTCTCGGGGAGAAGGTCGACGCCGGCCGGGCCGCCGAGTGGGGGCTGATCCACCGTGCGGTCGCCGATTCCGAGGTGGATGCGGTCAGCGAGGATCTGCTGTCTCGGTTGGCCTCCGGGCCCACCGTGGCGATCGGCCTTGCCAAACAGGCGATCGCCTACGGGCAGCACGCCACCCTGACCCAGACCATGAATCAGGAGCTCTATAACGTAGAGTTATCCTGTCGGACAACGGATTTCAAAGAAGGCCTGGCGGCGTTCCGCGACAAGCGCCCGCCGGATTTCCAGGGGCGCTGAACGGATAGGGAGTCGAGCATGTCGTCAACTTTCAGCGACATAACGTACGAGGTCGACGGGCACAAAGCGACGGTCACGTTGAACCGGCCCAACGCGCTCAACGCACTGAGCCCGCACATGATCACCGAACTGCGCAGCGCCTACGACGAGGCCGAGAACGACGACGACATCTGGACCGTCATCGTGACGGGAACCGGTCGCGCGTTCTGCACGGGCGCCGACGTCGGCGAGATCCCCGAGGACGGCCGCGTGATCTACGAACGCCCGTACCTGTCGACCTACGACCAGTGGGAGGCCCCGCAGGAGGGCACACCGCCGTTTCGCCGCATGGCCAAACCGGTGGTGACCGCCATCAACGGGCTGTGCTGCGGCGCCGGGTTGGACTGGATCACCACCGGCGACATCGCGATTGCCTCGGCAAAGGCAACGTTCTTCGACCCCCATGTCAGCATCGGGCTGGTGGCGGCCCGCGAGATGGTCCGGTTGGCGCGGGTGTTGCCCCGCAACATCGCACTCCGGATGGCGCTGATGGGCAAACACGAACGGATGAGCGCGCAACGCGCCTATGAGCTGGGGATGATCAGCGAGGTAGTCGAACACGACCGGCTGCTCGAACGCGCTCACGAGATCGCCGACATCGTCAACTCCAATGCACCTCTTGCCGTTCGGGGCACCAGGCTTGCCATCCACAAGACCCTGGATCTGCCGATGCACGAGGGTGAGATCCTCGCCGAAACCTTCCGCGAGCGGGTGGTGCGCACCGAGGACGCCCAGGAGGGACCCAAGGCGTTCATGGAAAAGCGTGCTCCGAACTGGAAATGCCGATGACCTCCCGCGATTTCGAGACGATTCTGCTCGACGTGGACCCCGCCGTCGCGGTCGCGACGATCACGTTGAACCGGACCGATTCGCTCAACGCGTTCAACCGCACGATGTGTGAGGAGATGGCCGAAGCCTGGCGGATCGTCAAACTCGACGACTCGGTCAACGCGGTGGTGTTGCGCGCCGCCGGCGAGCGGGCGTTTTCCGCGGGCCTGGACATCAAATCCTCTTACGGCCAGCCCGACAACATGTGGCACCACGAGGATCCCGGCGAGAAGCTCAGCCCGAAATGGCAGAAGGTGTGGAAGCCCGTGGTGTGCGCGGTGCAGGGCATGTGCACGGCAGGCGCGTTCTACTTCGTCAACGAATCCGACGTGGTGATCTGTTCGCAGGACGCGACGTTCTTCGACTCCCACGTCAGCGCCGGGCTGGTGTGCGCGCTGGAACCGATCGGGCTGATGCGCCGGGTCGGGCTGGGTGAGACACTGCGGATCGCGTTGATGGGCAACGACGAACGGGTCAGCGCGGACACCGCATTACGCATCGGGCTGGTGTCGGAGGTGGTATCGCCCGAGTCGTTGTGGGCGCGGGCCCACGAGATCGCCGCGGGCATTGCGGCCAAACCGCCGTCAGCCACCCAGGGCACCGTGAAGGCGATCTGGGAGTCGCTGGACAAACCGTATCGGGCAGCGCTCGAGCAGAACCTGATCTACACCAGGCTGGGCAACCCGCTCGGAACGGCCGAACTCGCCGCGCGCGGGCGCGGCACGACCACGCCGAGGATCCGATGAGCACCGATCATCCGCTGCGCACACGCATCTCGGCCGTGCTGGGCCTGCAACCTGATGCCCCCGCCATTGAGTACGAGGGTCAGTGGTCCAGCTGGAAGCAGCTCGGCGAACTGGCGCGGTGCATATCGTCGGTCGGTCTGCATGACCGCCAGGTCGGAATCCTGTTGCGCAATACCCCCTCTCACGTCGCAGCGCTGCTCGGGGTGCTGCTGGGCGGCGGCACCGTCGTCGTCATTAACCCGTCGAGGGGAGATGACCGGGTCAGGGCCGACATCGACGATCTGCGGTTGCCGCTGATCGTCGGCTCCCCCGCCGACCTCGAGGCGCTGGTGGAGCCGACGGATTACACCACCACGGTGGGCATCACAGGGCTGGCTGATGCACTACAGATGTCTTCTGCACCTGCGAAATCCCAGGACACCGGCCGTGCCGGTGTCGCGGTGCGGATGTTGACCAGCGGCACCACCGGACCACCCAAACGCATCGACCTCACCCATGACATGTTGGCGTGCAGCGTGATCGGCACCGACTACGAGACCGCAGCGGCACCGACCGAGCTGCGACGCGGGGTGGCGATCGTCAACGCACCGCTGGTGCACATCGGCGGTGTGTACCGGGTCCTTCAGTGCGTCTGCGAGGCCCGCTCGTTCGCGCTGTTGGACCGATTCGAATTGGATCGGTGGGCCGATGCGGTGCGCCGGCATCGCCCGCGGGCGGTGTCGCTGGTGCCCGCCGCGTTGCGCACCGTCTTGCACTCGGATCTGAGCCGCGACGATCTGGCCAGCATCCGTGCGGTGACCTCGGGCACCGCGCCGCTGTCGGCCGAGGATGCCGACGCGTTCACCGCCAAGTTCGGCATCCCCGTGCTGACTTCCTATGCCGCAACTGAATTCGGCGGCGGGGTGGCCGGCTGGTCACTGGCGGACTACCAGCAGTACTGGACGGCGAAGCGGGGCAGCGTCGGCAGGGCCACGCTGGCAGCACAGTTGCGGGTGGTCGACGACGCAGGCGTGCCGTTGGGGCCCAACGAGCCCGGGCTGTTGGAGGTCAAACCGGGCCAACTCGGCCCGTCCGCGGACTGGATGCGCACCACCGACATGGCGCGCATCGACGGCGACGGCTTCCTATGGATCCTCGGGCGTGCCGATCAGGCGATCATCCGCGGCGGCTTCAAGGTGATGCCCGACGAGGTGCGCGCCGCGCTGGAAAGCCACCCCGCAGTGCACGCCGCCGCGGTCGTCGGTCGCCCCGACCCGCGGCTCGGCGAAACGCCAGTCGCCATGGTCGAACTGCGTGAACACGTCGAGACCGCTGCGCTGATGGATCACCTGCGGACCAGGCTGGCGGGCTACGAGGTACCCGCCGATATCGCAGTCGTCGACCAGATCCCGCGCACGCCGTCCGGCAAAGCCGACCTGAACACGGTTCGGCAGTTCTTCACCGACTCGGTCGAGCATGCCTGAGACCACGGTCGACACGGTGCTGCGCGGTCAGGCCGCGCGCCGCGGCACCCACCCGTTGCTGATCTGCGATGACGACCGGCTCACGTACGCCGAGGCCGATACGCGGTCCGCCGAGTTGGCTCGCGGCCTGATCGCGTTGGGGGCAGGGAAGGGCACCCACGTCGGCGTGCTGTACCCGAACGGTTCGGCTTTCATGGTGGCGATGCTGGCGGCGGCACGTATCGGTGCGGTCGTGATTCCGTTCTCGACCTTTGCGAGGCCTCCGGAGTTGCGGGGACAACTGGCCCATGCCGATGTCGAGATCCTGCTCAGCGCAGAGTCATACCGAAACCACGACTACCGTCAGCGACTCGACGGCCTCGTCGATGCCCTGCCGCTGTTGCGTCATGTTCTTTTCGACCTTGCGCCGCCCGACGCTGTCGGCGAGGCGCTGCTGACGGCGTTGGAGGACGACGTCGAGTCCTCAGATCTCCTGGCGATCGTGTACACCTCGGGCTCCACCAGCGTGCCGAAGGGTGTGATGCACACCCACGCGTCCCTGCTGGAGCACCAGAAGGTGCTCAACGAGTTCCGCGGGCTGACCGAGGGGGACAAGCTGTTCTGCAATTCGCCGTTCTTCTGGATCGGCGGGTTTGCGTTCGCGGCCCTGGCCACGATGCTGGCCGGGGCGACGCTGATCTGTTCCAACGCCACCGATGCCGCCGAGACACTTGATCTGATCGAAGCCGAAAAGCCGACGATTACCAACGGTTTCGTGGCCGGCATCGCTCCCTTGAGCCGTCATCCGAGCCTGCAGCACCGGGATCTGTCGTCGCTGCGGCGCGGTAACCTGTATCCGATCATGGCCCCGGAGGTGCGCCCGGCCGATCCCGAGTTGCGCCACTCCATGCTCGGCATGACCGAGTCCGGCAGTGTCATCACCATCAGCGCCGACGAGTCCGACCAACCGGAGCACCGGCGTGGGTCCTTCGGAAAACCGCTGCCCGGCTTCGACACCAAGATCGTCGATCCCGACACCGGCAACACCGTCGCCGCCGGCGACATCGGTGAACTGTGCATTCGCGGCCCGTATCTGATGCAGCGGTACTACAAGCGCAGCCGCGAAGAGTGCTTCGACGACGACGGCTGGTTCCACACCGGCGATCTCGTCCGCGTGGACCGTGACGGGTTCGTGTACTTCATCGGTCGCCACGGCGCGATGATCAAGACCGCGGGGGCGAACGTGGCACCGGCCGAAGTCGAACGGGCGATCGCGAGGGTCACCGGCGGAACAGTGGCGCACGTCGTCGGCATCCCCGATCCCGAACGCGGGCAACTGGTGGCCGCCGTCATCGCGCTCGACGACTCCGCCGCGGTATTCGATGAGCCCGCGCTGCGCGAGGCGTTGAAATCGCAACTGTCCGCGTACAAGATCCCGCGGCGGTTCGCCGCCCTGCCGGCTTCGCAGATACCGGTGACGTCCAGCGGTAAGGTCGACATCGCCCGCCTGACAGAGGTATTCGATGCCTGACACAATCGACGCGCTGATCCGATGGCACGCCGACGCGCAACCGGCCAAACCGATGGTGATCGACCCCGACCGGAAGATGAGCTACGCCGAACTCGACACCGCCACTCGGGAACTGGCCGCAGCATTCTTCGAAGCCGGCGTCGGGAAGGGCACCCGCGTCGGGCTGATCATGCCCAACAGCGTCGAATGGGTGCGGGTCGCGATGGCGCTCACCCGGATCGGTGCGGTGCTGGTGCCGTTGAGCACGCTGCTGGCCGCGCCGGAGCTCGGTGCGCAACTGCACGTCGCCTCGGTGCAACACCTCGTCACGGTCGAGGAGTTCCGGGGGCATCGCTATCTCGATGATCTGTCGGCTGTGCGGGCGGATCTGCCTGCGCTGCAGGGGGTGTGGACGGTTTCTGAGCTGCCGTCGGGCGGAAACGTCGGCAAAATCGATGCGGTGACCGCGGCCGTCACACCCAGCGACCCGCTGGCGATCATGTTCACCTCGGGCAGCAGCGGGCCGCCCAAAGGCGTCATCCACTCGCACGGCAACGCGCTGCGGGCGGTGCGTTCGGGTCTGGTTGCGCGCTGTGTCGACGCCGACACCCGGTTGTATCTGCCGATGCCGTTCTTCTGGGTCGGCGGTTTCGGCAGCGGCATCCTGACCGCGTTGGCGGCGGGTGCGACGCTGGTCACCGAGCCGATCCCGCGCCCGGAAACCACCTTGCGGCTGTTGGAGCGCGAACGCGTCACCCTATTTCGGGGGTGGCCGGAGCAGGCCGAGGCGCTGGCACGGCAGTCGGGTTGGGTGGGCGCCGATCTGTCGACGTTGCGCCCCGGCAGCCTCGAAGCGCTGTTGCCGGCCGAACACCGCGCCGAGCCGGGCGCTCGAGCGAAGCTGCTCGGGATGACTGAGTCGTTCGGCCCGTATTGCGGCTATCGCGCCGACACCGACATGCCGCGCTCCGCATGGGGCAGTTGCGGAAAACCGTTCGAGGGCATGCAGGTACGGATCGTCGACCCTGACACCGGTGAGCCCGTTCCCGCGGGCACGATCGGGATGATCCAGATCCGCGGACCGCACGTGATGCGCGGGATCGTCCGACGCAGCCGCGAAGATGTGTTCACCGCCGACGGCTACTACCCCACCGGTGACCTCGCCCATCTCGACGACGACGGCTTCTTGTTCTTCCACGGCCGCTGCGATGACATGTTCAAGGTCAGCGGCGCCACCGTATACCCCAGCGAGGTCGAACAGGCGCTACGCACCATCGACGGTGTCGACAATGCGTGCGTCACTGAAGTCTCTGGGGCCGTCGGCGCGATCGTCGTCGGCAACGTCACGGTCGATCGGCTGCGCACTGCCGCGCGAGACCGGTTGAGCGCCTTCAAGGTTCCGTCCGTATGGTTGCTGGTCGACTCCGACGACGACATTCCACGCAAGGCCACCGGCAAGGTCGACGTCGCCCACGTGCGCGCGTTGCTCGCCGCGCAATAGCCGCCGCGCCGAGATCGACGCTTTGGCGGATGTCACCCGCATATTTCCGCCAAAACGTCCCTTTCGGCGGTGAAGAAGCGTCGCTACGTGATCACGCCGCGTTCGGTCAGGTGGTCGATCAGCGGCTCGGCGCCCGCCGCCAGGTGTTCCGACATCGCGGCGCGGGCCAGCTTCTCGTCGCGCTGCTCCAGGGCCGCCAGCACCCGTCGATGGTGTTGGTTTGACTGCTCCGGCCAGCCCGCGATCGTGGGGAACACCGACTCCGGCGCGTAACGGGTGATCTGCGACATCAACTGGGCCAGCTTCGGTGAATCGGCGGCCACGTTGATCGCCCGGTGAAACTCGTGGTTGAGGCGCACCACCGTCTCGTCGTCGTCACCGGCATAGGCCGCCTCGAGTTCGGTCTGGATCTTCTCCACGTCGCGCAGCTGCTCGACGCTGATGTTGGCCGCCGCCCGCGCCGCCAACTCACCCCCGATATAGGCCTGCACGTTCGACACGTCGGTCAGGTCACGGCCCGTCACCGGCAGTACCACGAAGCCGCGCCGAGGCTGTTGTGCGAGCAGGCCTTCGCCCTTCAGCTCCAGCAGCGCTTCACGCACCGGGGTGACGCTGATCCCCAGCTCCGCCGCGAGTTGGTCCAGCCGCACGTACTCACCCGCCGCATAGCTGCCGTCGAAGATCCGGCTACGCACGAACCGCGCGACGTCCTCGGCCAGCTGCGGGCGCGAGGCGAAATCCGGGGCGGACATGTCAGATCCGATAGTCCGCGAGCAGCCGCTTGCTGATGATGTTCTTCTGGATCTCGCTGGTGCCCTCACCGATGAGCAGGAACGGGGCGTCGCGCATCAGCCGCTCGATCTCGTATTCCTTGGAGTAGCCGTAACCCCCGTGGATGCGGAAGCTCTGTTCGGTCACCTCCGAACAGAACTCACTGGCCAGGTACTTGGCCATGCCCGCCGCCACGTCGTTGCGTTCACCGGAGTCCTTGAGCCGTGCGGCGTTGACCATCATAAGATGGGCGGCCTCCACTTTGGTTGCCATCTCGGCCAATTGGAAGGCCACCGCCTGGTGCTCGGCGATCGGCTTACCGAACGTCTGGCGCTGCTGGGCGTATCGCACCGCGAGCTCGAACGCGCGGATCCCCACCCCGCACGCGCGCGCCGAGACGTTGACCCGGCCCACCTCGATGCCGTCCATCATCTGCACGAACCCCTGCCCGGGCGCCCCGCCGAGGATGTCGTCGGCGTGTGCCAGGTAACCGTCGAAAATCATCTCGGTGGTGTCGATGCCTTTGTATCCCAGCTTGTCGATCTTGCCGGGAATAGTCAGGCCGGGAACGACTTCCCCGAACCCGACCGGCTTTTCGACCAGGAACGCCGTGAGGTTGCGGTGCGGTTTGTCGGCGCCCTCGTCGGTGCGCACCAGCACCGCGACCAGCGTCGAACTCGCACCGTTGGTCAGCCACATCTTCTGGCCGTCGATGGTGTAGTTGCCGTCGGCCGTTCGGGTGGCCCTAGTGCGGATCGCCGCGACGTCAGAACCCAGTTCGGGCTCTGACATCGAGAACGCGCCCCGCGTCTCGCCGGTGGCCATCCGGGGCAGAAAGCGCTGCTTCTGCGCGTCGGTGCCGTGCTGGCGCAGCATGTAGGCGACGATGAAATGCGTGTTGAGCACGCCGGAGACGCTCATCCAGCCGCGTGCGAGCTCTTCGACGCACAGCGCATAGGTCAGCAGCGACTCCCCCAGACCGCCGTACTCCTCCGGGATCATCAACCCGAACAGACCCATCTCCTTCAACTGGTCGACGATGGCCTGCGGGTAGGTGTCGGTGCCCTCCAACTCGGGCGCGTTCGGGATGACCTCTTTTTCGACGAACTGGCGCACGGTGGCCAGGATTTCGGTCTGCACGCCGGTCAGCCCGAGAGTCTGGGCGAGCTTGTTCATGCGGCCATCCTTTCGAACACGGCGGCCAGTCCTTGCCCGCCACCGATGCACATGGTTTCCAGGCCGTAACGAGCGTCGCGCCGGTTCATTTCGCGCGCCAGGGTGGCCAGCATCCGTCCTCCGGTCGCACCGACCGGATGGCCCAGCGAGATCCCGGAACCGTGCACGTTGGTGCGGCCGTGGTCGGCGGCGGTGAACTTCCACTCCCGCATCACGGCCAGGGCCTGGGCGGCGAACGCCTCGTTGAGCTCGATGAGGTCGATGTCGGAAAGCGTCAGCCCGGCCCTGCGCAGTGCGACGTCGGTGGCGGGCACCGGACCGATGCCCATGACGTTCGGCGCCACGCCGGCGGCCCCCCACGACACCAACCGCACCAGCGGGTTCAGCCCGAGCTCATCGGCGTTCTCCGGGGTGGTGACGATGCACATCGAGGCGGCGTCGTTCTGCCCGCTGGAGTTGCCTGCCGTCACCGTGGCATCCGGATCGTTCTTGACGAGAACAGGTTTGAGCTTGCTCAACGACTCCAGGGAGGTGTCGGCGCGGGGATGCTCGTCGGTGTCGATGACCTCGTCACCCGATCGGGTGCGCACGGTGACCGGCACGATCTCCTCGGCCAGGATGCCGCTCTGCTGCGCGGCCACCGCCCGCTGATGCGACGCCACCGCCAGCTCGTCCTGCTCCTGCCGGGAGATGTCGTATTCGCCCCGCAGGTTCTCGGCGGTCTCGAGCATGCCGCCGGGCACCGGGTAGTGCTGTCCGCCCGCGGTGGTGCGGCCGCGAGCCAGCCCGTCGTGCACCCGGACGCCGGATCGGGCTGCGCCCCAACGCATGTCGGTCGAGTAGAACGCGACGTTGCTCATGCTTTCGGCACCGCCGGCGACCACGACGTCGTTGTCGCCGTTGGCAACCTGCAGGCAGGCTTGGATGACGGCCTGCAGGCCCGAACCGCAGCGCCTGTCGACCTGCATGCCGGGCACGGTGACCGGAAGCCCGGCGTCCAGCGCCACCACCCGACCGATCGCAGGTGCCTCGCTATTGGGATAGCAGTGTCCGAGGATGACGTCTTCTATTGCACCAGGGCTGATTTCGGTGCGATCGAGCAGCCCCTTGAGCGCGATGACGCCGAGGTCGACGGCGGTCAGCGACTTGAACATCCCGCCGTAGCGGCCGATCGGGGTGCGTACCGGTTCACAGATCACCGCCTCACGCATAGCTCACCTCTCCTTGCCTCGGCGCCCAAAGGGACCAAACGGGCGGGAAAGTGTGAGTAGATCCCGCCATTCCGGCTCATAGGTGCCGCCCGCCGGTGATCTCGAGAACGGTCCCGGTCATGTAGGACGACAGGTCACTGGCCAGAAACAGGGCGACCTTGGCCACCTCTTCCGGCTCGCCGGCACGGCCCATCGGCACCTCCGCCAGCTTCGAATCCCACGCCTTCTGCGGCATCGCCTCTGTCATCGCCGAGCGGATCAGCCCCGGCTGAATCGCATTGACCCGCACGCCGAGATGAGCGAGTTCCTTGGCGGCGGCCTTGGTCATCCCGACGATGCCGGCCTTGGCCGCCGAGTAGTTGGTCTGCCCGACCATGCCGACCTTGCCGGAGATCGACGACATGTTGACAATCGCGCCGCGCTTGTTCTCGCGCATGATCGGGGCCGCCGCCTTCAACCCGTTCCAGGTGCCTTTCAGGTGCACGGAGATGACCTGGTCGAACTGCTCCTCGGTCATCTTGCGCAGCGTCGCGTCGCGGGTGATCCCGGCGTTGTTGACCATGATGTCCAGCCCACCGAACCGCTGTACCGCGGTGTACACCAGCGCTTCGACGTCGGCGAGCTGGGTCACATCGCTGCGCACCGCCAGTGCGACGTCGTCGCCGCCCAGCTTCTTGGCCGCCGCTTCGGTGGCGGCGAGATCCAGGTCGCCGAGCACCACCCGTGCGCCCTCGGCGACGAACCGTTCCGCGATCGCCAAGCCGAGGCCCTGCGCACCGCCTGTGACGACCGCCGTCTGTCCGGTCAACAACGACACCTAGCTCACCCTCCTCGTTGGTCAGAGCCCGCAGCAGGGCCGAATCAATCACACATCATATTTCATATATGATCGGCCGAGCCATGGGCCTGCGGCGCCCGCCGAGCAGACGCAAAGTGGCGCGTTTCGCGCCGGATTCGTACGCTTTTGCGTCTGCTCGCGGTGGAGGCCCGCCCGCTCGCGAATCGAAGGGAAGCACCTGCCGATGACCGATGTCAGCGACGACGATTTCCGCGAGATCCTCGCTCAGACACGTCATTTCGTCCGTACCGCAGTTGTGCCGCGCGAACAGGAGATCCTCAGCGAGGATCGGGTGCCCGACGACCTGCGCGCGCAGGCCAAGAGGATGGGGCTGTTCGGCTACGCCATCCCCCAGCAGTGGGGCGGGCTGGGCCTGAACCTCGCCCAGGATGTCGAACTGGCGATGGAACTGGGCTATACGTCGCTGGCCCTGCGGTCGATGTTCGGCACCAACAACGGCATCGCCGGGCAGGTGCTGGTCGGCTTCGGCACCGACGAGCAGAAGGCCCGCTGGCTGGAGCCGATCGCCAGCGGCGACGTCGTCGCGTCGTTCGCCCTCACCGAGCCGGGCGCCGGGTCCAACCCGTCGGGGCTGCGCACCAAAGCCGTTCCGCAAGGCCCCGGAACCGACACGGACTGGATCATCACCGGCCAGAAGCGGTTCATCACCAACGCACCCACGGCCAACCTGTTCGTCGTCTTCGCCCGCACCCGCCCCGCCGACGACGACGGCCCCGGCATCGCGGTGTTCCTGGTGCCCGCCGCCAGCCAAGGCGTCCAGGTCGGCGCGAAGGACGCCAAGATGGGCCAGGAAGGCGCGTGGACGGCCGACGTGAGCTTCGACGACGTGCGCGTACCCGCCGAGGCGCTGGTGGGCGGCAGCGAGGACATCGGGTACCGCGCGGCGATGATCTCGTTGGCGCGTGGCCGCGTGCACATCGCCGCCCTCGCGGTCGGCGCCGCGCAGCGCGCCCTCGACGAATCGGTCGCCTACGCCGCCAACGCCACCCAGGGCGGCACGCCGATCGGCAACTTCCAACTGGTGCAGGCCATGATCGCCGACCAGCAGACCGGGGTGATGGCCGGACGCGCGTTGGTCCGCGACGCGGCGCGCAAGTGGGTCGACGACGAAGACCGCCGCGTCGCCCCGTCGGCGGCGAAACTGTTCTGCACCGAGATGGCAGGCCAGGTTGCCGATCTCGCCGTGCAGATCCACGGCGGCAGCGGCTACATGCGCGAAGTCGCCGTGGAGCGCATCTACCGCGACGTTCGGTTGCTGCGACTCTACGAGGGCACCAGTGAAATCCAGCGGCTCATCATCGGATCCAACCTCGTCAAGGCGGCACAGAAGGAGCGCGCATGAACGGACGACTCACCGGCAAGGTGGCGTTCATCACCGGTGCGGCCCGCGGACAGGGCCGCGCCCACGCCGTCCGGATGGCCAACGAGGGCGCCGACATCATCGCGGTCGACATCGCCGGGAAACTGCCGTCCTGCGTGCCCTACGACCATGCGACACCCGAAGACCTCGCCGAAACAACCCGCCTCGTCGAGGCAACCGGGCGACGGATCCTGGCCTCGCAGGTCGACATCCGCGACACCGAGGGCTTGAACCGCGCGGTTGCCGACGGTGCTGCCGCCTTGGGCCGCCTCGACATCATCGTCGCGAACGCCGGCATCTCTCCGCCCCAGGTGTGGAACGAGATCACCGTCGACGACTTTCGCGACGTCATGGACGTCAACGTCATCGGCACCTGGAACACCGTGATGGCCGGCGCGCAGAACATCATCGACGGCGACCGTGGCGGCTCGATCATCCTGATCAGTTCGGCTGCGGGAATCAAGCTGCAGCCGTTCATGATCCACTACACCGCCAGCAAGCACGCCGTCACCGGGATGGCCCGCGCGTTCGCGGCCGAACTCGGCAAGCACTCGATCCGCGTCAACAGCGTGCACCCCGGCCCGGTCAACACCGCGATGGGCTCCGGCGACATGATCGCGGCGATCGGACGGACGATGGAGACCAACCCGTCGCTGCAGAACATGATGACGCCGTTCCTGCCGACCTGGATCCTCGAACCCGAGGACGTCGCCGACGTGGTGTGCTGGCTGGCCACCGACGACTCGAAATATCTGACGGCGGCGGCCATCCCGGTCGACCAGGGGTCAACGCAGTACTGAGCTGCGCGTCAGCGGATATAGCGAACGATCGCCTCGGCCACAGCCGCCGGCTTCTCCGCGCCCTCGATCTCCACGGTCGTCGTCATGGTCGACTGCACGGCGCCGTCGAGTTGGTCGACCTTGGACAGCTCTGCGCGGGCGCGCACCTTCGCACCTACCTTGACCGGTGTGATGAAGCGAACCTTGTTGTAGCCGTAGTTGATCGCCATCGTGATGTTGCCGACGGTGTAGAGCTGGTGCATGAAGCGCGGCAGCAGCGACAGGGTCAGCAGCCCGTGCGCGATCGTGCCGCCGAACGGGCCGTCTGCGGCGCGCTCGGGGTCGACGTGGATCCATTGGTGATCGTCGGTGGCGTCAGCGAACAGGTTGACCCGCTTCTGGCTGATTTCCAGCCAATCCGTCGGACCCAGTTGGGCGCCTTCGGCCGCGACGAGCTCATCGAGGTCCTTGAACGTTCTCACTGCTTCTCCTTCGTCCCACTAGAAGATCACCGTCTGGTTGCCGTACCGGATGATGCGGTCCTCACAGTGCCATAGCACCGCGCGGGACAAAACAAGACGTTCCACATCGGCGCCGAGGCGCACGAGGTCGGCCACGCTGTGACGATGCCCCACGCGCACCACATCCTGCTCGATGATCGGCCCGTTATCGAGATCCTCGGTCACATAGTGCGCCGTCGCGCCGACCAGCTTGACCCCCCGTTCTTTCGCGCGCCGATAGGGTGCGGCGCCAATGAATGCGGGCAGGAATGAATGGTGGATATTGATGAGCGGACAACCCACCGCATCAATGAATCGCGGTGTGAGGATCTGCATATAGCGGGCGAGCACAACGAGGTCGACGTTGCCTCGCAACAGTTCGAGTTGGCGTTGTTCGGCCTCGTCGCGAGTATCTTTCGTTGCCGGCACATGCAGAAAGGGCACCGAGAAAGGCCTGACTTGATCGGCGAGGTCGGGATGATTTGAGATCACCATGACCACCGCCATGTCGAGTTCACCGCGACGGTTGCGCCAGAGCAGATCAAGTAAGCAGTGATCCTCCTTGGACGCCATGATTGCCACCCGTTTGGGCTTCGCCGCCTCGGTGAGCCGGAAATCCATATCGAACCTGGCGGCCACCTGGTTGGCGAAGTCCCGCTCGAGGGCATCGCGCGCGGCCGTGAGACCGGGAAGATGAAAGATCGTGCGTTGCATGAATATGCCGCCGGACTGTTCGGTCGCGTGCTGGTCGAGCGAGAGGATATTGGCGCCGGCATCGGTGAGGAATGCGCTCACCGCCGCGACCAGTCCCGGCCTGTCGGCACAGCGCAATAGCAACCTGCCGACGTCCTTGACCGGAAGAATGCCAGAGCCCGGCTCCGGATACTTCTCCTCCATCTGCCATAGCGTGTCATCTGCCCACGGTGAGCGCAGAAAAAGCTGGGCTACCAGTCGTGCCGGTTCCCTTCGGTTCGTCGACGTCGACCCCCAGCGGTGTACGTGGACGACCGGGACACAGGTCGGACCGGGTCAAGAACGATCATCGGGGAAAGGATGCCTCCACCGTCGGCGCCAATTCCCTGCTTTCACTCGACTTTCCGCCTTCAAAACGTCAAGAATCGGCTCGCTACCGGTGCGGTGAGCAAAATATCGGCGATATGAATGCCAACGGCCCTCTACCCCCTCAGTGAGTTCGCCACCACCGCTCGACCTCCCCAGCTACCTGCCAAAACAATGATTGCAAAGATAGCCGCCTGGTGCTCATCGGCCGGGGCGTCGACGAAGCTACTCCTGGGTATTCCCCGAACACGGGACAATATTTCTCCGCTAGCTGGTATTCGGGCGACTTGCAGCGAGATACTCAACATTGCATGCGGACATAACTATCCGACAAATCAGCGCCAACCACTGGTTGGTTGGCCGTCAAACGAAATGGACGACCATGACGATCTCGCCCGCCGACACCATCGACCCCATTGTCACGAGCCTGCAGGACAGCCCCAGCTGCTACGACCCGCAGACCGAGTGCACGGTCGTGTTCGCCGACCCGCGCGTCGAGCGCGAACTGTGGGAAGACTTCGTCCAGGGAGCCTGCAAAAGCTATACCAACCACGGGGTCGAGGTCGCTCTGGACATGGATGCTCTTCAGTCTGGGCGCGACACGATTCTGTTCGCGGCCTGCGTGAACGACGCCGGCCGCGTGGTCGGTGGCCTGCGCGCAAAAGGCCCCTACCAGTCGGCCGAGGAATGCCATGCCCTGCAGGAATGGAGCGGCCAACCCGGTTACGCCGCCGTGCGCAAAATGGTCGCCGACCGCCTGCCGTTCGGTGTCGTCGAGATGAAGACCGCATGGGTTACCGATGACCCCGACCGCAGCCGCCAGCTGACCAGCGCAATCTCGCGCACTCCCCTGCACGCCATGAACTTGCTCGACATCCAGTTCATCGTGGCCACGGCGGCCTCGTATGTGCTCAAACGTTGGTTGTCCTCCGGCGGCCAGTTGGCGACCAAGATCCCGCCGACGCCCTACCCCGATCGCCGTTACCAGACCAGGCTTGCGTGGTGGGACCGGCGCACATTTGCTAACCATGCTGACCCTCAGCAGCTTTCGCTGTTCATCGCCGAGCAACAACAGATGGCGCCGTGGCTTCATGAGGCAGTCGACCCGGTGGCTGCCAGAATGGCGCAATGACCGCAAGCACCGATGGTGCAGAACAATGCAACGCAGTAATCCTCAACGCTGACGAGCCGCTCCTCTCGCAATTGCGGGCCGACCCACGGGTCGATTTCGTCGACGCGGCACCCGCTCAGCTGAGGGCCCTGGACAGTCTGCGGCCACCGCCGGGCGCCGACGTGACCCGCGAACCGATCCGGTGGGCGTACTATCCTTGGCGCGCAAAGGTAGTCAGCGTGCTGGGTCCGCACGGCTTTCGACGGTTGCGGCTGGACCGGAACAGAAACCTGGTCACCGCAGCCGAACTCGACCGGCTCAGCCGGCTGCGTATCGGTGTCGTCGGCCTCAGCGTCGGCCATGCCATCGCGTATACCCTTGCTGCGCAGGGCTTCTGCGGGGAGCTTCGGCTTACCGACTTCGACGACCTCGAACTGTCCAACCTCAACCGCGTGCCCGCCACAGTGTTCGATTTGGGGCTGAACAAGGCGGTGGTGTGCGCCAGAAGGATCGCCGAACTCGACCCCTATCTGCGGGTGGTGGTGCAGACCTCCGGCATCACAACGGATTCCGTTGACGAGTTCATGGACAACGTTGACATCGTGCTCGAGGAGTGTGACTCGCTGGACGCCAAGGTGCTCGTCCGCGAAGCCGCACGGGCTAGAAAACTGCCGGTGTTGATGGCCACCTCCGACCGGTGTCTGCTCGACGTCGAGAGGTTTGACCTGGAACCCACCCGCCCGACACTGCATGGGCTGGTCGGCGACATGGACGCCGCCCAACTCAGGCACCTGGACGCCCGGGAGAAGGTTCCGTACTCGCTGCGGCTGGTCGACGCGACCCAGGTGTCCCCGCGCATGGCGGCATCGCTGATCGAGGTGGGCCAAACGCTGTCGACATGGCCGCAGATCGCGTCGGAGGTAGCGCTCAACACCGCCGCGGTCGCCGAGGCGGTCCGGCGCATCGGGCTGGGTGAGCCGCTTGCTTCCGGCAGGGTGCGAGTCGACGTCGCCGCGGCCCTCGACCGCATCGAAGAACCCCCGATCCCGCCGACCGATCGCCGGGTCGACGATCACATCGAAACGCCGGCGACGGCCGATGATGCGGTCCAAGCCGTGCTGGAGGCGGCCAACCGCGCACCGTCCGGGGGAAACGCACAGCCCTGGCGCATCTGGGCCCGCGGCCACACGGTGAAGATCGCCTTGGCGCCGGAGTATGCGACCACGATGGACGTCGGCCGTCGGGCAAGCGCCGTCGCGGTGGGGGCGGCCGCGTTCAACGCCCGTGTCGCTGCGGCAGCGCACGGGATGGTCGCCGCGGTCGCGTTCGAGCCTGATGATGAGCGCTATCCCCTGGTTGCGACGCTGGACCTCGCACCGGGCGGCGATCCGACGCTTGCCCCGCTCTACGAGGCCATGCTGCAGCGCGAGACAAACCGTTGTCAGGCCGGGCCGACGCCGGTCTCCCCCGACACCCTGGATCTTCTGGCCGCGGCCGCGCGGCGTGAGGGGGCCCGGCTCGCGATCCTCAACACGGCAGAACAGCTCGCTGCCGCCGCACGCATCCTCGCCGCCGCCGACCGCATCCGGTACCTGACACCGCGGTTGCACGCCGAGATGATCGCCGAGCTGCGCTGGCCCGGCGACCCCTCACCGGATACCGGCATCGACGTCCGCACCCTCGGGTTGCCGGAGAGCGAGCTGGTCATGCTCGATATCCTGCGCCGACCGGAGGTGATGGCTCACCTGGCCGCGTGGGACGGTGGCGCTGCGCTCGGCGACGACACCTACGACCGGGTCATCGGATGCGGTGCCCTCGGGGTGATCTCCTTCGAGGGCGCTGACCTGGTCGACTATGCGCGCGCCGGATCGGCCGTGGAGTCGGTGTGGGTCACCGCACAGCAGCACGGCCTTGGCGTCCAACCTGTTTCACCGGCGTTCCTCTACGCCGTCGACGCGCAGGACCGGCGGGGGCTGTCACCTGCGTACGCCGAGGAGCTTACTGACCTGCAATATGATTTTCGTATGGTCGCCGGCACCGATCCCGCAGAGTCACAGGCATTGGTACTCCGGCTCGCCCACGCACCGCGACCGGCGGTGCAGAGCCGCCGGCGCAGTGTGATGGCCCCTGGTACGGAGGTTTAGTGCCCCGGAGTTTGGAAGTCCTCGTCACGTCAGTCGCTACCGAGTTGATGGCGGTGAACGCCGCCACCCAGGTCGAGGTCAGCCAGCGGGTACTGGCCGACCTTGTCGACTACTTCGGCGTCGACGTCAGTTTCCTGCGCCGCAACGATCACCAGATCCGGGCTTCGGTGCTGGTCGCCGAGTGGCCGGTACGGCCGGGCATACCGGATCCGGACCCGTTGGCGGTGGTGTACTTCGACGATGCCGATCCGGTCTTCGCGCTCGCCGAACACCAGAAGGAACCGATTGTTTTTCGGCCTGAACCCTCCACCGACGAGTACCAGCACACGATCAACGAAGGCAGGCAGGTGCCGACCACCTCGATGGCGTGCGTTCCGCTGCTTTCAGGAAACATCACCAGCGGGGTGCTCGGCTTCGTCAAGTTCGGCGACCGCGACTGGACACCGGCAGAGCTCAACGCGCTGAAGGCGATCGCCTCGCTGTTCGCCCAGGTCCAGGCACGTATCGACGCCGAAGATCAACTGCGCTACCTGGCCGAGCACGACGACCTGACGGGGCTGTACAACCGCCGTGCGCTGTTGACGCACCTGGAGGCTCGCCTGCAGCCCGGGCAGCCCGGTCCCGTCGCGGTGTTGTTCTTCGACCTGGACCGGTTGAAGGCGATCAACGATTATCTCGGCCACACGGCAGGCGATTGGTTCATCAGAACGCTGGCAGAACGGCTCAAGGACTGCGCCGACGGCCCGAACCTAATCGCGCGACTCGGCGGTGACGAGTTCGTCGTGGTGCCCTCCGAACCGATGGATGCGGCCAGGGCGGGAACGTTGGCCCACCAGCTGAAATCGACGTTGCACGAACACGTGCCCGTCGACGGTGAGATGCTCACCCGCACCGTCAGTATCGGCGTGGCTGTCGGCGTTCCCGGCCGCGACACCACATCGGATCTGCTCGGACGCGCCGACCAGGCGGTGCTCAACGCCAAGAGTGCGGGCGGCAACCAGGTGGCGTTATTCACCGACGAGATGTCGCTTGACACCGAATTTCGCAACGACATCGAAATACACCTGCAAAGCCAGATCGAAGACGGCGCGCTTGTCCTGCACTACCTACCCGAGGTGGACATGCACACCGGCGAGATACTCGCCACCGAAGCGCTGGTCCGTTGGCAGCATCCGACCCGCGGACTGCTCGCACCCGACACGTTCATCGGCGTCGCGGAATCAATCAACCTCGCCGGGGAACTCGGACGCTGGGTCATGCACGCCGCCTGCGCCGAGTTCGCGAGGTGGCGCGCCAGCGGCATCGCGCACGACGTGCTACTGCGGATCAACGTATCGCCGGTGCAGTTGGTCACCGACGGCTTCGCCCAAACGGTCGCCGAGATCCTCGACGAGTTCCGCCTCGACGGCGCATCGGTGTGCCTGGAGATCACCGAAAGCGTTGTGGTGCAGGACATCGAGACCACCCGCATCACCCTGGCCGCATTGAAACAGGTCGGTGTGCGCCTCGCCATCGATGATTTCGGTACTGGCTACAGCGTGTTGACGCACCTCAAATCTCTGCCCGTCGACACGCTCAAGATCGACAAGAGCTTCGTGCGCGAATTGGGAGTCGACCCGGGCGACCTGGCCATCGTGCGCGCCATCATCGCGCTCGCCGACGCGTTTGGACTGGAGCTGGTCGCCGAGGGTGTCGAAACCGAAACCGCGGCATTGACGTTGCTGCAGCACGGATGTCACCGCGCCCAGGGGTTCTTGCTGTCGCGCCCGTTGCCCAGCGACGAGATGGCGTCGTTACTGGCCGACGGACGGATGCCCGTGCACTTTTCCGCAACGCCACTGGGGTGAACGGTCATGGGTGGCGTGCAGGTTGCGGCGCAACCGGCGGTTGGCCGGTTGGCAGGTAGGTGGGACCGGCTGACCGAAAGGTTCGGAGGTCAGCAACTCGACGCGGCCGAACCGGCTCGCGTGCTTGCTCACCAGGCACACCCTCAGCGCGGCGTCGCCGACCGGTAGCGGGCCCGAACCGCCCGAGCCCGGGCGGACGTCGTCTGCGGCGATTGTGACCCCGTGACGAGCACGAACGGCGAACGGACCCGCGGGTGTGAGGAACACCGCACCCACCACGGCACCTTCCTCGAACACGATGCGCTGCAGGACGCTGTCGGCATGCACCGCGATGCGCCGGTCGTGTGCCTGCGCCAGCAGCCAGTCATGCACCGATGCCCCGACATCGCCAGCAGCGGGTGTCATCGTCCCGATCTCCGCGACCGCGATCATGTCGCCGTCGCTGCTCTGCACTGTGCTCGAGTGCCAATCCGACACCCTCGAGTGCAGGTATCCGTACGGCGAGGCCAAACAGCGTGCCGCCCAGTCCCCGAGTCGGGCGCCGACGAACGGCGCGACGGTCCGGCCGGACGGTGCCGGCGCAGGCTCAGAAACCACCCGGATCGGCACGCCGAGGTCGTGGGCAGCCCGCGGCAGGGGGGTGAGATCCGACGACAGCGCCGTGAAGTAGTCGTTCGTTTCGGCGTCGGCGATGCCGAGGCCCAGCCAGGGCGATATCCCGTGGGCCGCCGACACTATCGCACTGTCGCGGGTCTCGACGCCCACAGCGGACCCGGCAACGAACACGTCCCCGCCCACGTCGGACACCGCGATGGCGCTTGCCAGCCCAGCGGTTCCTGAGCCGGTGCACACCAGGTCGACTTCTTCATCCCAATTCACCGTTAATTACCCCAATATTGCTATCTGTGCTGGGTTCGCGCGGTACGCCAGCAACGGCCCCGACCGGTCGGCGATCAAAACAAAAGGTGATTGCGGAAAACCTGAATCCACCACGGCCGACGGGAAAACTTGCGCCGGTTTGCCCGAACGAACCTCGGCTACGGGATGCGACTCCCGCCCGTGAACGCTCGACGGACGTCGAGCGAGCAGTGGCGACCGCAATCGAGCCCAGCTGCGGACTGCACGCATTTGCGCAGGTCGCAACGGACCGCAAGTCATCACGACGTGTACTTTACATACTTTTTGGCTGTTATGGGCGCAAGAACATGACTTTGAGTTTTTAGCAACGTGTAGCCCTCGACAGGCGCGGGCCGTCCCGTCGCAGCGGGTCTGAGGCGGTGTCCCCTTAAGCTGCTGATTCGTGCGGGTGCCCCCTGTCACTGAAGTGACGCGGATGAAAGAATTACGCGGTTGAGAAATTTACGGCAAAGATTATTTACGATCGGACGGCGCTACCTACAGTGACCGAACAAGTCGACCGGCGCTCGGACAGCACGCGGCTGCAGATCATCCGCGCGGCGGCCCGACTCTTCGCCGAGCAGCCCTACAGCAGGGTCAGCCTCGACGACATCCTCGCCGATGCGTCAGTGACCAAGGGTGCGATGTACTTTCACTTCCGGTCCAAGCACGCGTTGGCCTCGGCGATCGTCGAACACCGCTCCGCGGAAGCCCGGACGTCGATCACCGGACTGTTGGCACAACGGCTTTCGGGGCTGGAGACGCTTATCGACATCTACTTCCAGATCGCCGTCGAGGACATCAGTGACGACGTGGCCCGGGCCGGGTTGAACCTGCTCGAATCAATTGGACAGGCCGACGACCTGAAGTTCCGAGTCCTCAACGAGTGGATCGATGCGATCGCTCGGATCATCAAGAAAGCCGTGGAACAGGGCGACGTGCGAAAAGACGCCGATGCGATGGGCGTCGCGCGTGTGTTGGTGTCGATGTACCTCGGCCTACGCCAGTGCAGCGACCTGGCCGACGCCGAACGTTTCCTGCGTGAACTCGAGGCGGCCTGGTCGCTGATGGTGCCGGGCATCGTCGTCGACGACCGCAGAACCTATGTCGTGGAGTTCATCAAGAGACGGACCGGTATCGCGATCAGGAAGGCCAAGCCCCTTCGCCGGTGATCTATGATTCGCGTCCAGGCGTAGCCAACCGGTGAGCCGCGGATCCGGGAGGTGCTTGGAGAGTGGTGCGCCAAGCCCGCTCTGAGGCGACTCGGCAGCGGATCATCGCATCCGCAGTGCAGTTGTTCAACGAGGTCGGTTATGACTCCACCGCGTTAGGCGACATCATCGAGCACGCCGGGCTGACCAAGGGTGCGCTGTACTACCACTTCGACTCGAAGCAATCCCTGGCCACTGCGATCATCGAAGAGGGCAACGCCATCCTGCTGCGCGCGTTCAGCAGCATTACCAAACTGTCGGCGCCGGCCCTGGAGCGCATCATTCACGGCTCGTTCTTCGTCGGTCACCTGATGCGCACCGACATGGTGGCACGCATCGGGCTTCATCTGCTTCAGGCCTTGGGAGAGTTCAACGAGGTCGCGGTGCAGCAATACGAGGGGTGGGTGCACAGCGTGTTGCTGAACGTGACCGAGGGAATCGAAGAGGGCGATGTGCGACCGGATCTGGACACGCGCTCCATCAGCGAAGCGATCATCGGCGCGATGATGGGCGCCGAACTGCTTTCCAGCGCCACGACTTCGGGAACGGATTTGCTTCCACGGATCGCCACGATGTGGGACGTGCTGCTACCCGGGATCGCCACCGCCGACTCGCTGCCCTACTTTCGCGAGTTCTTGGCAAGGGAGTCGATGCGGCGCACGGCGTCGTCCTAGCGCAGCCCTACAGTTCGGCGTACCACAGCCGTTCGGTGAGGTCCTGGAACGTGGCGAGGGCCACCGGGTCGTCGCCGCGCAGCAGCGCCGACTTGCTCATCCGCGCCCGCACGACTGAGCCGTCCTCGTGCAGCAGTTCGACGACGAGGTTGGCGTGGGCGCGCACCAGCGACACGGCCGACTCGTCGGTCGGCATGGTGTGGAAGACGTCGGGGAATTTCAGCGCCATGATGTCCTCAGGCGTTTGACCCAGCATGTCGCCGAAGGCCGCGTTGGCGAACAGGATCTCCCCGTCTTCGGCGATGGCCAGCACGGGTACCGGTAGACGTTCGAGCACGACCAGTGCGGGCAACTCCCGCAACAGTGCCATGGGTGACTGTGGGTCCTGACCGCCTCGGCGCCGTTCCATGCCCTGATTATTGCTGGCTTGAAGTAAACCGTCACCCGCGATGGAAGATACGGACCCGCACCCGCCCCACTTGATTAACTAGGTTTACCCTGTGGGGGCGCTCGGCAGACAGGGGATCGACGATGGACCTCAGATGGTCGGAGACCGACATTGCGTTTCGCGATGAGGTTCGGGCATTTCTCAAAGACAAGCTGACGCCGGAGCTACGTCGCGCCGGGAAGTTGATGACCAGTGTCTACGCCGACCACGAAGCGAGCATGGAGTGGCAGCAGATCCTGCACGAACGCGGCTGGGCGGCGCCGGCATGGCCGGTCGACTACGGCGGCTGCGACTGGAGCCTGACCCAGCACTACATCTTCAGCCGCGAATCCACGCTCGCCGGCGCGCCGTCCCTGTCGCCGATGGGTATCCGGATGGTGGCGCACGCCCTGATCGCGTTCGGCACCGACGAGCAGAAGGACTACTTTCTGCCGCGGATCCTGACCGGTGAGGTGTTCTTCTGTCAGGGCTACTCCGAACCGGAAGCGGGCTCGGATCTGGCGGCCTTGTCGATGGCTGCCGTGGACGACGGCGATGACCTCGTCTGCACGGGAAGCAAGATCTGGACCACCCACGCCCGCGAAGCCAACTGGATGTTCGCGTTGGTGCGGACGTCGAAGACGCAGAAAAAGCAGCAGGGCATCACGTTCGTGCTCATCGACATGACTTCGCCGGGCATTGAGGTCCGCCCGCTGGTGATGACATCGGGCGAAGAGGTGCAAAACCAGGTCTTCTTCGATGAGGTCCGGGTGCCCAAGAAGAACGTGCTGGGCAAGATCGACGACGGCTGGACGGTGGCCAAATACCTGCTGGAGTTCGAGCGCGGTGGCGGCGCCTCCTCCCCTGCCCTGCAGGTGATGGCCGACGAGATCGCCGGCGTGGCCGCCGATCAGCCCGCACCGGGCGGCGGCAAGCTGATCGACGATCCCGCGTTCGCCCGTAAGCTCGCCGACGCGCGGATCCGCACCGAGGTGCTGGAGATCCTCGAGTACCGGGTGCTGGCCACCGTCGCCGAAGGCAAGAACCCCGGCGTCGCCGCCTCGATGCTCAAGGTGCTGGCCACCGAATTGAGCCAGGCCATCACCGAACTCGCGATGGAGGCCGCCGGTCCCCGCGGCCGGGCCTACCAGCCTCACGGCACCTGTCCGGGCGGGCCGGTGTCGATGTTCGAGCCGCCACCGGACGGCTATCTCAGCGGTGAGCCGTGGCAGGCCGTCGCGCCGCTGCGCTACTTCAACGACCGGGCCGGCTCGATCTACGCCGGCAGCAACGAGATTCAGCGCAACATCCTCGCCAAAGCGGCACTCGGACTTTGATGAAGGGCTTGCTATGGATTTCAAGCTGAGCAAGGAACAGGAACTGCTGCGCGACGGCCTGGTCAAGTTCCTGTCGACGCGATACGACCTGGACAAGAGCCGGACCGCGGCCAAGACAGGTCCCGGGTGGCAGCCGGAGATCTGGGCGGGTTTCGCCGACGAGTTGGGCATCCTGGGGGCGGCGTTACCCGAGGACGTCGGCGGCATCGGCGGCGGACCGGTCGAGATGATGGTGATTGCCGAGGCGCTGGGACAGTCGCTCGTGGTGGAGCCGTATGTCGACACCGTCGTGGTGGCTGGTGGGCTGTTGCGCCGCGCCGGCGGCGAGGTGGCGACCGCGCTGCTGGAGCGCGTCGTCGCCGGGACGGCCGTGGTGGCCTTGGCCGCCACCGAAGCCGAATCGGGTGACAACTGGCGTGACGCGGCAACGCTCGCCGAGCGCGACGGTGACGACTGGGTGCTGCGGGGCGCCAAGATCGTCGCCGCCAGCGCGCCGTTGGCGTCGCACCTTCTGGTCACGGCGCGCACCACCAACGGAATCTCGCTGTTCGTCGTCGATCTCGCCGAGGCCGCCGGCGGCCTAACGGCCCAGCACTACCGGACCGTCGACGATCGCCGCGCGTCCGATCTGGTCTTCGACGGTCTACGGCTGGGGGGCACCGCGCTTCTCGGTGAGGAGGGCGGCGCAGCGGCGTCGTTGGAGCAGGCCCGCGACGAGGGCGCGGCGGCGGTGTGCGCCGAAGCCGTGGGCTGTATGCGAAAGGTGTTGGCGGACACCGTCGAATATGCCAAGCAGCGTCAGCAGTTCGGGCAGCCGATCGGCAGCTTCCAAGCGCTGCAGCATCGCATGGTCGACATGCATATGGAGCTCGAGCAGTCGGTGGCCGCTGCTTATCTGGCGATCCTCAACCTCGAAGCCGAGCCGGTCATGCGGGCGCGGGCGGTGTCGGCGGCGAAGGCCACGATCGGGCGGGCCGCGCGGTTGATCGGCCAGGAGGCCGTGCAGCTGCACGGCGGGATGGGCATGACCGAGGAGCTCGCGATCGGTCACTATTTCAAGCGGCTGACCGCCCTGCAGTACGAGTTCGGCTCGACCGATCACCATGTGTCGCGCTACGCCGCCCTGACCCG